>NZ_BMQE01000006.1:0-292102 GCF_014647955.1 Planomonospora antibiotica | reverse complement strand
CTCCTCCTTGTGGGGTAGTTGCTGTTGGAATCCCCCGTCTTCAGACGGGGGAGGACGTCAAGGCTCACAACTGTGCAGCACGGATCACATGGGCCTGACGGCATCCTTGACAGGCTATTGACTATCAGTGTTTGTTTCTTTACCGTCAGTGATGTCAGCAGGGATATCCCTTCTCCTGCCCTTACCCGAGGGCATCACCCGCCCGGCCGTGGACGACACGGGCCCGGTCCGTTCACGCACCTCCCGCCGCCCCGGCAGGCACGGACGCCGCCTGCGGCACCCCCAACCCTCGCTTCCCCTGTGGAAAAAGGAGCCGGTCATGCCGCTCGGCAGCGCCCTGCCCACCGGATCGGTGATGATGGTCCACCACGTCACCGGCACCTACTTCATGTGCAACGACTTCCACGACAACGTCGGCAACCACGTCCAGACCTGGGCCCAGGACCCCTTCGCCGACGCCACCAGCCACCGCTGGACGCTCGTGCGCAACCCCGACGGCACCGTCGTCATCCGCTCCGCGGCCCACGGTCGCGCGCTGAGCGCCGGCGCCAACCCCGCCGACGTGGTGACCCTGAAGGAGGGCAACGACAGCCTCCACCAGAGCTGGCGTTTCGAGCCCGTCGACACCAGCAGCGACGGCTACGTCATCGCCTCGGTCGTCCACCCCTCCCACGCCCTGTCCATCGTCTCCCACCTGCAGGCCAACGATCAGCTCCTCGGCCTGACCCGCATGTGGGGCGGCCCCAACCTCGCCCAGGTCTGGAAGGTCTTCCCCCACGGCACCTGACCGCCGACCGGCCGGGCGGAGCAGCGCTGGTGCGCGGTTGCGTACCGCCGACGTACCCCGCGACAGCGGTCCACGAGGTGGTGCACGTCCGTTCTGCCCGGCCGTCGGACGCGCCTGCATCCCGGCGGCGCATCCGCAGGCCGTCCGGTGCGCGCCCACGCACGCAGGCCGCGGCACGACGGATCGGTTCATCCGTACCGCCGGCAGAAAACCGATTGTGGATGTGAGGAGGAAGACGTGCATCTGACCCCCCACGAGCAGGAACGCCTGATGATCCATGTGGCCGCTGACGTCGCTGCCCGGCGCCGGGCCCGGGGACTGCGGCTGAACCATCCCGAAGCGGTCGCACTGCTGACCGCGCACGTACTCGAAGGCGCCCGGGACGGCCGGACCGTCCGGGAGCTGATGATGTCCGGACGCGGTGTGCTCACCCGCCAGGAGGTGATGGAGGGCGTCCCCGAGATGATCGAGACGGTTCAGGTGGAGGCCACCTTCCCCGACGGCACCAAGCTGGTGACCGTCACCGACCCCATTCCGACCCGCGACGACCTGCCCGGCCCCGGGCAGGTCGCGCACCCCGAGGGGGCCGGGCCGGTCTACGTCAACGAGGGACTGCCGGTGACGCGGGTCCAGGTGTGCAACACCGGCGACCGCGCCGTCCAGGTCGGCTCCCACTACCACTTCTACGAGGTCAACCCCGCCCTGGAGATCCGGCCGGCGGATGCGGCGGATCCCGGGCCCGACCGCGCGTGCGCCTACGGCAAGCGCCTGAACATCCCCGCCGGCAAGTCCCGGCGTTTCGAGCCGAACTGCCGCATCGAGGTCGACCTGGTGCCCATCCAGGGAGACCGGGTCGTCATGGGGCTGCGCGGAGCGGTCGGGGGTGAGTTGCATGACTGAGCCCGTACCGCAGCCCGCACCGCGAGCCGAGGTGTGCCGTCCCCGGCTGGAGCGCGCCGACTACGCCGACCTGTACGGCCCGACCACGGGCGACCGCATCCGGCTCGCCGACACCGACCTGTGGCTCGAGGTCACCGAGGACTGGGCGGGCGGCCCGGGCCACAGCGGCGACGAGATGGTCTTCGGCGGCGGCAAGGTGATCCGCGAATCCATGGGCCAGTCCTGCCGCTCACGCGCTGACGGGGCGCCGGACACCGTGATCACCGGCGCGGTGGTCCTTGACCACTGGGGCGTGGTCAAGGCCGACGTCGCGCTGCGCGACGGCCGCATCACGGCGCTGGGCAAGGCCTACAACCCCGAGACGATGAACGGCCGCCACGGTGGGCAGCGCGTCGCCGGGCCCGTTCCCCGTCCCGTCGACATCGTGGTCGGACCGGAGACGGAGATCATCGCTGGAAACGGCAAGATCCTCACCGCGGGAGGCATCGACACCCACGTGCACTTCATCTGCCCCGAACAGCTCGACGAGGCGCTGGCCTCCGGTGTCACCACGCTCATCGGCGGCGGCACGGGCCCGGCCGAGGGCAGCAAGGCCACCACCGTCACCTCCGGAGCCTGGCACATCACCTCCATGTTCCAGGCGCTGGACCGCTTCCCGGTCAACATCGGGCTGCTCGGTCAGGGCGCGACCATGTCGCGCCAGGCCATGCGCGACCAGGTGCGCGCCGGCGTGCTGGGATTCAAGATCCACGAGGACTGGGGGGCGACCCCGGCCGTGCTGCGGGCCTGCCTGGAGGTGTGCCAGGAGTCCGGGGCCCAGCTGGCCATCCACGCCGACACCCTGAATGAGGCCGGTTTCCTGGAGAGCACCCTGGAAGCCATCGACGGCCGCTGCATCCACGCCTTCCACGTCGAGGGCGCCGGCGGCGGCCATGCTCCCGACATCATCGAGATGGCCTCCCACCGCAACGTACTGCCCGCCTCCACCAACCCCACCCGGCCGCTGACGGTCAACACCATCACCGAGCACATCGACATGGTGATGGTCTGCCACCACCTCAACCCGAAGGTCCCCGAGGACCTGGCGTTCGCCGACTCGCGCATCCGGCCCTCGACGATGGCGGCCGAGGACGTGCTGCACGACATGGGCGCCATCTCGATCATGTCGTCGGACGCCCAGGCCATGGGCCGCATCGGCGAGATGATCATGCGGACCTGGCAGACCGCGCACGTGATGAAGCGCCGACGCGGCGTCCTGGACGGCGACGGGCGGGCCGACAACCTGCGGGCGCGCCGGTATGTCGCCAAGTACACCGTCAACCCGGCCATCGCCCACGGCATCGGCCACCAGGTCGGCGCGGTGCAGACCGGCCTGCTCGCCGACCTGGTGCTGTGGGAGCCGAAGTTCTTCGGCGTCAAGCCACACATGGTGATCAAGGGAGGGCAGATCGCCTACGCGCAGATCGGCGACGCCAACGCCTCCATCCCCACCCCCCAGCCGGTCCTGCCGCGCCGCATGTTCGGCGCCCTCGGCACCGCGCCGCCCGGCAACTCGGTCAACTTCGTCTGCGAGCAGTTCGCGGGCGGCCTGCCCGATGTGGCCAAGGCGTTCGTGCCCATCACCAGCACGCGGGGGTTGAGCAAGGACGACATGCGCGAAAACAGCGCTCTGCCCCGCATCGACGTCGATTCCGACAACTTCACCGTGGTCGTCGAAGGCAGCGGCGGCGCCGGCGAGCAAGACGACCGCACCGGCGACGTGGAGGTGTCGGTCGACGAGGACACGGTCATACCGCACTACCGCCCCGAGCTGCCCATGGCCCAGCGGTACTTCCTGTTCTGACGCCGACCCGCCACCTGGAGCGACGATGAACCCCGTGCAGAGCACCACGGCGAGTCCGGCGGCGCTGCTGGTGCTGTCCGACGGCCGCTTCCCCGCCGGCGGGCACGCCCACTCCGGCGGGGCCGAGGCCGCCGTCACCGCCGGACGCGTGCACGACACGGCGACGCTGGAGCGGTTCTGCCGCGGCCGGCTGCACACCGCCGGCCTGGTCGCCGCGGCGCTGGCCGCCGCGGCGGCCGGGGGATGCGACCCGCTGGCGCTGGACGACGCCGCCGACGCGCGCACCCCCTCTCCGGCGCTGCGCCGCACCGCCCGCCGGCTCGGCCGGCAGCTGATGCGCGCCGCCCGGCGGCTCTGGCCCGATCCCCGGCTGGAGGAACTGGCCGAGGCACGCCCCGGCGGCGCGCACCACCCGGTCGTGCTGGGGCTGGCCGCACGCGCGGCCGGACTGTCGCCCGCCCAGGCCGCACAGGCCGCCGCCTACGACACCGTCAGCGGCCCGGTCACCGCCGCGGTGCGCCTGCTCGGCCTCGACCCCGTGCACGCCACCGGCGTCCTGACCCACCTGGCCTGCGACATCGAGGAGATCACCGGCCGGGCCGCAGAGCACGCCGCCCGCGTCACCGACCACGGCACGGACGCGCTGCCCGCAGTCGGCGCACCCCTGCTGGACATCACCGCCGAACAGCACGCCGCCTGGCCGGTGCGCCTGTTCGCCGGCTGAACGCCACCCGGCCCAATGCCCTGCCGCACCACGAGAAAGCAGACACATGCACCTGCACCACACCGAGACCGTCCTGGAGAACATCCCCGAAAGCGGCGGCGGCCGCTCCGGTGCCCGCGCCCTGCGCATCGGCCTGGGCGGACCCGTGGGCTCCGGCAAGACCGCCACCGTCGCCGCTCTGTGCCGGCACCTGCGCGACCGCCTGTCGCTGGCCGTGGTCACCAACGACATCTACACCCGCGAGGACGCCGAAGCCCTGCTGCGCGCGGCCGTACTGCCGCCGGAGCGCATCAGCGCCGTCGAGACCGGCGCCTGCCCGCACACCGCCATCCGCGACGACATCTCCGCCAACCTGGAGGCCGTCGACGACCTGCAGAACCGGCTCGGCCCGCTGGACCTCATCCTGATCGAGTCCGGCGGCGACAACCTCACCGCCACCTTCTCCAAGGGCCTGGTCGACCACCAGATCTTCATCATCGACGTCGCCGGCGGCGACGACATCCCCCGCAAGGGCGGCCCCGGCATCACCACCGCCGACCTGCTGGTCATCAACAAAACCGACCTGGCACCCCACGTCGGCGCCGACCTGGAGGCCATGGAACGCGACGCCGCGGCGGCACGCGCCGGCCTGCCCGTCATCGCCACCAGCGTCAGGACCCCCGGCGGCGCCGCACCGATCGCCGAATGGGTGTGCCGGCTCCTGGCCGCAGGGAAGGCGGCCCGGCCATGACGACCACCGCCCGCGCCCACCGCCCGGCGGCGCCCCCGGGCGAGGACGCCGCCGCCTGCAGCCTGCACGCCACCGCCCGCATCACGGCCACCGCGGCGGACGGCACCACCGATCTTCCCCTGCTCCAGGGCGACGGCCCCTTCGACCTGCGCCGCCTGCCCTCACGCGGCGGTCCGGCGCGGGTGTGCGTCCTGGGCGCGATGAGCGCCCCGCACAACGGCGACCGGCTGCGCATCGAGATCACCGTCGAGGCGGGCGCCGACCTGCACCTCACCTCCGCCGCCGCCACCGTCGCACTGCCCGGCCCCGCACCCGGGCACGCCGTCTACGACGTGCTCCTGCGCGTGGGCCGGGACGCGCGGCTGCACTGGCTGCCCGAACCCGTCATCAGCGCCGCCGGCAGCGACCTGCGCCAGCACATCCGGGTGGACCTGGCCCCCACCGCCCGGCTCCTGCTCAGCGAGCAGCAGATCCTGGGCCGCGCCCGCGAACCGACCGGACGACTGGACAGCCGCCTGACCGTACGCCGCGGCGGACGGACGCTGCTGGACCAGCAGACGTCTTTCGGACCCGGCGCGCCCGGCTGGGACGGCCCGGCCGTCCTGGACGGCAACCGAGCGGTCGGCCAGCTCCTCCTCCTCGGCCCCGGTCTGACGGGCGGCTCCGGTCCGGTCGAGATCCTGGGCGGCACCCCGGCGGACGGGCACGGCGTGATCGTCCCGCTCGACGGCCCCGGACGGCTCGCCACCGCCGTCGCACCGGACGCCGGCGACCTGCGCCGCCTGCTCGACACCGCGCGGCACCGCTTCGGAATCGAAGACGACGCCGGCCCGCCACGGCCCCGCGGCCGCTGACGGCTTACGATCACCTGCCGTTCGTTCTGGGCCGGAGCCGAGCCGGAGCATGCGACTCCGGCCGGCGGCCATCGCTTTCCTGCGCTGGCTCGTGACGGCCGAGCCGGTCGGCGGGCGCCTGCGACGAACGGTGCCGCCCGGATGCCGCCCGGCTTCGCCGCCCTCGACGGCGAATCCGGCCGGAGACCGGTGAGCGCAACACCTCCACCACCAACAGTAATGATATGGTCACGATCAGCTATGGAAATCATTGGCGGGTTACCGCATCACGTGGCGTGTGTCATGGACGGGAACGGGCGGTGGGCGGCGCAGCGGTCACTGCCGCGGACCGCAGGCCACGAAGCGGCGGAGACCGCCGTGATCGACGTCATCGAGGCGGCCCGCTCGGCCGGCGTCAAGTGGCTGAGCCTGTACGCCTTCTCCACCGAGAACTGGCGCAGGCCGGCAGGCGAGATCGACATCCTGATGCGACTCGTGCGCCGGGCCATCCGCAAGCACGCACCGGCGCTGCACGCACGAGGCGTCCGGTGCAGGTTCCTGGGCATGTCCGACCCGCGGATCCCGCCGCAGCTCGCCCGGGACATCGCCGATCTGATGACGCTGACCAGCGACAACAGGCAGATGACGCTGACGGTCGCCTTCGATCACGGGGGACGCCGCGACATCGTGGAAGCCGCCCGCTCGCTGATCCGCGCGGCCGTACCCGCCGAGCAGGTCACCGAGGTCACCTTCGCCGGTCATCTCCCCTGCTCCGACACACCGGATGTGGACCTGGTCATCCGTACCTCCGGAGAGCAGCGGATCTCCAACTTCATGCTCTGGCAGGTCGCCTACGCCGAATGGGTCTTCCCTCACGTGCTGTGGCCCGACTTCCGCGCGGCCCACCTGTGGGAATGCCTTGACGCCTACCGGCGGCGCCAGCGCCGCTTCGGTGATGTCCGCCAGTCGATCCCCACGACGGGAGAGGGACTTCGATGAATCAGCCCACCGCACAGGAAACCGGGCAGGAGACCACCGACGTCTTCGGGCCGGACTCGATGCTGCGCCGCCTCGTCAGCGAGGCCCGCTGGGGCCTTGCGGTGACCCGCGCCACGGTGCTGGAGGCCGCACACCCGCAGATCGGCATGGCGTTGATCGGAAACTCGACGTTCGTGACGTATCCGTGGCGGCGCCTGCGCAACACCGTGGTGAGCACGCAGCGGATGCTCGACCCGGACCCGCGGGTCCGCCACCGGGAGGCGGCCCGCCTCAACCGCCTGCACGCGCGCATCTCGGGCACCGACCCGCACGGTCACCGCTACGACGCGATGGACGCCGAAGCGCGTGCCTGGGTGGTGGCGACCCTGTTCGAGTCGGCGGTGACGATGTACCGGTTGAGCGGCGAGTCGCTCGACGGACCCGCGATGGAACGGCTCTACGCCGAGTTCCGGACGTTCCTGGCCCTGCTCGAGGGCGACAGCGACCGCCTCCCTGCGACGTTGCGGGAGTTCTGGCCCTACTACGACGACATGATCGACCATCGCCTGGAGAGCACCGAGGCGGTGCGCGTCATCCTCTACCGGCTCTTCGCCAACGTGCCCGCGCCGCCCCTGCTGCGCAGCCATCCCGCGGTGTGGGCCGCGGGCCGGGTCGTGGCGGGTCCGGTGGCCGCCGCGATCACCATCGCCTCGCTGCCGGAGTCCTTCTGCCGCCGTATCGCCCTGCCCGACCTTCCGGGGGCGCGGACGCTCATGCACGGGGCCTACCTGACGGCCGGATTCGCCGCCCGTGTGCTTCCGGACGACTGGATGCAGGTCGGCTCGTTCATGAGCCTGCTGGATCCCGGCCACGCCGGAGGCGGTGGACCGTGGGAGAAGGTGCGCCGCAAGGCGGGTCAGGCCGCGGCCATGATCAGACTCATGGCTCCGGCTGCCGAGGAGGCCGGCCGGGCCACACGCTCGGCCGACCGGTTCTTCGCCGAGGTCCTGGACCAGACCGGCGACGGCCACCTCACCTGGCCCGATCTGGCCGCCATGGCCCGGGCGATCGCCACGCGGCTCGATCTGGACGAACCGGACGAGGAGCGGCTTTACAACGCCTACGCCGCCTGGTGGCGGGAGTTGCAGGCCCAGCTCGACGCCGATGGTGACGGACGCGTCACACGCCAGGAGTACGCCGCCGCAGCCGCCGCTCTGCCCGGCTCCGGGCTGATCAGGGTCGCCGACGTGCTGTTCGACATCACCGACGTCGACGACGACCAGATGATCGACGCACACGAGTACCAGACGCTGTTCCGCCGGGCCTTCCACCGTGAGCTGAGCGACGGGGACGCCAGCTACTCGCGTAGCGCTTTCGTCAGGCGCTTCGTGTCCTTCATGTCCGGGCAGCAGCACTCGGCCGCCTATGACTCCCTCCTGTCCTAGCCGCAGGGGTCTGTCCAGGTACCGGGCACCGCCGATCCGGCCGGGGAGGGACGCCGGGGCGGGGTCAGTGCGGGGTCGCGCCGCCGGTGAGGGCGCGGCGGTAGCCGGCGATGCGGTCCTCCACGCTGTCCAGGCAGCAACTGGCGCACTTCTCACCGTGGGCGGCGGTGTAGAACAGGCAGCACGTCCGGCGCAGGTAGAACAGGCCCTCCGCGCCTGCTTCGGAGAGCCGCACCATCTCCCCGAGAGCGGCCAGTTCCGGCGGGCAGGCCGCGACGAACCTCTCGTAGGAGCGCTGCAGCAGGTCGACGTCGGCTCCGGGCCTCCTGCTCGCGGCGCCGAACGCCGCGGCGCACCCCTGGGCGATGCCGCCGTGCAGCTGCCGCCGCCCGGCGCGACTGCGCGCCCGCAGCGCCTCGGCGACCGGGAGCAGGTGCTCGTCGAGAACCTGGCTCACCAGCAGCGCCAGCCGTTCGCCCGCGGGCATGCGGGAGACGTCGGCCAGACGCGGCCGGCGCAGTGCGACGGCCGCGAACCCGTGGTGGTCGTCGAGCCGGAGCAGCACGTTCCGCGGCCGCACGTCCAGCACCTGGTCGTACAGCGCCCACGCCAGCAGGGCGGGGGCCGTGACCGTGCCGGCGTAGACGGCCATCACGGTCAGTGCCGTGGCGTGCGCGGACACCTGCCCGCTGGCCGCCCGCTCGGCCTCCAGCACCCGCGTCAGCTCTTCGGCGACGGGATCCATCAGCCGGTCGGCGGCGATCCAGTCTCCGCCCGCGCCGGGGTCGGTCTCCAGCCGGTAGCGCTCGCCGTACCCGGCCAGGGTCGTGAGCACGGTCACCGGATCGGCGGACGGATGGGGCACGGTGGGGGCTCCTTGCGTGATGGCGGCGCTGTCGGCGAACCATTGTGCGGCATCGGCGGGGCAGGCCACCACGGGGTCGGAGTGTGCTCCCTGTCAGCCCTGCCGCCTGCTGAGGGCCATCAGCTCGGTGAGGGTCCTCTCGGGGAGGGGCGCGGGCAGGAACCCCAGGAACTGGTGCATCGGCAGCGACTCGACCAGACGCAGCATGCCGGCGTGCTCGGCGGCCTGCGCCCGCTGCTCCTCGGTCATGCCCGCGGTCAGCCGGTCCATGAACGCGGGTCCGACGGCCGGGTGCGCGAGCCACTCGCCGAGGCTGGAGTCCAGGGTCAGCTCCTTGACGAGCACCTCACCGGCGAGCTCGACGGTCTCCTCGGCGACGATCATCGAGGCGTTCTCGCCGATCTGGACGGTGTAGTCGCCGGGCGCCACCAGCCAGCGGCCTTCGGCGACGTCCCAGTAGGCGAAGGCGCGGGCGTCCAGGTCGAAGGCCACGGTCGTGGACTCGCCGGGGCCGAGCGCGACCTTGGTGAAGGCGCGCAGTTCCCGGGCCGGGCGGCGGACGGGGCCGGCCTGCGTGGCGACGTAGAGCTGGACGACGTGCTTGCCGTACCGCCCGCCGGTGTTGGCGACGGTGAGGGCGGCGCGTGCGCTGTCGGCTCCGGTGACCTCCACCGCGAGGTCGCCGACGGCGAAGGCGGTGTAGGTGAGCCCGTGGCCGAAGGGGTAACGCACCGGCCGCCCGACGGTCTCGTGGTAGCGGTAGCCGACCATGACGCCCTCGCCGTAGCGGACGGTGCCCTGCTCGCCGGGGAAGTTCAGGTAGGCGGGGGTGTCCTGCAGGCGCAGCGGGATGGTCTCGGCCAGCCGCCCGGACGGGCTGACCACGCCGAAGAGCAGGTCGGCGACGGCGCCGCCGCCGGCCTGACCGAGCAGCCAGCCCTCCAGGACGGCGTCGACGTCGTCGTGCCAGCCCTCCAGCGACACGACGCCGCCGTTGGACAGCACCACGACGGTACGGCGGGCCGCCGCGGCGGTGGCGCGGATCAGCTCCACCTGCTCGCCGGGGAGCTCGATGGCGGTCCGGTCGTAGCCCTCGGACTCGTCGGCGTCGGCGAGCCCGGCGAAGACGATCGCCAGGTCGGCGCCCTCGGGATCGGTGGTGACGGTCCGCTCCCCGGCCAGCCTCCTGATCTCCTCCAGCGGGACGTCCACCCGGGTGGGGTCGACGCGGGAGCTGCCGCCGCCCTGGAAACGCGGCTCGGTGGCGAACGGGCCGACGACGGCGATGGTCCCGACGTCAGGGCCGACGGGGAGCACGGCACCGTCGTTCTTCAGCAGCACGGCGCACTCGGCGGCCAGCTCGCGGGCGAGTGCGTGGTGGGCGTCGGCGTCGAAGCCGCCCGGCGCGGCCCGCCAGCGTTCGGCCATGGCCCGCACCCGGGCCGCGGAGCGGTCGACGACCGCCTCGTCCAGTGAGCCGTCGCGGACGGCCCGCACGATCTCGGCGTCGTCTGTGGGGTTGCCGGGCATCTGCAGATCGAGTCCGGCCTTCAGGGCGGCGACCCGGTCGTTGACGGCTCCCCAGTCGGAGACCACGACGCCGTCGAAGCCCCATTCCTGGCGCAGCAGCGTGGTCAGCAGCCACGGGTGCTGGCCGGCGTAGACGCCGTTGAGCCTGTTGTAGGCGGCCATCACCGTCGCCGGCCGGGCCTGTTCGACGACGCGTTCGAAGGCGGGCAGGTAGATCTCCCGCAGGGTGCGCTCGTCGACCTCGGCGCTGACGCGCATGCGGTCGGTCTCCTGGTTGTTGGCCGCGAAGTGCTTGACGGAGGCGCCCACGCCCTGAGCCTGCAGCGCCTTGACGTGCGCGGCGGCCAGTGCGCCGGACAGCAGCGGGTCCTCGGAGTAGTACTCGAAGTTGCGCCCGCACAGCGGCGAGCGCTTGATGTTCACCCCGGGCCCCAGGACCACCTGGACGCCGTGCGCGCGGGCCTCGGCGGCCACCGCGGCGGCCAGCCGGCCCGCGACGGCGGGGTCCCAGCTGGAGCCCACCGCGACGGCGGGCGGGAAGCAGGTGGCGGGCAGGCTCCGATGGATGCCCAGGTGGTCGGTGCCGCCGGTCTGCCGGCGCACGCCGTGCGGGCCGTCGCTCAGCACGGCCGAGGGCACGTCGCCCACCGGCTCGGTGCTCCACGCGTCCCTGCCGGACAGCAGGGACGCCTTCTGCTCGAGGTTCACCGGAACCTGCGGCGGAAGGCGGCTTCAGGGGTGTCGCCGGGGTGCGGGCTCATGGGACCCCATCGGTAGGGAAGATCGAGATGTGCCTCGGATGGTAACCACGCACTACCAACACGTACAAGTGCGGGGGCGGTGACGTTCCGCCCCAGGAGGCGCGGGTGCGGGGACGGGCCTTCCCGGGCCCGCTCCGCGGCGATGGCCTCGTCACCGGCGGAATCGGAGGCGGCCGGGACCGGGCCTTCGGCCGTGCGCCCGGGCACGGCCGAAGGCCCGGTTCAGGCGGGCACCGAGGGCGGGCCGCACTCCGCCGGGACGCGGAGGCGCTCGACGGCGATCTGCTCGTCGCAGAGCCGGTCGAGCAGCGCCGGCTCGTGACTGATGACGACCATGCCGAGGCCGCGTTCGCGGACGATCCGGATGAGCGCGTGCCAGATCTGCGCCTGCGTGATCGCGTCGAACATGGCGGTCATCTCGTCGGCGACGAGATACCGGGTGGCGGGATGGAGCGCGCGGGCGATGCAGAAGCGCTGCAGCTCGCCTCCGGAGAGCTCGGCCGGCCAGCGGTCGAGCCACTCGCTCCTGACGCCGAGCAGGTCGAGCGTCTCCCGGGGCACCGCATGGGACTCCCGCAGCACCGAGCGCATCCGCCACTTGTGGTTGACCGCCCGCTCGGGATGCTGGTGGATCAGCTGCACCGGCCGGAACCCGCGTCCGGGCAGCGGGGCGCCGTCGACCGTGATCTCACCGGACCCGGGCCGGAGGTCTCCCGCCAGGAGCGCGCCGAGCGTCGACTTGCCGCTGCCGCTCGGCCCGGTGATGCCGACGACGGTGCCGGCCTCCACGCGGAAGGAGGCGTCGCGGTACAACGTCCTCCCGCCCGGGTGGCCGTAGCCGAGGCCGCTGACTACCAGTGCCATTCCACACCTCCGGCGGAGAATCGGTTCTGCGGCAGCGCGCGCCACAGCTCGCGCGCGAAGGGATGGCCGAGCCCGTCGCCCTCCCCGGTGAAGGCGGAGGCGGGCTCGACGGTGACGAGGCGCCCGCCGTTCATCACCGCCACCCGCTCGGCCACGGTCACCGCCGAGAGGATGTCGTGGGTGATGAGCAGCACGGCGACCCCGTCCGCGGCGAGCTCGCGCAGATGCCGGAGCACCTCTGCGACGGCTTCGGCGTGCAGGCCCGGGGTCGGCTCGTCGGCGATGATCAGCCGGACGGTGTCCCGGACGCCCGTGGCGAAGAGCACCCGCCTGAGCATCCCCCCGGACAGCTCGAACGGGTACAGCCTCGCCGTCTCGCTCGACAGGCCGTAGCGGGCGAACAGCCGGCGTTGCTCCCGCTCCGCGGTCTTCGGATCGAGGCCGATCCGCACCTGCCCGCCGACGGGCATCAGCGGGTCGAGGTTCGTCACCGACTGCGGGATGTAGGAGATCTCCCGGCCGAGCGTCCGCCTCCGCCCGGCGGCGGTCAGCCGCTCGCCCCGGAAGCGGATCTCACCGGTGACGTGCGCGTTGTGCGGCAGGATGCCGAGGATCGCCTGCGCGAGCAGGGTCTTGCCGGATCCGCTCGCGCCGATGACCGCCAGGATCTCCCCCTCGCGGACCTCGAGGTCCAGCCCGGCGATGCCGGGGACCGTCCGGGTGCGCAGCCTGCTCGCGTACTGGACGAAGCCGACGTCGAGATCGCAGATCGTCAGGATCGGTGTGTTCATCCGGCTCTCATCCGTTCGACGTCGCAGGGTCGAGCACCGCGCGCACCCGGTCGCCGAGTCGCGCGAAGCCGAGTACGGCCAGCAGGAGGGCGAGGCCGGGGAACACCGCGAGCCACCACATCCCGCTGGAGATGTGCGACATCCCCTCCGACAGGAGGATGCCGATCGCCGGTGTCTGCGGGGAGAATCCGAACCCGAGGAAGGTGAGTGCGGCCTCGTGCAGGATCACGTGCGGGAACATGAGGACGAATCCGACCAGGAGCTGGGGCAGGACGAGCGGCAGGACGTGCCTGCGCGCGATGAAGAGCGGTGACCTGCCGAGCCCGCGGGAGACGAGGATGAACTCGGCGCCGCGGATCTGCTTCACATCGGCTCTGACCAGCAGCGCGAGCGACATCCAGTGGGTGAACGCGATGCCCAGGACGATGCCCGGGATTCCGCCTCCGACGGTGAAGGCGAGCAGGATCATGAAGATCAGGTGTGGGATGCCGATGGACAGGTCGATGAGCCAGGAGACGACGCCGTCGACCCGCCTGCCGAGGAGCGCGGCGCCGATGCCGAGCACCGCGGAGATAACCGTGCTGATCGCCGCCGTCAGCACGCCGATCCCCAGGGAGAGCGCGAGTCCCTTCACCACTCTGGTGAACAGGTCCCGGCCGAGGTGGTCGGTCCCGAGCGGGTGCTCCAGGCTCGGTGGCAGCAGCCGCGGCGCGGCGTCCGGCCGCAGTGCGGCGTCGTCCAGGAGGAGGTGGCCCGCCAGGACGCAGGCGACCAGGAGCACCACGACGGAGAGCGAGACGACGAGGTCCCGGCGGCCGCGCAGGCGCGGGCGGTGACCGGTGGGCGCTGTCATGCCCTCCTCCGCGTCCGAGGGTCGATCGCGGCGTTGACGACGTCCGCGATCAGGTTGCCGGTGAAGACGAACACCGCGCTGACCAGCACGATGCCCAGCAGCAGCGGGACGTCGCCGCCGAGTGCGGCCTCGGTCAGGGTGGAGCCGAGGCCCGGATAGGAGAAGACCGTCTCGGCGAGCACCGAGCCTCCGAAGAGTTCTGCGAAGTAGGCGAACTGAAGGGTCACCGCCGGGACCACGGAGTTCCGGAATCCGTGGTTGCGGAAGATCTGCGCGTCGGTCTCGCCCCGGGCGCGGGCGAATGCCACGTAGTCGCTGTTCAGGACGTCCGTCATCTTCTCCCGGGTGTGCATGGCGATGTTCGCGACGCCGACGGCGGACAGGGTGATCACCGGCAGCACGAAGTGGTGGAACCGCTGGGCGAACGTGACGTCCGCCGCCGGGACGCCCTGCGGCCCCGCGAGCCCCACGGGGAACCAGCCGAGCCACACGGAGAAGACGACGAGGAAGACGATGCCGAGCCAGAAGGTGGGCGTCGCGGACAGGGTGTAGCTGTACCAGGAGACGACCCGGTCGGCGAGCCGGCCGCGCCGCATCGCCGCGACGGCTCCGAGCAGGTATCCGAGCACCCCGGACATCGTCCAGGCGACCCCCATCAGCGCGAGCGACGCGCCGAAGCGGGCGCCCATGACATCGGTCACGGGCGCCTTGTAGAGCGTCGAGGTGCCGAAGTCGCCCTGAAGCAGGGTGCCGGCCCAGGCGAGGTACTGCTCGACCGGCGAGCGGTCCAGGCCCCACTGCTCGCGGAGCTTGGCCAGCTGCTCGTCGGTGAGGTCCACGTCGGCGCCGATGTAGGCCTGGATCGGGTCGATCGGCGAGTTGTGGACCAGGGTGAAGGCGAGCGCCGACACCCCGGCCAGCAGGGTCGCCAGACGCAGGACGCGCAGCAGGACCAGTCTCGGCATGACGGGCACCGCCCCGGCCGGCCGGCGGGCGTTCACTTCTCCCAGCGCCACTGGGCGAGGGTGTTGAACAGCGCCCACTCGTGGCCGTGGCCGTGGATCGGCTGCTCACCCAGGTGCAGCCCGTCGCGGACGAGGTAGAGGTGGTCGATCCGGATGAGCCAGACGATGGGCGCGTCGCCGTCCTGGCCGGCGAAGCCGGTCCTGCCGTCCCACTGCGCCCGCTTCCAGTGCTCGTTCGCCTCGTCCTGGGTGGCGGCGGACAGCGCGCGGTCGAGGTGGCCGTCGACCGTCGGGTCGGCGTACTGCGGCATGTTGTTGTAGCCGGTGTCGATGACCTTCGACGAGTACATCGAATACAGCTGGTGCGCGTGGTGGCGGCCGCCGCCCCAGGTCACGGCGTTGGCCTTGCCGTCGAGGTAGATGCCGTCCCAGGTGCTGCCCTTGGTCGTGATCTCGATGCCGAGTGCGCGCGCCTGCTCCGCCACCACCAGCGCCAGATCGCTGCGGAGCTTGTCGTCGGAGGGGTACATCAGCGTGAACCCGGCCTTCTTCCCGGCCTTCTCCACGATTCCGTCGCCGTCGGAGTCGCGCCAGCCGGCCTCGGCGAGGATGCGTCTGGCGTCGTCGATGCGGCCGTCCTCGAACGCCGCCTCCTGGTTGAACCACGGGAGGCCGTCGACGAGGGTGTAGGCCGGGCGGCCGTGGCCCTGCAGCACGATCTCGGTGATCTCGTCGCGGTCGAGGCCGATGTTCAGCGCCTTGCGGATCGCCGGGTCCGCGGTCACGTCGTTGCCGACGGCGACGTCCTTGCCCTGGATCTTCCCCTTGCCGCCGGCCGGCCGCGTCGGCAGCGACAGGGCGCGGGAATCGATGCTCTCGAAGCTCCGCAGCGTCATCCCGGTGACGCGCTGGCCGGCGAAGGCCGGCGGGACGTAGGCGATGTCGACGGACCCGGCCCGCGCGGCGGCGAGCGCCGCGTCCTCGCCGAGGAAGAGGAAGGTGAGTTTGGTGAACTCCGGTCGCCGGCCGTACCAGTGCGGGTTCGCCGTGAGGATGAGCTGCTGTCCCTGCTGGTAGTCGGCGACGGTGTAGGGGCCGGACCCGATCGGGTTCTTCGAGTAGTCCGGGCCGTAGTGCTCGGCGGGCAGGATCGGGATCTCCGAGAGCTGGCTGACGAAGGTCGAGCGCGCTTCCTTCAGGTGGAACTCGACACGGGAGCCGTCGACGGCGGTGATCCGGTCGACGAACGTCAGGTCGAACCGGGTGCCGTCCTCCTTCAGCGTCTCGTAGGTGAAGACGACGTCCCGGGCGGTGACCGGCTCGCCGTTCGACCAGCGGGCGTTGTCGCGGAGCGTGAAGCTCCAGGTCTTCCCGTCGTCGCTCACGGAGTGCTCCGAGGCCAGGTCGCCGACGAAGTCGACGTCCTTGTCGATGGTGAGCAGCGAGCTGTGGATCGGCCGGATCTGCGCCGGCCTGGAACCCCAGCCCTTCAACGGGTCGAACTCGCCGCCGGCGACGTCCCCGACGGCGATGACGAGCTCGGTGCCGCGGCGCTGCGGTCCGCCCGGGGACGACGTGTTCTCGCCTCCCCGGCCCCACCCTGTCGTGACGCCGACCGTCACCCCCACGACCACGATGAGCGCCAATGCTGTGGCGATCCACGCGCGCCTGGCCTTGCCGGCCTGAAATTCCTCATCTCGGGACAAGGGGAACGACCTCGATTTCTGACGTTGTCACAAAGGGGATCGTCGCCACAGAACGGGCGACAGCGGACAACAGTACTGATAATCATTATCGTTTCTCAAATCGAGGCTCAGGGTCCGCGCCGACGCGGGTTCCGGCGCAGTCGTATCGGCTGGCCGGTCCGCCGTGCCGGGCCCGGTGGGCCGACGACGCTCCGGGCCGCTACCGATGGGCCAGGAGCGGGGCGTGATGATCGGTGCCGGCCGGGCCGTCGGGATCGGCGTGCACCGTGGCGGCCCGCAGCCGGGGCAGCTCGTGCATCAGGGCGTGCTCGGCCTGCACCGCCACGGCGTGCGCCTCGGTCAGCAGCGCGTCGTGGCGCACCGCGATCTCGACCTCGGCACGCAGCGTGTGCCCGACCCAGCGCAGCCGTACCGCCCCGACGCGCTGGACGCCGGGCACACCGGTCAGGACGTGCTCGGCCCGGGTGACCAGCGCGGGATCGACGGCGTCCATGAGCCGGTGGTAGATCTGGCGGGCGGCATCGCGCAGCACCACGCAGATCGCCCCCGTGATCACCAGGCCGACGATCGGGTCGGCCGGCGGGAAACCGAGCGCGCCGCCGCCGGCGCTCAGGAGCACCGCCAGGGAGGTGAAACCGTCGGCGCGGGCGTGCAGGCCGTCGGCCACCAGCGCGGCCGAGCCGATCTTGCGGCCGATGCGGATGCGGTAGCGGGCCACCAGCTCGTTGCCGGCGAACCCGGCCAGCCCCGCGGCCGCGACCGCCCCCAGATGGGAGACCGGCTGGGGGTGGAGCAGCCGGTCGACGGCCGTCCACCCGGCCAGCACGGCCGAGGCCGCGATGGTCAGCACGATGACGATCCCGGCCAGGTCCTCGGCCCGGCCGTAGCCGTAGGTGTAGCGGTGGTTGGGCCTGCGGCGGCCCAGCACGAACGCGATGCCCAGTGGCACCGCCGTCAACGCGTCGGCGGTGTTGTGCACGGTGTCGCCCAGCAGCGCCACCGACCCCGACAGCACCACGATGACGGCTTGGGCGGCCGCGGTCAGACCGAGCGCCCCCAACGAGATCCACAGCGCCCGCATGCCCTCGGCACTGGACTCCATCGCCGCGTCGACCTTGTCGGCGGCCTCGTGGGAGTGCGGCCGCAGCAGGTGCGTGACCTTCGCCCGGATCCCTGCCGCACCGCGCCCATGTCCATGTCCGTGGTCGTGGTCGTGGTCGTGGTGGTCATGGCGGCGGCTGTCCGAGGGAGGGCCGACGGCGTCGCGCTGATCGCTCATACTCCCCACGATGACCCACGACGCCGATTGCAGCATCTCGACATCAGCGCAGGTCACGCTCTTGCGAGACGGTCGCGCCACGACCGGCCGCCATCGGCCTCGGCATGCCGGCCCCGGCGCGGGATCGCCGGCCGCATCGCTGTGTCCGTCAGCGGTCCAGCCGGACCGGCGCCGAGGTCAGACGAACGCGACGACGGCGTATCTCTCGTCGGTGATGGTCCGTCCCCACAAGGTCGGGTCGGTCAGCGGCTCGACGCGGGCGCTCTCCACGAGCGGCTGCAGCGCCGCCAGGAGACGGCGTGCCTCGACCCCGCCCATCCACGGCATCGACTCCACCCCGACCGCGTAGGACCGGTCCTCACCCGGTTCGGCACTCGCCCAGCGCCCTTCGACGAGGACCAGGCGCCCGCCGGGACGCAGCAGGCCGATCCACCGGCGCAACGCACCCTCGGGGTCGGGCAGGGTCCACAGCAGATGGCGGGACAGGACCACGTCGAAGGACGTCCCGGCCTGCGCGGGCGGGTCGCTCGCGTCACCCGCCAGCATCGGGGCGTCGAAGCCGGCCGCGGTGAGCTTGCGCCGGGCCTGCTCGACCATCAGCGGGGCCAGGTCCACCCCGACCGGGCGCGCAACAGCCCGTCCTCACGAGCCGAGTGCGTGTCCTGTGGTGGCGTCGATGTGGCCGGGGACCTCGGCGGGGCGGTCGCCGACCGTCGATGTCCCGGTGGGCTCGAACATGAGGATCGCGGCGCCGCCGGGAGCGTGCGGCTTGTGCTCCATGCCCCGGGGGACGGTGAACACCGCGCCCCGGGGGAGGCGGACCGTGCGCTCCCCGCCGGCCTCGCGCAGCCAGATGTGCAGTTCCCCGTCGAGCACCAGGAAGAACTCGTCGGTGTCGGCGTGGACGTGCCACATGTGCTCGCCCTGGACCTTGGCGATGCGTACGTCGTAGTCGTTGACGCGCGTGACGATGCGGGGGCTCCACAGGGCGTCGAAGGAGGCCAGTGCCGTGCCGAGGGCGATGGGTTCGTTGCTCATGGGAGAAGCCTGGCGCATCGGTCCCGACCGGGGTGAGTGCTAGGAATGGCACATGGCGCAAGGATCCTCTCACTCCGCCCGCACGCCGGGCGCGCACCGGGTCGTCGTGATCGTGGACGAGAACTCCAACCCCTTCGAACTCGGCTGCGCGACCGAGATCTTCGGTCTGCGCAGACCCGAGATCGGGCGCGATCTCTACGACTTCCGCCTCTGCTCCCCTGAACCGCGCACCCTGATGAGGGACGGGTTCTTCACGCTCACCGGAGTCGCCGGCCTGGAGGCGGCCGACTCGGCGGACACGCTGATCGTCCCCAACCGTCCCGACGTCGAGGTGCCCCGCCGCCCCGCCGCCCCGCCGTACTCGACGCCGTCCGGCGGGCACACGCGCGCGGCGCCCGCCTGGTCGGCTTCTGCAGCGGTGCTTTCACCCTGGCTGAGGCCGGGGTGCTCGACGGACGCCGGGCCACCGCCCACTGGCAGTGGGCGCACTCCTTCCAAGCCCGCTTCCCTTCCGTCCGGCTCGAAACCGATGTGCTGTTCGTGGACGATGGCGACGTCCTCACCGCCGCGGGGAGCGCGGCCGCGCTCGACCTCGGCCTGTACATCGTCCGCCGTGACCACGGCGCGGAGATCGCCAGTTCGGTGAGCAGGCGGCTCGTCTTCGCCGCGCACCGCGACGGCGGGCAGCGGCAGTTCGTGGAGCGTCCCGTGCCCGACCCGCCGGACGAGTCCCTGGGGCCCGTCCTGGCCTGGGCTCAGGAGCGGCTGGACGCCCCGCTCACGGTGGCCGATCTCGCCGCGCACGCCGCGATCAGCCCGGCGACACTGCACCGCCGCTTCCGGGCGCAGCTGGGCACCACGCCGCTGGCGTGGCTCACCGGGGAACGGCTCGCCCTGGCCTGCCGGCTGATCGAGCGGGGAGAGCCGCGCTTCGAGATGGTCGCCCGGCGCAGCGGACTGGGCACCGCCGCCAATCTGCGTGCGCTGATGCGCCGCGAGATCGGGCTCACTCCCCTGGAGTACAGGCGCAGATTCGGTCTCTAGCGCTTCGGGGGAGCGGTGCTGCCGCGGACGACGAGTTCCGTGGCGAACTCGAGGCGGTTTCGCTGCAGGGGATCGCCTTCGGCGAGCGTCACCAGCATGGCGGTGGCCGCCGCCGCCATCTCGGTGAGCGGCTGGCGGATCGTGGTCAGCGGCGGGATGGCCCATCGCATCGACGGCATGTCGTCGAAACCGATGACGCTCAGGTCGTCGGGGATGCGGAGGCCCAGCTCGTGCGCCGCGTGATAGACGCCGATGGCCTGTCCGTCGTTGCAGGTGAAGACGGCGGTGGGCGGCTCGGGCAGGCGCAGCAGCCGGCCGGTGTGCGTCAGGCCGTCCTGGATCTGGTAGTCGCCCTGGCAGATGAGGTCCTGGTCGACGGGCACGCCGGCCGTGTCCAGCGCCGCGCGGTAGCCGTCGAGCCGTGCGCGGCTGGACAGCGCGTGGACGGGGCCCGTGATGATCGCGATCCGCCGGTGCCCGAGCTCCAGCAGGTGGCGGGTGGCCGAGAGTCCGCCGTTCCAGTTGCCCGCCCCCACCGAAGGGACCCGCTGCCCGGGGTCGCCGAGCGGGTCCAGCAGGACGAGGGGGATCTCCCGGGCGGTGAGCCTGTCGCGCTGAGCCTCGGTCAGGTTGGAGAAGACCGCGATGACGCCGGTCGGGCGGCGGTTGAGCACGTCCTCGATCCAGTCGTTCCCCGGGGTGTGCCGGCCTTGCAGCTCGGAGACCGCCACGGCCAGGCGGTGCTCGTGCGCGACCTGGCCGACCCCTTTGATGATCTCCGTCGGGTAGTCGCCCGCGAGCTCGTGGAAGACCAGCTCCACGACGGCGGCCGGACTGACGCGCCGCCGTTGCCTGCGGTAGCCGTGCTCGCGGATGAGGTCTTCGATCAGCGCGCGGGTCTGCGGCGCCACCGCGGAGCGGCCGTTCACCACTTTCGAGACCGTCGCGGTGGACACCCCCGCGAGCTCGGCCAGCTGGGCCAGGGTCAACGGTGCGGGGCCGGGTGCGGCCGGCCCGTCGACAACGGTCATGACGGCAGTCTAGTCGGCGGGGCGCCGGCGGCCCCGGTCTCGCTCCGGCCGCGGCCGGGCGACGCGTCCGGTTCCTTCACCGGCTCGAAGCCGGGTGCGGAGAGGCTGAGAAGGCGCAACGCGGACTCGGAGGACGAACCCGGTTCGGCGCTGTAGGCGATGATCCGCTGCCCGAGGTCTCCGGGGATGAGAAGGTTCTCGAAATGCAGCTCCATCGGGCCGACGACCGGGTGGTGGAAGTGCTTGACCCCCGAGGTGCACGTGCGCACCGGGTGCCGGGCCCAGCGCGCGGCGAACTCCTCGCTCCGGATGACGAGCCCGCCGACGAGCTCGGCCAGCCCGCGGTCGTCCGGATGGCGTCCCGCCGCCAGGCGCCGGGGCCGCGACGCCGGGCACGCCCCGGAGACTCGCTCCCCGGCTGCTGCTGGTGCTGGTCCTCCTGCTGGCCGCCCAGTTCATGCTGGCGGTGGACTTCTCCATCCTCAACGTGGCCCTGCCGGTCATCGGCGAGGGGCTGGGATTCCCGTTGGCGCACCTGCAGTGGGTCGCCACCGCCTTCGCGCTCTGCGCCGCCGGGTTCACCCTGCTGTTCGGCAGGCTGGCGGATCTCTTCGGCCGCCGCAGGATCTTCCTGGGCGGGCTCGCCGTACTGGGCGCCGCCTCGCTGATCGGAGGTCTGGCACAGAGCCCGGAAGTGCTGATCGTCGCCCGCGTCCTCCAGGGGCTGGCCACCGCGGCGGTCACCCCGGCCGGGCTCTCCCTGCTGACCACGTCCTTCCCGGAAGGCCCGCTGCGGGAGCGGGCGCTCGGCCTCAACGGCGCGCTGATGTCGGCCGGTTTCACCACCGGGGCCGTCCTGGGCGGGGTGCTGACCGATCTGCTCTCCTGGCGGTGGGCGTTCTTCGTCAACGTGCCGGTGCTCGTGCTCGTGCTCGTCGCCGCCCCCATCGTGATCAAGGAGTCCAGGCCGGCGAGCAGGCCTCGGCTGGACGTGCCCGGCGCGGTCAGCGTCACCCTCGGTCTGCTCGCCGTCGTCTTCGGCCTCACCCAGGCCGGGGAGCACGGCTGGGGCACGGCCGACGCCCTCGTCCCGCTGGCCGCGGGCGGACTGCTGCTGGTCGTGTTCCACCTCGTCGAACTCCGGTCGGACGCGCCCCTGGTGCCCCCCGCGGTACTGGGCAGGCGGACGGTCGCCTGGGGGAACATCGCCGGACTCATCGCGTTCCTGACCGAGACGTCGCTGGTCTTCCTGCTGACGCTCTACCTGCAGAACGTGCTGGGCTTCTCGCCGCTGGCGGCGGGGCTCTCCTTCGGGGTGCTCGGAGCCGGCACCGTCGTCGGCGGCTCGATCGCGCCGCGGATCATCGGCAGGATCGGCGCCCGCTCGGCGCTCATCACCGGAGGGCTGGTGCAGGCGGTCTTCACCGTCGCCCTGCTCGGCCTGGGGGACGACCGCTCCTGGATGTGGCTGCTGCTGACGGCCACCTTCGCCGGCGGCGTCGGCAACATGCTGGTCATCGTCGGATTCATGGTCACCGCAACCGCCGGCCTGCCCGACCACGAGCAGGGCCTGGCGACCGGCCTGGCCACCATGACCCAGCAGGTCGGCATCACCATGGGCACCCCGATCATGAGCGCGATCGCCACGTCGGCGATCGCCGGGATCTCCGCGTCGGCCGTGCTCGGCGGACTGAAGGCGGCCATTGCGGTGAACGCCGCCCTCGTGCTGCTGGGAGTCCTCACCAGCCTGTTCTTCCTGCGCGAGCGGGCTCTCCGCCGCCGGCGGTGACGGTGCGGACGCACCACCGCGGCGGGCGGCACCGATACGGCGCCGCCCGCCGCCTGCGCGCCCGGATGGAGATCCCGGGCGGAGGGCCGGTCAGTCCCAGCGCAGCCGCTCTTGCGTGCCCTCCGCGACCAGTGGCCCCGCGAAGTCGTCTCGCCGTGGCCCTCACTCGCCGAGACGAAGGAAGCCCGGCCGGGGCGACGACTGGTTCTCACCACGCGTCGCGCGCTTTCGAGCCAAGGCTGAGTATGGGCTGCACTGTACGGCGACGCGACACGCCCACATCACTGACAACGATCGGACGCACGTTACTGACATCAACCGGCTCTGGCCTACTTTTGATGACGACGTGACCGTGAGTGAGGCAACCGGCCTGCGGAACACCACCAAGCCGCCTCCGATGTCCTGTCGGCTTACCTCCAGCCGACCGCCCTGCGTCACCGTCCGCTACCGAGTCATCAAAAGTGGGCCAGAACCCAGTTCTTCCGCGCGCAACAGCGGCAGCCGTCTCCAAGTGGGCCGCAAGTCCGGCGGATCACGATGTCCGGGGAGTTCCCCCGACGGAAGGAGCAGACATGCGGATGATCAGAAGGATGGGGATGCTGGCGGTCGCGCTGGCCGTACCGCTCTTCGTCGTGCTGATGAGCGGTACGGCGGAGGCCATCCGCATCGCCAACCACTGCGAACCGCCCCTTGACGCCGACTGAGCGGTTCGTACGGCACCGCCGGATCCGGGTGATCCGGCGGTGCCTGCTGCGCGGGGGCTACTGCTGCGAACGCGGCTGGTACGCCGAGGGCGAGCGATGGGCCCGGCGGGCGGGCCGGGTGCTGCACCGGATGGACCCCGCCGGGCGGGCCCCGCTCCTGGTGGAGCTGGCGACGCTCTGGCACGGGCTCACCCGGTACGCGGACGCGTACGGGTGCGCCCGCGAAGCGGCGGAGCTGCTGACCGGGATCCCCCCGGGTCCGGGGCGCGACGGGCCGCTCGCCGACGCACTGGTCCGGATGGGCGACGTCGGCCGCAGGCAGGCCCGGTACGGCGAGGCCGAAGGGCACCTGCGCCGCGCGCTGCCCCTGGTGGACGAGGCCGACCACGCGCGGGGGGCGGCCGTCCGGCTGGCTCTCGGGGTGCTGTGCAAGGAGACCGGCCGCCATGACGAGGCCGGCGCCCGGTACCGGGAGGCGCTGCTCCTCCTGGAACGGCACGGCGGGGACGCTCTGATGGAGGCCGACGCGCTGCACAACCTGGCGGGGCTCGCGCACGTCCGGGGCCTCCCCGGCGGCGAGGAGCACGCCCGAGCCGCGATCGGGCTGCGGAGCAGGGCGCTCGGCCCCACCCACCCGCAGGTGGCCGGAGACCTGGCGGTGCTCGGCGCGGTGCTCGCGGCCGAGGGCAGGCACGACGAGGCCGAGGAGGCGCTGCTCCGGGCCGAGGCCGTCTTCCGCCGGCGTCTGGGCGCCGACCACTACGAGGTGGCGGTGTGCCTGGTGAACCTGGCGCACCTGGATGAGCTCCGGGGCCGCGCCCGGGAGGCCGGGCGGCGGTACCGGGAGGCTCTGCGCATCAAACGCCTCGCGCTCGGCGACGACCATCCGGAGGTGGCGCGCCTGGCGGCGGCGGTGAGGGGCCGGCCGCCGTCCTGAGCGGCGCCGCGGGGAAGGACCGGTGCGGCCGGTGGCCGGGCCCGGCGGGTGGGACGCGGTCCTCCCCTCGCGGCGCCGGTCAGCGCCGGGAGCCGGGGGCGTCCCGCCGGCCGCCGTAGGCGAGTCTCGGCGGTTTCCCGCCGAACAGCTCACTGACGGTGACGAAGCGGTAGCCGCGCGCGGAGAGGCTCCTCAGCACCTTCGGGATCGCCTTCACCGTCGTGGGGTGGATGTCGTGGAACAGGACGACGGCCCCGGGAGCCGCCCCCTTGATCGCCCTGCGTGCCACCGCGGAGCTGTCTCGGTGCCTCCAGTCCTCGGTGTCCACGCTCCACAGGACCACGGGACGCTTCGTCTGCCTGCGGACGGCGGCGTTGTGGGCGCCGTACGGCGGCCGGACGGTCTCCGGCGTGACGCCCGCCGCCCTCTCGACGGCCTGGTCGGTGCGGGCCAGGTCGGCGCGGATCGCGGCGGCCGGCAGCCTGGTGAGGTCGTGGTGGGACCAGGTGTGGTTGCCGATCTCGTGCCCGGCCTCGACCGCCCGCCGTACCACGCCGGGGTTCTCCGCGACGTTCCGGCCGACGACGTAGAAGGTGGCGCGGGCGCGGTACGCCGCGAGGTGGCGCAGCAGCGTGCCGGTGTACCGGCCCGGACCGTCGTCGAAGGTGAGCGCCACGCACTTGACCCGGCGGCAGTCGACGGGTGCCTGCGCGGCGGACGCCTGGGCGGCGGGTGGCTGCGCGGCAGGTGGCTGCGTGGGGACGGCAGGTGCGGCGGGCTCCTGTGCGGGGACGGCGGACGCGGGCCGGGGCGGCGTCCCCGGTGCGGGGGAGGCGGTGCCAGGAGGCGACGGCCGTGCGGCGGGGACGGAGGGCGCGGCCGGGGCGGCGCCGGCCGTCCCGGCCGCGGCGGAACCGCCTCCCTGGCCGGCGGCGCACACCGCCGTCAGGACGGTCGCGACGAGGAGTCTCGCGGAATCCCACCGCGCTCCCGCCCGCCCCGGTCGGCGCGACCGCGCCGCGCCCTTCGTCGACTCCCCGGTGAACCGCATCCCGCACGCTCCAGATCTCCGGAACGGCGTCGGCGCCCTGGTGGAATCGGACCGTTCCAACGGGTTCGACAACCGCTGTGCGCATATGGTTCGGAACGAATTCGCCGCCGAGCGGTGTTCTGCGGGGGTGCTCCGGGCGGTGGCGCGCGGGAGCCGGGCCGCCGTCTCCGCGGAGCATCCCGGCGTCAGGCGGGGGTCGGGCCGTACTCCTTGGCCAGCAGTTCGAGGGAGCGCAGCCAGGCCTCCCTGCCGGGGGCCGCGGAGACGACGATCAGCTCGTCGGCCCGGGCCTGCTCGGCGAACCGGCCGAGGTAGTCGGTCACCTCGACGGGGGTCCCGACGGCCGAGTACCTGGCCATCTGCAGGATCTGCCGCCCGGCGGGGGAGGCGAGGACCAGGTCGGCCTCCTCCGGCGTGAACGCCCGGCCCCGCCCGAGGAACAGGCCCACCCGCCTGCGCTTGGCCTCCAGGAACTGCTCCTGCGCCTCCTCCGCGGTGTCCGCCGCGACGACGTTCACCCCGGCGATGACGTACGGCTCCCGCAGCTGCGCGGACGGGGTGAACTCGCGCCGGTACACCTCGACGGCCTCCTGAAGGGCGTCCGGGGCGAAGTGGGAGGCGAAGGCGTACGGCAGCCCGAGCGCGGCGGCGAGCTTGGCCCCGAACAGCGAGGAGCCGAGGATGTAGAGCGGCACGTCGGTGCCCTTGCCCGGGGTCGCGTCGACACCGGGGATCCGGGACTCGCCCGTCAGATATCCCTGCAGCTCCAGGACGTCCTGCGGGAACCCGTCGGCCGCCGCCGGGGTGCGGCGCAGGGCCCGCATGGTCTGCTGGTCGCTGCCCGGCGCCCGGCCGAGACCGAGGTCGATGCGGCCGGGGTGCAGGGTCTCGAGGGTGCCGAACTGCTCGGCGATGGTCAGCGGGGAGTGGTTGGGCAGCATGACGCCGCCGGCGCCGAGGCGGATCGTCCGGGTGTGCGCGGCCACGTGCGCGATGAGCACGCTGGTCGCCGAGGACGCGATGGACGGCATGTTGTGGTGCTCGGCGTACCAGATCCGCCGGTAACCCCACTCCTCGGCGCGCTGGGCCAGCGTCACGCTGGCGCGGAAGCTGTCCCCGGCGGTCTCCCCCTCACCGATGTGGGCCAGGTCGAGGATGGAGAGCGGGACGGTCATGGAGGGACGCCTTTCACCGGGCGGGGAGGACGCGGATCCGGTCCCGGAGACCCCCGCCGCCTCGGGACACGCTCTGCAACAGCGGCGGCGGAGCGGTTATTTCCGGGGCGCCGGGAGCCCCTCCGGCGCGGGCATTGAACTATAACGTGTTCTATTGTTATCTGGGCTCATGCGGTTCACCTATGCCGAGGCCATGACCGACCCGTCGTACCACCTGCCGCTGGCCCGGGCCGCCGAGGCCGCGGGATACGCGAGCATCAGCGTGGCCGACTCCCTGGTCTACCCGGAGGAGTCCCAGGCGGGTTATCCGTACACCGCGGACGGCGACCGCGGGTTCCTGGAGGACAAGGGCTTCGTCGAGACGTTCGTCCTGGCCGCGGCCATGGGGGCGGTGACCTCGACGATCCGGTTCACGCCGTTCGTGCTCAAGCTGGCGGTCCGCCCGCCGGTGCTGGTGGCCAAGCAGGCGAGCTCGGTCGCCTTCCTGACCGGCGGCCGGCTGGGCCTCGGCGTCGGGCTCAGCCCGTGGCCCGAGGACTTCGCGGCGATGGGGGTCCCGTGGGAGCGGCGCGGCCGGCGGATGGACGAGGCGATCGAGGTCGTCCGCGGCCTGACGCGCGGCGGTTACTTCGAGTACCACGGCGAGTTCTACGACCTGCCCCCGATGAAGATGTCCCCGGTCCCCGCCGAGCCGATCCCGATCCTGGTCGGCGGGCACAGCGAGGGGGCGCTGCGCCGGGCCGCCCGGCTCGGCGACGGCTGGATGCACGGCGGGGGCGACGCCGCCGAGCTGGACGCGCTGCTGGCCAGGCTGGCCGCCCTGCGCGCCGAGTACGGCACCGCCGACCGGCCCTTCGAGGTCCACGTGATCTCCGCCGACGCGTACACCGTGGACGGGGTCGGGCGGCTGGCCGACAAGGGCGTCACCGACCTGGTCGTCGGCTTCCGGAACCCGTACGTCAAGGGCCCGGACACCGAGCCGCTGAGCAGGAAGGTCGAGCACCTGGAGCGCTTCGCCGAGTCGGTCATCGCGAAGACCGGCCCTTGATGATTTCCGATAACAGGTTACAGTTTTTCTGTGAATGATTCCGCCGCCGTCGTCTGGGACGCGTCGTACGGTGACCACCCCGCGCGCCGGGCGGCGCACTCGTCCATGGCGGCGGTCGCCGCCGGGCGCAGGGAGGAGTGGCTCGGGCTGTTCGCGCCGGACGCCCTGGTGGAGGACCCCGTCGGGCCCTCGATGCTGGACCCCGCGGGGAAAGGGCACCGCGGCCGCGACGGGATCGGGCGGTTCTGGGACGGGCACGTCGGCTCGGTGCGCGGGTTCCGCTTCCGGGTCGCGGACTCCTTCGCCAACGGGCCGTGCTGCGCCAACGTCGTCTCCATCACCATGACGCTGGACGGCGGCGCGGTCATGACGGTCGACTGCGTGATCGTCTACACCGTCGACGAGTCGGGGCTGATCACCTCGCTCCGCGCGCACTGGGAGCCGGAGCGCGCGCTGGCCACCCTGACCGGGCCGTAGTTCCGTACGCGCCGTGGTTCCGTGCGCGCCGTGGTTCCGTGCGCGCCGTGGTTCCGTACGTCCCGGCCGGGGCGGCCGCCGTGCCGGACCGCCGTCACAGGTCCGTGGCGATGATCCTCTCGATGTTCCGTTCGGCGAGCGCCGTGATGGTGACGAACGGGTTGACGGTGGTGTTGCCGGGGATCAGCGCGCCGTCGACGACGTACAGGCCCGGGTAGGCGGTGAGTCTGCCGTAGTTGTCGGTGGCCCTGTTCAGCACCGCGCCGCCGAGCGGGTGGTAGGTGAGGTGGTCGCCCCAGATCTTGTAGACGCCGAAGAGGTCGGTCCGGTAGATGGTCCCCTCCTTGGAGTTGATCCTGTCGAAGATGGTCCTGGCCATGTCGATGGACGGCCGCTTCCAGGCGGTCTGCCAGTTCAGGTCGACCCTGCCCGCCGCGGCGTTCCAGGAGAACTCGGCGCGGTGCGGGTTCCTGGTGATGGACAGGTAGAACGAGGCGAAGGTCTCGATCCCGGTGGGCAGCGGCGCGACCTCGGCGAACGCGCCGCCGGCGGCCCAGTTGTCGATGCCGGAGCAGGGGATGGCCGACTGGAGGGCGCCGGTCGGGTCCCACAGGTGGTTGGCGCGGCCGCACATGACGTTGCCGTTGTCGCCCCAGCCCCTGCCGACCTCGCCGTTCAGGCCGGGCAGCACGCCGGTGGCCTTCAGCTTGACCAGCAGCTTGCTGGTGCCGACGCTGCCGGCGGCGAAGAACACCCTGTCCGCGGTCACGGTCTTGACGGCCGTGGTGTCCCCGGTGGTGTTCAGCTGGTCGATGACGACGGTGTAGCCGCCGCCTGCGGGAGCGACCGAGGTGACCCGGTGCAGCGGTGAGACGGTCACCCTGCCGGTGGCCCTCGCCCGGGCCAGATAGGTCTGCTGCAGCGACTTCTTGCCGTGGTTGTTGCCGTAGAGGATCTCGCCCGCCAGCGCCGACCTGGGAACGGTCCCGGCCGCCTCCTGCTCCATGTAGTCCCAGTCGTACACGTCCGGCACGAAGACGAACGGGAAACCGGAGCGCTGGGCGTGCTTGCGGCCGACCCGGGAGTACTGGTAGCAGGCGGTGGAGTCGAACCAGGCCGGGTCGACGGTGCCGACCCCGAGCCCGGCGTTGGCACGCGGGTAGTAGACGTCGTACATCTCGTCGGCGTCCACCGACGGCAGGACGGCGCCGAAGTTCTCCCGCTTGGGGGTGACCGCCATGCCGCCGTTGACCAGCGACCCCCCGCCGACGCCGCGGCCCTGGTAGACCGTGATGCCGCCGAACTCCTCGGCGTCCAGGATGCCGGTGTGGCGCGGGATGTCCCGGTCGATGGGGAATCCGAGGAAGTAGTTGAGGGGGGCCTTGGTCCGGGTGCGCAGCCAGTAGGACCGGTAGTCCGGCTCGCGCGTGTTGCAGAAGATCTTGCCGTCGGAGCCGGGGGTGTCCCAGGCCATGCCCATCTCGATCATGTGCACGTCGACGCCCGCCTGGGCGAGACGCAGGGCGGCGACGGAGCCGCCGTATCCGGTGCCGATCACCAGCGCCGGGACGTGGGCCCCGGAGGCGATCGGGGCGGCGGCGCGGGCGGTCTCCGCCCGGGCCGCGGTGGCGCGCCCCGAAAGGGCCGCGATTCCCAGGACGGAGCCGGTTCCGGCGATGAAGCCGCGGCGGGAGATGCCGCTGGAGACGGGGCCGTCCGGGGCGGTGCTGCTCATGTTCGGTTCCTCACCCTCGACGAAACGAGACCGGTCGTGCATGCCGCGCGGCGGGCCGCTCCGCGCGCGGAGGCGGCTCGGGCGCGTTCGTCTATACGTGAGCGCCGGGTCAGGGCGTGTGTCGCTCGGGTGTCGGTCGTTCGGGGCCGGGCCGGGGAGCCGGGGTGTCCGCCGCTCGGGAGATCCGGGGCGTCTACCGCCGGGGAGACGGCGCGGAGCCGCCGGGCAGCACGCACACGGTGTCCAGGCCCAGCACGTGGTTGAGCCGGCCGAACGCCAGCCAGGCGCCGATGCTCATGCTCAGTTCCACGATCTCGGTCTGGCTGTAGTGCGCGGTCATCCGGGCCCAGAACGCGTCGTCGAGGCCATGGTGGTCCAGGGCGTACCGTTCGGCGTACTCGGCGGCCAGCCGGGTGCGGTCGTCGAAGGCGCCGGTGGTGCGCCAGGCGGCCACCGCGTCGGCGAACCCCTCCTCGACCTTGTGCCCGTCCCGCTCCGTCCGCCAGTCGAGGCAGAAGGCGCACCCGTTGATCTGTGCGATCCGCAGCCGCGCGGCCTCGAACTCGCGGAGCCCCAGGGTCGTGTGAGCGTACACCGACAGCGAGAAGTTCGAGGCGGCGGCCCCGATGCCGGGGACCATCTCGCCCCACACGTACGCGATCGGGTCCTTGCCCTCGGGGACGTCGATGTTCACGGCCGTTTCCTTCCGAGTCTGCCGGTCGCGGGGCGCAGCGGGACGTCGAGCGCGTCGTAGAGCCCGGGTTCCGCCTCCAGGAGCCAGTCGACCGCGCCCACCAGCCGGCCGACCGCGGTGGCGTTCCCGCCCGCGGACCGGTTCCCGCCCTCGTCGACGGCCTCGACCGTGACCTCGATGCGCGGACGGCCCTCGATGATCACCCGGTGCGCCCCGGCTCCGTCGGGCGGCATCGGCCAGTCCGGCGCGCAGGACGGGTGGATGCGGGTGACGTGCTCGACGACGATGAGGGGCTCGCCCCCGACGACGCCCTGCACCTCGAACCGGACCGCGCCCTGGGTGCCCGCCTCGAACGCGCCCATCGACGCGGTGCGCACCGTGGCGTCGAGCGGGCGCCGCTCGACGGTCTCGCGGATCTCGTCGAGCTCGACGCCGAGGCCTCTGGCCATCAGCCGCACCTGCCCGCCCCAGACCATGGCCGGGACCGTCGGCGCGATCATCGGCGGCTCGTAGTCCATCGGCTGGCCCATGCCGACCAGGTAGCGGACCGAGTCCGGCTGGTCGTAGGTGGAGTAGTCGAAGATCTCCTGGCAGCGGACCGCGTCCACGACGGTGCCGAGACCGCTGATCAGCAGGGGCAGCACGTCGTTGCCCCAGCCGGGGTCGACGCCGGAGACGAACAGCGAGCCGCCGCCGTCCGCGACGGCGGACAGCACCGGTTCCCGCAGCTCCGGCGGGGCGTTGCGCTGGTCGTAGAGCGCGTACACCGAGGGGGTGACGACCACGGCTCCGGCCCGGATGGCCCGGGTGATGTCGGCCAGTGCCCCGTCGGGGCGGATGTCGCCGGACGCCGCGTACACCACGGCCCGGGGGCGGGTCGCGAGCACCGCGTCGACGTCGTCGGTCGCCGCGACCCCGAGGTCGTGGCCGAGTCCGCCGAGCTCGCCCGCGTCCCGGCCGACCTTGCCGGGGTCGTGGACGATCACGGCTGTGAGCTCCAGTGCGGGATGGGCCTCGACGGCGCGGATGGCCGCCCGGCCGACGTTGCCGGTTCCCCAGACGATCGTGGACGTCATGGACGGAGCGTAGCAAGCGCTTGGTTTAATGTGTACGGCGCCGCGGGGATTCCGGCCGGTCGCTTCAGGACTCTGGCGGACAGGTGAGGGTGGCGGGGCGGGCGCTTCCCCGGAGGAAGAAGGACATCGGCGTGCGCATCCGGGGGAACACGAAGCGCTCCAGCTCGGTGATGGTGAACCCGGCCCGCTCGATCAGCCCGGCGGCGTCGCGACCGGTGTGGCAGCCGCCGGCCAGGCGGGGCCAGACGGTGGCGTCCAGCAGCCGTTGCACCCGGGCCATCCCGGCCGAGCCGGCGCGCACGTGCTCCAGGAAGCGCAGCCGCCCGTCGCCGGTCAGTACCCGGCGCATCTCGACCAGTCCCGCGTGCGGGTCGGGCAGCGAGCACAGCACCAGCGCCGCCACCGCCGCGTCGAAGGTCCCGTCGGCGGCGGGCAGGTGTTCGGCGAGGCCGTCGGTCACCTCGACCGGGACCGGCGCCACCGCGGCGGCGGCACGGGCCAGGCGGCGCAGCCGCGGTTCCGGCTCGACCGCGAGCACCCCGGTGACGGCCGGAGGGTAGTGGGCGAAGTTCAGCCCGTTCCCGGCCCCCACCTCGACGACCCGTCCGGACAGGCCCGCCAGCAGCGCCCGGCGGTGTGCGGCCAGTCCTCTGTCCTCCACGACCCGGCTGAGCCGGGCGTAGCAGCGGGCGAAGAGCGGATGGTGCACTTCGGCGGCGGTCATGCCGTCCTCATTCCCGCTCACCGCCGGTTCACCGGACGCGGCCCCCGCCCAGGACGCCCCGGCGGACCGCGAGCGTCTCCTGGGGGCGTCGGCCGCCGCCGGGACGCACTCGATGACGTGACCGGCCGCATGGACCGGAAAGCCGCGGTCGGGGGTGCAGGCCGCCGGCCCCTGGCTCGCGGCCTGGTGGGAGTCGTCGGTGGCGCAGTGCAGTATCGCGGCATCGGTCCACGCAGCGAAGGGGAGATCACAGTGCCGCCGGTGAATCAGCAGGTGCTCGGCCGCGCGTTTCTCAAGGGGATGTACGAGGACGCATACTTCCCCGATCACGTCGTCGACCGGGGCAGAGCGATCCTGCTGGGGCTGTGTGAGCGGATCGAGGCCGAGCAGCCGCCGGACCTGGCGGCCCTGTACGCGCTCACGGAGGTCGCCACGCAGGAGTTCAACGCGCTGGAGGCGGAGTTCGAGGCGGCCGGCAGCGAGATCGAGACCGTCGCGCGAGAGGTGATCGCCGAAGACTTCCGGTTCGTGGCCGCGGCATACGGGTTCGCGGAGGCGGACGTGGAAGAGCTGATCGCCGCCCGCGACTGGTGAATCGCCAGAGGCCGAGGGGAGGGAGGATCATGCGTAGTAGGTGTAGAGCGGCTTCCAGGTTCCGGCGTACAGGCAGGTGAGGGACGGCTTGGCCGCCTTGGCCCCGGCGCACACCTTGAGCTCGACCTGGTAGACCTTCTTGTGGGAGAACGCGAACTTCAGCGGCTTGCCTTGGGTGCAGGTGCGGTAGCTGCGCTGCTTGAGGGTCACCCCGCCGGCCGCGTCCGCGGTGGAGACGCGGAAGACGGCCCAGCCGCAGGTCGAGGAGCCGGCGGTCAGGTCGGTGACGCTGCCGGTGACCGTGACGCGGTCGGCGGGCTTGCCGGGATCGTCCTTCGCGGTGGCCGTCAGCGAGCCGGCCGCCTTGGCCCTGCGGCCGGCGGCGTGGTGGGGGCCCCACTGGGTGGGGGCGGCGGCCTGCGCAGCGCGCGCGTCCGAGGTGCCCGTGGCGGGACCGGCGGTGGCGTGGGCAGCGGCGGGGGCCAGAACCATGATGCCGGCGATGGAGAATCCGGCCAGGGCGCGAGCGGTGTTCATGGTGAATCCTTTCCGTCTGCGACTGGGCACAGCGTGCGACGGACCGCTTTCACCCGGCTTGAAGGCGGGATTGCAAGCGTCGGAGGCAGGATTGCAAGCCCGGGTGTGGAGCCTCTGCACACCGCGGTCACGGTGGTGCTGTTCCCGATGCTCCTGCCGGCCACCTGGCTCCGGTGTCAGCATGTCCGGGGAGAACGGGCCGGTCACCGTCCTCATCGATGAGGACGGTGACCGGCGTGACGGACGATGCCCTGACCGCTTATCCGAGACCGGTCTTCATCGCGTTGATCAGCTCGCCGCCGGCGGTGTCACCGCTCAGCTCCCAGAAGAACGCGCCGCCCAGCCCCTGGTTCTTGGAGTAGCCCATCTTCCCCCCGATGGTGGCCGGGGTGTCGTAGCTCCACCACTGGTTGCCGCAGTGGGCGTAGGCGGTGCCGGCGATCGTGCCGGTGGCCGGGCACCTGGTCTTGAGGACCTTGTAGTCCTCGATGCCCTGCTCGTAGGTGCCGGGGGCGGGACCGGTCGCGGTGCCGCCGGGGGCGGCCTGGGTCACGCCGGTCCAGCCGCGGCCGTAGAAGCCGATGCCCAGCAGGAGCTTGCTCGCCGGGACGCCCTTGCTCTTCAGCTTCTGCACGGCGGTGTCGCTGTCGAAACCGGTGATCGGGATGCCGTTGTAGGAGGTCAGCGGGGAGTGCGGCGCGGTCGGGCCCTGAGCGGCCCAGGCGCCGAAGAAGTCGTAGGTCATGACGTTGTACCAGTCGAGGTGCTGGGCGGCGCCGGCGTAGTCGGCTGCGTCGATCTTGCCGCCGGAGGTGCCGTCGGCCGTGATGGCGGCGGTGACCAGGCTGCCGGAGCCGAACTCGGCGCGCAGCGCCGCCATCAGGTTCTTGAACGCGGCCGGGCCGCTGGTGTCGCAGGACAGGCCGCAGGCGTTGGGGTACTCCCAGTCGACGTCGATGCCGTCGAACACGTCGGCCCAGCGCGGGTCCTCGACCAGGTCGTGGCAGGACTTGGCGAACGCGGCCGGGTTGGCCGCGGCCTGGCCGAACCCGCCGGACCAGGTCCAGCCGCCGAAGGAGTACAGGATCTTGATGTGCGGGTAGGCCTTCTTCAGCTTGCGCAGCTGGTTGAAGTTGCCGCGCAGCGGCTGGTCCCAGGTGTCGGCGACGCCGTCGACGCTCTGGTCGGCGGTGTAGGCCTTCTCGTAGTCGGCGAAGCCGTCGCCGATGGTGCACCGGCCGCCCTGGACGTTGCCGAAGGCGTAGTTGATGTGGGTCAGCTTGGAGGCCGAACCGCTGGTCACGATGTTCTTCACGTGGTAGTTGCGTCCGTAGACGCCCCAGTTCGTGAAGTAGCCCAGCAGCTTGTTCCCGCCGGTGCCGCGCTCTGCGGTGGTGACCTCGATCTCGTTGCTGGAGCCCGAGCGGTTGCCGGCGGCGTCGCGGGCGCGGACGGTGTAGGCGTACCCGGTCTCGGGGGTCAGGCCGGTGTCGGTGTGGCCGGTGCCGGTGACGGTGGCCACGAGGGTGCCGCCGCGGTAGACCTCGTAGCCGGTGACCTTGACGTTGTCGGTGGAGGCGTTCCAGGTCAGCTCGACGGTGTCGGCGGTGACGGTGCCTGCCCGCAGGTTGCCCGGGACGCTCGGCTCCTCGGTGTCGCCGCCGTCGTCCGCGGTGGTGACCCTGACCTCGTTGCTGGCGGCGGAGCGCTGGCCGGCGGTGTCGCGGGCGCGGACGGTGTAGGCGTACTCGGTCTCGGGGGTCAGGCCGGTGTCGGTGTGATCGGTGCCGGTTACGGTGGCCACGAGGGTGCTACCGCGGTAGACCTCGTAGCCGGTGACACCGGCATCGTCGGTGGAGGCGTCCCACGCCAGGGAGACGCTGGTCGCGGAGGCCGCGGTGGAGCGCAGGTCGCCGGGGGCGGTCGGCGGGGCGTCGCCGCCGGACCCGCCGGTCACCGAGATCGCCGAGACGGTCGCGTAGTTGGCCCCGCCGTTCATGTTGAACTGCACGTCGAGGGCGCCGTCGGTGACCGTCACCGGGAAGGTCCTGTCGCAGGCGGTCAGCCGGCCGCAGGCGGCGAAGATGTCGAAGGCGGTCAGCACGCCGGCGCCTTCGGCGCGGACGTCGAACCTGCGCTGGCCGGCGGCGTTGGCCCAGTCCTCGACCATCTTCAACGTCACCTGGTAGGTGCCGTCGGGTACGTCGAAGCGGTAGCCGCTCCAGCCGTTGAAGGTGTTGTAGCTCTGGTACAGGGAGTCGTCGGCGGTGCCGGCGATCGGGCCGCCGGTCGTGTTGGTCCCGTAGCTCGTCTGGTGGCCCCAGCCACCGCTGGTGTAGGCCTTGTCGGCGGACCATTGCACGCCCGCGCCGTCGGTGACGGCCGCGCCGCCCGAGTTGACCCGGATCGGTACGGCGGCGGCGCCGTACGCGCCGGGGGCCATGGTGACGGCGGCGCCGAAGGGGAGCGCCAGGGCCGCGGTCATGGCCAAGAGTTTCAAAGCGAGTCTGTTGCGCACGGCTTCACCTCTCCTGCCTGCATGGGGGGTACGAATTAATAAGAAGCTTTCCTATTAATTCGAGGTGAACGTATCCCCGTGACCATGACCGGTCAAGGTGCGAAATTTCGGGTCAGAGGAGGGCCTCAGCGGGACGGCCAGCGCCAGGCGATGCCCACCGCCCCTGAAGGCAGGCCGCTGGCCGTCAGGTGTACGGTGCCGTGCGCGTTCGGCACCAGCGCTCCGGCGGGGTACGGCTCACCGCCCGGGAGGCGGCGGGTGTAGGAGTGGCACCGTTCGGGCGGCGCCAGCGGATCGAACCGCACCTCGACCAGGAGCTGCCCCACCGGCCGGTGCACGCCGTACTCGTGACCGGCGCAGGGGACGGGCGGGCGATCGCGGGCCTCCCACTCGAAGGCCCAGCTCTCCCCGCGGCGGAGCATCTGGCCGAACAGGAGCTCCGCGACCGGTGCCGGTCCCTGCCGCCGGACCTCGCCCAGGTGGCAGTTCTCCAGCGCGAGGATCTCGCAGGTCCGGGGGTCCGCGTCCGGAGCGGCGGGGGAGCGGACCACGTAGCGGTCCACCCCGCGCCGGCGGGCCCTGATCAGGGTGCGCGTCCACACCGAGGTGCGACGCCCCGCGGCGTCGATGGTCACCGTCTGGTGCTGGCTGAGGACGGTCAGGTCCTGCTCGCGCGGGGCGGGGAGCGAACCGGGCGGCTCGCCGGGCGCCCCGGGTCGCCGGTCCGGTTCGGGGCCGGGCCGCAGGAGACCGGCCAGCGCCCGCTCGGGGACGCCGAGAACGTCCTCCAGGGCCGCGATCACCTCCAGGGAGCGCTCCCCGCCGGGCCGCCGGTGCCCCCGCTGCCAGTCGCTCAACGTGGACAGCGCGACGGTCGGCCCGCGCTGGGCGAGACGGGCCCGGATCCGGTCGAGCGAGAGCCCGCTCTCCCGGATGCAGGCCCGCAGGGCGAGGTGGAACGGGCCGGAGCGGAGCAGGGCGTCGCGGTCACCGATCGGCTCGGGGGTTCGGCGCGGCATGGGGACGCTCCTGGGATCGCGGCTGTCGCGCGGCGCCCGGACCACCGCGATCCCGCCCCTCGCCCGGGAACGCGCGCCGGCCGCGCTCTGTGCGGGAGTGAGCGTAGGTCGTTCCACCGTCCGCGATCCAGTGGGGACGCGCCCTCGGGAAGTCCCTACGGGATGTGGACCCGGGTGAAGTCCATCGTCCAGTTGGTCTCCCAGGTCGACTCGCCGTCGTAGGAGAACGCCTGCTCCCACCGGCACGACTCCGGCGTGGGCCGCGACCAGACGAACCGGACGCGGACCGGACGGCCGTCGTCGGTGTCGTCGCCGTAGAACATGCCCACCCCGTCGGTGAACCGGCCCACCATCGGGACCGGGTCGAGGCCCCGCGTGCTGTTGATCCAGTGGATGGACCACTCCTGGCGCGCGGGGTCGTAGACGCGGACCGTCGCGCCGTCGAACTCCTTGGTCGGGAAGGTGATCTCATCGAAGCTCCCCGCCCCGCCGAAGAAGCCGCGCGCGACGCTCCGTCCGGGGAACTCCTCCCACTCGTCGCTCCCGGCGTCGCGCTTGCGCAGCCTGCGGTTGGCGACATCCCAGGTGCCGATGAAGAAGTCGAAGTCGTTCACCGCCCCACCGGTCCTTCCGGGCGCGTGTCGGCGAGGTAGCCGCCGAGGTCGGGGGTGTCCCCGGCGAACATGTGCCGGACCCAGGCGGCCCGCTCGTACTCCAGGGCGGGCAGCTCCCACACGCACCCGGCCCAGCGCCGCGTCTCGGGCACGAAGTTCGAGGGGTCCTCGTCGGGGCACCCGACGGCGGGCTGGCCGGCCGCGGCGGTGTGCACCTCCACCACGTTGTCCCAGACCCAGGTGTAGACGAGCAGGTAGGCGCCGGTGTCCCCGCCCCGGTGGAGGACGATCCAGCCGGCCGGGGAGTCGTCGGCGGGTGCGGGCACGAGCGTCGGCAGATACTCGTGGGCCGCCTTCTCGACCTCCGGCTCGATCGGCCTGTCAGGCCTGTCGACGTGGTAGCGCTTGTAGGGGCGGCCGCCGGCGACGATCGGGTCCAGCGGCCGCATGTTCTTCTCGATGAACGCCATGGCCGGACCGTACGGCCTCTTCCCTGACACGTAGTGTCAGTGGTGTGCGAGCATCCCGTCTTCTCTCCATCCTCCTGCTGCTCCAGTCACGCGGCCTGCTGACCGCCCGGCAGCTCGCCGACGAACTGGAGGTCAGCGTCCGCACGATCTACCGCGACGTCGAGTCGCTGCACACCGCGGGGATCCCCCTGTACGGCGAGGCCGGGCACCGGGGCGGCTACCGGCTCCTCGACGGGTTCCGGACCCGCCTGACCGGGCTGACCGCGCAGGAGGCCCAAGCGGTGTTCCTGGCCGGGCTGCCCGGACCGGCCGCCGAACTCGGCCTCGGCGCGCTGGCCGCCGCGGCCGAACTCAAGATCGAGGCCGCGCTCCCGCCCGGCCTGCGGGAGGCGGCCCGGCGCATCCGGGAGCACTTCCACCTGGACTCGCCCGGCTGGTACCACGACGGCGACCGGGTACCGCACCTGCCCGAGGTGGCGGGCGCCGTCTGGGACAGGCGGGTCATCCGCGTGCTCTACCGGCGATGGGCCGAGCCGTGCAAGGTCACCAGGGTGCTGGAGCCGTACGGGCTGGTCCTCAAGGCCGGGAGGTGGTATCTCGTGGCCCGGTGCGACGGCACGCTGCGGACCTACCGGGTCAACCAGGTGCTCGATCTGGAGGTGACGGACGAGACCTTCGAGCGCGCCGAAGACTTCGACCTGGCCGGCCACTGGAGCGCGCACCTGGCGGACTTCCGGTCACGGCTGTTCCAGGGGCACGCGGTGGTCCGGATCTCGCCGGAGGGGCGGGAACGCCTCTCCGACCTGATGAGTTCGGCCGTGGTCGGCGCCGTGGCCGAGACGGCCGGCGAACCCGACGGCCTCGGCTGGATCACCGCCACCGTGCCCATCGAGTCGCTGACGCACGCGCGGACCGAGTTCCTCAAACTCGGCGCCGAGGTCGAGGTCCTGGAGCCCGCCGGACTCCGCCACCGGATGGCGGAGACCGTGCACGCCCTCGCCGCTCTCTACCCCCGGGCGGATCGTGTCACGACGCGTCCCACGGCGGAGCGGGCCGCTCACGGGGCGGGCTGACCCGCGGGGCGACGCGCCGCCGCGCCGGTCCGCGGCCGGCCGGGGCGGGCGGCGCGGTGCCGCCGGGCGGGCCCGCCCGGCGGCACCGCCGAAGGGCCTACTTGTAGGTGATGTCGGAGGCGGAGTACAGGCAGCTCACGCCGTCGGGGCCGGTGCCGGTCTTGCCGGGCTCACCGCTGGTGACGCCCTTGTACCGGTCGCAGATCGCGATCTTCTTGCCGGAGTCGCCGACGACGGTGATCGCCGACAGCTTCGCGGTGTCGCCGTAGTTGGGGTTGATCCCGACGAGCGACTTGGCCGGGGCGGTCACCTGCACGTTGGAGACCACCACGTGCCGGGCGTACTGCTTGGAGCAGTTGCCGCAGGAGCGGTAGAGCTTGCCGAAGTTCTCCACCCGCAGGTTCTTCAGCACCATGGTGCCGGGGCCGTTGTGCTGGAAGACCTTGTCGGAGCCGGCCCTGGCGCCGCCGCCGTCGATGGTCATCGTCTGGGAGGCGCTGGTGCCCTTGAAGGTGGCGGCGTCCTCGCCGATGTCCTCCCACCAGACGTTCTTGAGCGTGCAGGTACCGGTGCAGTGGATGCCGTCGGCGCCGGGCGAACCGATGATCACGTTCTGCAGGACGGCGCCGTCGGCGAGCTTGAAGATCGGGTCCTGGCCCTCGTTCTGGCCGTCGCCGCCGAGCTTGCCGGAGCCGTAGAAGCGCTTCATGCCGCCGTCGTAGGGACCGCTGACGGGGATGGTGGCGGTGACCGGCTGCTGCCCCCTGGCGGTGGGCCAGCCGGGCAGCGGCGTCGCGGTCGGGGCGGTCGTGGGGGTCGCGGTCGGCTTGGCGGTGGGGGTGGCCGTCGGCTTGGCGGTGGGCTTGGCGGTCGCGGTGGGGGCCGGGGCGGGGACGTTGCCGGCGGGCTTCAGCGTCCAGCGCTTGCTGGCGGAGGTGTCGCAGGAGTTCTGCTGGACGGCGGCGTCGTTGGCGGTGGAGGCGTCCTTGACGTTGAGGCACTTGGCGCTGCCGAGGTTGACGACGCGGTAGGTGCCGCCGGAGACCTGGTCGAGCCGCCAGTGATGGAAAGCGCTTACAGAACAGGCCTGCTGGATGGCGGCCTTGCCGGCGGAGGTGCTGTTGCCGGTGATGGTGGCGCATTTGCCGCTGTGGGAGGCGGTCAGGCGCCGGCCGCCGGTGACGTCGGTCAGGGCCCAGGTCTGGTTGGCGCCGCCGTTGCAGGCGTACTGGACGAGCTGGGCGCCGTCGGCGGTGCTCTTGGCCTTGACGTCGAGGCACAGGCCGCTGGCGGCGTTGACCAGGGTGTAGGACCCGGCGGCCGGGGCCGCGGCCGCCGAGGCGGGGACGCCGGCGAGCATGCCGCCGGCGAGGGCGGTCAGGGCGAATGCGGCGACACACGCTCGGCGTGTGGCGGTGGATAAGGTCACTGTCCAGCCTTTCGGTGTTGGTCGGGGGATGTCTCCGTCGCGTCGTGGATCACCGTCGCGGCCCGGGGCTCTCCGGCTGATGGGCGGGAGCTGCGATCACGCTGTTGTGAGCGTTAACAACAGTGGGAAGGCGAGGTGTGCCCACAGAGATGTGGTGGGCGACCATGTGCGGCCTCTCCGGCTCGGGCGAACCCGCTGCGGCCCATGGGCCGCGGCATCGAGGGCTCGAGGTGGGTCTTCGACGTGGAGGTGCGACGGGCCCTCGTGGTCGTGCCGCGAGGGACTCCGTATGCGGGAGTGACGGGTGTTGTTTCTATCGTGCTGGGGGGTATTTGTCATGTTAATGACTTTTTATATGATGTGTTCTTAGTGACGCTCTCATCCGCCAATAACCGCTATGTCGCTATATGAGATGCTCCTTCCTCAGTGGTCTCTTTGTGGAGACGCCTGCCGGGTGTGTCGTGCCCGCGCCCAGCGCAGACCCCCGGTGATGGCGACGACCGCGCCGACCGCGCCGATGATCAGCCCGCCGAACATCCACAGGAACAGCGGGCTCAGGCCGGTGACGCCGCTCCCATGGCCTGCCATGCTGCCCCCGAGGAACCCGGCGAGCGGGGCGAGTACGGCCAGGATCGAGCCGAGGACCATCGTGCGGAGGCCGCGCCGCTCCGGGGGCTCGTGCGGCCCGGAGGCGGGACCGGAGCCGGAGCCGGCGTTCGGGTTCGGAACGGGCGCGGTCATGGGTTCCTCCTGGTGACGGGGGAGCCGTTCGTCACGGCGGGGAGCCTCTCGAGGAACGGCCCGATGATGTCGATGGGCAGGGGGAAGACGATGGTGGAGTTCTGGTCGGCACCGAGCTCCAGCAGGGTCTGCAGATAGCGGAGCTGCAGGGCCGCCGGGCTCCTGCTGAGCGTGTCGGCGGCCTGGCGCAGTTCCTCGGAGGCCTGGAGCTCGCCGCGGGCGCTGATCACCTTGGCGCGCCGTTCCCGCTCCGCCTCGGCCTCCCGGGCCATGGCGCGCTGCATGGCTTCGGGGATCTCGACGTCCTTGATCTCCACGACCTGCACCTGGACCCCCCACGGTCCGGTCTGGGCGTCGATGCTCATGGTGAGGTCCTCGTTGAGATCGGCGCGGTGGGCCAGGAGGGTGTCGAGATCGGCGCGCCCGACCACCGACCGCAGCGTGGTCTGCGCGATCTGGGAGGTGGCCACCGCGTGGTTCTCCACCGCCATCACCGACCGGACCGGATCGACGATCTTGAACAGCACGACGGCGTTGACCCGGGCCGACACGTTGTCCTTCGTGATGACCTCCTGCGGGGGGATCGTCAGGGTGACCACTCGCAGGTCGACGCGGATGAGCCTGTCCAACCCGGGAAACATCAGCCGCACGCCGGGCTGCAGCGGGGCACGCAGCCTGCCGAGCCGGAACGCCACCCCGCGCTCGTACTCCCGGAGCACCCGCACCGAGGCCGCCAGCGTGACGAGCACGACGGCGACCGCGACGGCCAGGGCCGTCTGCACCGGGGTCACCGCGGTCCCCTCCCGTCCGGCCCCGGTCCACGCCCGTCCTCCGCCGGGTCCGTGAAGGCGCCGGACTCGGCGGAGGATCCGCCCGCCGCGCTCCACCCGCCTGCGTGCCGGGGAGCCGGCCTGCCGGGACGGCGGTCGCTGCGGTAGCCGGTGCGGCGGCGCGCCTCCCGGGACGCGGCGACGGCCTCGGCGGCCACCGCCGCGTCCAGCGACTCCACCTTGACGTCCGCCGGGAAGGCCGCTGCCGTACGGCGCAGGTGCGACCAGAGCGGCAGACCGCCCGCGGCGATCAGCACGGCCGCCCCCGCCAGGACGGCGCGCTCGGCCGGTGCGCGCTCGCCCAGCGCCACGGCCAGCGGCCAGAGCGCGCCGAGCAGCGCGACGGTGCAGGCGATCCCGCGGTGGAAACGCTCGGCCTCCGAACCCGGCCAGGGATCGACGGCCCGGGTGACCTCCCGGCCGGCGTCGGAGACGGTGCAGGCGTCCTTCACCGGGCAGGCGTTGCACACCGCCGGTCTGGCCCGGTAGCGCATCACCCGGTTGTCCGGGTCGAAGGAGTGCGGCCACAGCCACTGGTCCTGCGGGCAGATCCAGGCGTCGTGGTCGGCGTGGTAGGTGAAGGCGCCCGACCGCCAGGCGGAGGTGCGGCCGGCGGCGCGCCTGGCCAGGCGGTCCAGGGCGAAGGCGACCAGCAGCAGGAAGACCCCGTAGGCGACGGCCGGCCAGACGGCGGAATCGATCATCATCGGCCTCCCGCGCCGGACGGGTCGTCGGGGCGCAGGTCGGAGGCGTACCGGACAGGCCCGGTCTCCGGGCCGGCGGCCCCGCCGTCGCCGGCGACCGGCACAGGCTGTCTCTCCACGAACAGTTCTTCGACCGGGACGTCGCCGGTGGTGGAGCGGATCCGGTGCCGGACGCCGAGCCAGGTGATGTAGAGGAAGGGCAGCACTCCGCCGAAGATGAAGATCAGGTCGCCGGGCATGCGCAGCCACTCCAGGACGGCGTTGCCCGGCTGCATGATGTACTCCAGCGAGCGGGCCTCGTAGTAGCCGTCGTTGACCGAGTGCCACAGCTGGATCACGCCCAGCGGCAGCAGGGTGGCGAAGACCATCCAGGCGAGCCCGATGTTCAGCGACCAGAACGAGAGCCTGGCCAGCCGGTCCGGCCAGAACCGGGCGGGGATGAGGTAGCGCAGCGCGAAGAAGGCCAGGCCCACGGCGAGCATGCCGTACACGCCCATCATCGCGCCGTGCCCGTGGTTGGAGGTCAGCGCGGTGCCGATCTGGTAGTAGGACACGATCGGCAGGTTGATCAGGAAGCCGAAGACGCCGGCGCCCAGGAAGTTCCAGAAGCCCACCGCGACCATGAACATCACCGCCCAGCGGTGCGGGAAGGGCGCGGAGCTGCGCGACTCCTGCCGGGAGCCCAACTGCAGGAAGGTCCAGGCCTCGATGGTGAGGAAGGTCAGCGGGATGATCTCCATGGCGGAGAAGAAGGCGCCCAGGGCCATGTGCTCCACCGGTGTGCCGGAGAAGTACAGGTGGTGCATGGTGCCGAGGACGCCGCCGGCGGAGTAGAGGATGATGTCGAGGAAGATGAGCTGCAGCGCGATCTTCCGGCGCACCACCCCGAGCATCACGAAGATGTAGGCGACCATGACGGTGGTGAACAGCTCCAGGAAGTCCTCCACCCACAGGTGCACCACCCAGAACCGCCAGAACTCGCTGACCGTCAGGTGGTTTCCGGTCCCGGCGAGCAGGCCCACGGCGTAGAAACCGGGGATCGCCAGGCCGGCGTAGAAGAACACCCACGGCAGGTTCGCCCGGTGCTCGGTCTTCAGACGGCTGCGGATCACCCGGTAGAGCATGAAGATCCAGATGAACATGCCGGCGGTGAGCAGGACCTGCCACACCCGCGGCAGGTCCAGGTACTCCCACTGCTGGTCCCAGAGCGGGGAGCCCTCCGCCCACTCCACCCCGAAGACGCTCAGCGCCTCACCGAACAGCGAGCCGACGACCACCAGGGTCAGTGCGCCGAGCAGGCCGTAGGCCAGCCAGTGCTGTCTCTTCGGTTCCCGGCCGGAGATGTAGGGCGCCAGGAAGATCCCGGCGGCCAGGAAGGACGCCGCCGTCCAGAAGAGCGCCAGCTGCAGGTGCCAGGTCCGGGCGAGGTTGAACGGCAGCAGCCGGGCCAGGTCCAGGCCGAAGAAACTCGACAGGTCGGCCCGGTAGTGCTCGATCGCCGCGCCCAGGAGCGCCTGGACGAGGAAGAGCGCGGCCACCACGAAGAAGAACCAGGCGGTGGCGCGCTGGGCGGGGGTGACCTCCACCTCGCCGGGTTGCTTGAACGCCAGCGGGCGCGCCTCGGCGCTGTGCCAGCCGATCTGCCGGTTCCACCGCCCGTAGAGCGCGAAGAGGATCCCGATGCCCACCAGCAGGGCCGTCAGCGACAGTCCGCTCCACACCAGGGCGTCGGCCGTCGGGGTGTTGCCCACCCGCGGTTCGGGCGGCCAGTTGTTGGTGTAGGAGTAGTCGTGCCCCGGTCGCTCGGCGGCGGCCGCCCACGCCGTCCAGCCGAAGAACGCGGTGAGGTCGTGGATGTCGTCGGGGTCGGTGACGGCCTTCGGGATGAGCCCGTACCGGGTGCTGTCGGTGCCGAAGAAGCCCGCGTAGTGCCGCTTGAGCCCTTCGAAGGCCCGCACCTGGGCGGCGGTGATCTGCAGCGTGCCGGTGGCCTCGTCGTACCGGTTGGCGCGCAGCATCCGCGCCACCTCGGCCTGCGGGTCCCGGACGCCCGAGGCGCGCAGCTCGTCCTCGATGGCGACGGCCGAGCGGCGCAGGTAGTCGGCGGTGTAGTCGGGTCCGAGGTAGCCGCCGTGGCCGACGATGGAACCGTACTGCTGCAGACCCCGGCGCAGGAAGATCTGCTGTCCGGAGGTGATGTCGGCGCCGGTGAAGACGACCTGGCCCCGCTCGTCGACGACCCGCTGGGGCAGCGGCATCGCGTCGGTGTAGGTGCGCAGCGCCAGCAGCCCCATCACGAAGAACCCGAAGACCATCACCAGGGCGACCCCCTGGAGCCAGCCCTTGGAGACCAGCAGTTCCGAACGCCGGGCCGGGCCCGTTTCCGCAGAGCCTGTCCGTACCACCGTCGCACCCCCTCGTCACTCGTGGTCGGCCGGTCGTGGTCGCTCGGGCGAGGGGGCGGGAGCCGTGACCGGCCGGCAGTGGGACCGACTCTAGAATCCGCAGGTCGGTGGGGGCGGTGACACGCATTGCTCATTGCGAAAGGCGTGGATGATGCGAATTCCGGATGGAATGCCTTTACCCTGCCTGTCATGACCGTGGGATTCCTGCTCTGCTCCGATCCGCTCCGGCCCCGGCGGGCCGACCCGCACTTCGAGCGGGAGGCGCGGGCCGTACGGGAGGCGGACGCCCCGCTGGCGCTGGTCGACCACGACGCGCTGGCGGCGGGCCGGGCCGGGGAGGCCGTGTCGCGGGTGCCGGTCGGGTTCGGGCCGGTCTGGTACCGGGGCTGGATGCTGCGGGCCGAGCGGTACGCCGAACTGGAGGAGGCGCTGCTCGCGCGGGACTGCCGGCTGCTCACCGGCGCCCGCGCCTACCGGTCGGGCCACGAGCTGCCCGGGTGGATCGGCTGCTTCGGGGGGCTGACACCGGAGACGGCCGTGCTGCCGCTGGAGCCGGGTGGGGCGCCGCCGGTGGGCGAGCGCCTGACCCGGCTGACGGCGGACCTCGGGCCGGGCGGGTTCGTGGTGAAGGACTACGTCAAGTCGCGCAAGCACGAGTGGCTGGAGGCGTGCTACGCCCCCGATGCGGCCGCGCTGGAGCGGGTGGCGGCCAGGTTCGTGGAGCTGCAGGGCGACGACCTGGTGGGCGGGCTGGTCGTGCGCCGGTTCGAGGAGTTCCAGGGCCGCCAGGTGCGCGTGTGGTGGCTCGACGGGGAGCCGGTGTTCGTCGGCCCCCATCCGGACGAGCCGGACGGTGAGTCGGCCGGGCCCGGTGACCTGGGTGCGGTGCGGGCGGCGGTCCGGGAGCTGGGGGTCCGGTTCGTCACGACCGACCTGGTACGGCGGGCCGACGGCGCCTGGCGGGTGATCGAGGTGGGCGACGGGCAGGTCAGCGACTGGCCGTCGGGCGCCGATCCGGCCGTGCTGGTCGGGGCGCTGCTCAGGGCCGGTTCCTAGCGTCCCGAGCGGTCAGGCGGCGTCGATCCGGAGGGCGGGGCCGGCCGCTGGGACGAGGGGGAGCCGGGTTCGTGCGAAAGCGGCCGCCGGGACGACGGGGAGCCGGGTTCGTGCGGGGGCGGCCGCTCCGCGGCTCCGGGCGGCCCTCATCGTGGAAGCAGGTAGACCTGGCCGGTCTGGGCGCCTTCGACCGAGCGGACGTAGGCCGCGGCGACGTCAGCGAGGCCCACCGGCGGGAAGCCGGGGAAGTGGTCGCCGTAGTCGTCGAGGCTCTCGGTGAAGACCGTCGGGCTGACGGCGTTGACGCGCTGGGGGGCGATCTCGATGGCGGCGGCCCGTACGAACGCCTCCACGGCGCCGTTGGCCATGGAGGCGGCGCTCCCCGTGACGACGGGATCACGCCCCAGCACGCCGGTGATCAGAGTGAACGAGCCGCGCCCGGCGACGTGGGGGATGCCCTGGCGCACCAGCTCGATCTGGCTGAGCACCTTGCCGCGGAAGGCGTCCAGGTAGTCCTGGGGCGTCATCTCGGCCAAGGGCCTCCAGGGGACGTCCCCGGCGGCGCTGACCACCGCGTCCACCTCCCCGGCCGCCGCGTACAGAGCGGCGACCTGTGCGGGATCGGCGATGTCGTGGCGCAGGTCGCCGCTGTTGCGGCCGACCGTGAGGACCTTGTGGCCGCGCCCGGCCAGCGTCCCGTGCAGGGCCGTGCCGAGCTTCCCGCCGGCCCCGATCAGAAGGATCTTCATGCCCTCGACTCTAGGCGCGCCTTCGGATGGAGGGAAATGCCTTATATATGGCATTTATGCTTGGTGCTCATGAATGTGGAACTGCGCCATCTGCGGGCTCTGGCGGCGATCGGGGACGAGGGCACCATCACCGGTGCCGCGGCCGCCCTGCATGTCGGCCAGCCCGCCCTCTCCCGCACCCTGGAGCAGCTGGAGAGCCGCCTGGGCGTCCGCCTGGTCGAGCGCACCACCCGGCGCCTCGCGCTCACCGAGGCCGGCCGGCGCCTGTGGGAGCACGCCCACCGCATCCTCGACCAGCTGGACGCCGCGCTGGCCGAGGCGGCCGACGGGACGTCACGGCCGCTCCGTGTCGCCTTCGCCTGGGCCGCTCTCGGCCACCACACCGTGCCACTGCTGCGCGCCTGGCGTGACCGGCATCCCGAGGTTCCGGTCACCGTCCGCAGGGTGGACGACCCCGAGGCCGCTCTGCGACGGGGCGAGGCCGACGTGGCCTTCCTGCGCACCGAGCCCGCCGATGATCCTGCGCTGGCCCGCGTCGCTCTCGCGCGGGAGCAGCGCCTGGCGGCCGTACCCGAGGGCCACCCGCTCGCCGGGCGCGAGACCGTGCATCTGGCCGACCTCGCCGACCAGCCCGTCGTCCTGTGCTCCACCGCCTCCACCACAGGTGCGGACCTGTGGCCCGGCGCACGGCGGCCGCACACCTTCGAGGTACCGGGCGTGGACGAATGGCTCACCGCCATCGCCACCGGAGAGGCCGTCGGCGTGACCGCCGCGGGCAGCGGTTACAGCCATCCTCACCCCGGCGTCCGCTATCTGCCCATCGCCGACGCCGCTCCGGTCACCGTCCACCTGCTGTGGCCCAGGGTCCCGGCCCACCCCGCGACCGACGCCTTCCGCCGGCTGGTACGGCAGCACCTGGCGGCCGCACCGGAGGCGCCGTTCGTGACCGGCTTCCCGGGCGGGACCGCCGGCGCGTGACCGGAGCACCCGGCAGCCCTCCTCGGGTGGCGGGTCCGGAGCCGGGGCGACCGTGACCGGCTGCACGCCGGAGACGACGGAGCCGGCGACCTCGACCGTCATCCCGGCCACGTCGCGGGCCTTCAGCGGCGGCGGGTCCTGCCCGCCGTCGCGGCCGGCGCGGGGTCCCGGGCGGCCAGGGGCAGGGTGACCACGAAGCAGGCGCCGGGACCGCTGCCGGGGTCGTACCAGGCCCGGCCGGCGTGCGCCTCGGCGAGGGAGGCCACGATCGACAGCCCCAGGCCCGTGCCGGCGATGCCGCGGGTGCGCTGGTCGTCGGCCCGGCTGAAGCGTTCGAACAGCCGGGGGACGAACCTCTCCGGCACGCCCGTGCCGTGGTCGCGGACGCGGATGTCCACCGTTGCGGCGCCGAAGCGCGCCTGCAGGAGCACCGGCGGCGCGCCGTACTTGAGCGCGTTGCGCACGTAGTTGCCGATGATCTGCTGCAGGCGGAGCGGATCGGCGAGCACCGGCGGCCCGGCCGGGCAGTCGATGGTGATCGACGCCTCCGGGAACAGGGCGGCGCACTCGGCCATGGCCTGGCGCAGGTCCACCGGCTCCGGCTCGACGCGCAGCCCGCCCGCCTCGAGGCTCGGCACGGTCAGCAGGTCCTCGGTCAGCATGGTCAGCCGGGTCAGCAGGGTCTGTGAGCGCGAGAGCATCTGGCCGGTGCGTTCGGGGCCCAGCTCGGGATGGTCCTCGATGATCTCCAGGAAGCCGCGCACCGCGGTCAGCGGGGAGCGCAGCTCGTGGGAGACCACCGCGACGAGGTGGTCGCGCAGCGCGTTGGCCTGACGCAGCTGCGCGTTGCGCGCGGCCAGCTCGTCGGCGTGCCGCCGCACCCGCCGGTACAGGGCGGTGACCTGGTGCATCAGCGCGGCGAACACCACCAGGGCGGCGATCAGGGCCAGCAGCCGGGCGCCGTACCAGCCGAAGGTGAAGCGCGCGCCGCCGAACAGGGTCAGCAGCACGTCCCCGCAGGAGGCGATCACCGCGATCACCGCCCAGGCCTCCAGGCCGCGTACGGCGCTCCGGAAACGGCTGACCGCCAGCAGCAGGCCGACCACGTTGGTGGCGATGATGGCCGCTCCGAACCGCTCGGTCAGCACGCGGTAGCTCCCGTTGCTCATGATCACGGCGATGTGCTCGGCCTGGGCCGTCACCAGCCAGGCGGCCGCGGCGGCCCCGGCCGCCATGGATCCGGACGCGAGCGCGACCAGCGGCCACCGGCGGCCGGCGGGGGCCGGGGCGGCGCCCAGCCGTCGCGGCCACGGTCCCAGCGCCAGTCCGATCAGCAGGGGGAAGCCGGTGTGCCAGGCGGTCCACAGCCACGGCGCGCTGCTCGGTGTCGCGCCCAGCAGTCCCTGGGGCGCGAACAGGCCGGGAAACACCAGCGCGTGCGGCACGATGACGGCGGCCGACCACAGGTAGGCGCACGACAGGGCCAGCAGCCGGCGGTCACCGCCCGCCAGGAACTGGGTGATCAGCAGGAACGCGGTGAGCAGGTCGCTTCCCCACACCAGCGCCAGGAAGGCCGGGAGGAACGCCGGGACCTGGCCGAGCATGCGGTCGGCGCCCAGGAAGATCAACGCTGTGATCACCGGGACGACCACGGCCGCGAGCAGGGGGGCGCGGCCCACCCGCGCGGCCGGGGTGTCGTCCATCACGGAACTGAGGGTCACCGTGTCCGCATCGGCGGCCTCCGGCGGAACCTGAGGGTGACGGAGGACACGGCGCCGGGTCCGGGCGGGCCGTACGGCGGTGCCCCGGGTCGGCGTCCGGTGGGGATCGGTTCTCCTGCCGGCGGGATGGAACGCCTCATTCCACGCCGAGCTGCCGGCAGACGGCCCGGGGTTCGCCGACGTGGTGCAGGAGACCGGCGATCCGGCGCAGCGCGCGGGCGGTGCGGCTCTTGACGGTGCCCAGCGGCAGGCCCAGTTCCAGGGCGATCTCCGCCTGCGTCATGTCGCCGTAGTAGGCCATGCGCAGGACTCCCCGCTCGTCCGGGTGGAGCAGGGCGAGGGCCCGCCGTACCTGGAGGCCGAGCCACTCACGCTCCAGGCAGGGCGGTTCGGCGGCCAGGTGCGCGGCCTCGTCCCCCGCGCGGAAACGCCGGGCGAGCACCCGGCCGGTCTCGTCCGTGATCAACGTCATCCCTCCATCGGCCTCGCCCATGGTGGGACATGAGTCCTTCTCGCTTCCGCGTCCTTCTGCACAGTGCGGAACCGCCGGCCGGCCCGGCGCGGTACTGCAGGGCGTCAACGGCACGAACAAGAGAGCAAGAGAAGGAAGAGACCATGGGACTCAGGAAGACCTCCCTGCGAGCCGCCGCGCTGACGGGGCTGTCGGCCCTCGCGATCGCGGGCCTGCCGAACACCGGCCAGGCCCAGGCCGCCGCCGGGGGAACCGTCTCGCTGCAGGGGACGAAGCTCGTCTACGTCGCGGCCCCCGGCGCGAGCAGCAGCGCCGGCATCAGCCTCTTCAACGGCGAGATCGCCGTCTTCGACACCGCGCCGCTCGCGAACGGGCCCGGCTGCCGTCAGCTCACCCCGAGGGCGGTGGCCTGCGGGACCGCCGTCACGGAGTTCACCGCGACGCTGGGGGACCTGAACGACAGCCTCAGCGTCGGCGCCCCGATCAACGGCACCGTCGACGGCGGGGACGGCCAGGACGACTTCCTCGCCGGCACGAAGTCGGCGAGGCCCCGGTCGATCACCTTCATCGGCGGCACCGGGACGGACACCGTCTCCTACCAGGGCAGCGACCTGTCGGTGCGGGTCAGCCTGGACAACAACGCCGGCGACGGCCGCAACATCGACTCCGACGACATCCGCAGCGACGTGGAGAACATCGTGGGCACCCCGCACGGCGGTGACATCCTGGTCGGCAACTCGGGCAGGAACACGATCGACGGCGTCTCGGGTCCCGGCGACCAGCTGTACGGCGAAGGCGGCCCCGACCGGCTCCTCGCCAAGGACCTGGACAGGGAGACCGCGCTGGACTGCGGCGCGGGCGGAGGCGACGAGGTCGTCATGGACGAGATCGACCCCGCCCCGGCCGGTTGCGAGCTCGTCCGGAAGTTCTGATCCGCGCCGTGTGGCGCCGCCGGGGCGCGGCTCAGCCGCCGAGGATCTTCTCCAGCCGCTCGATCTCGGCCTGCCGGGAGGTGCCGGCGGTCTCGGCGAGCCGCCGGGCCGCGGGATTGAGGCCCTCCGCCCGTTCGGCGGCGGCCACCTCGATCGCGCCCCGGTGATGGTCGATCATCAGCTCGGCGAACATCCGGTCGAACTCCGCCCCCTCGGCCCGCCGCAGTCCGGCCATCTCGGCCCCGGTCGCCAGGCCGGGTATGTCCTGCCCGCCGCTTCCCGCAGAGACGGCCGGCTTGCCCCAGGCCGCCAGCCAGCCGGTCATGGTGGCGATCTCCGAGCCCCGGACGCGAGCGGCCTCCGCCGCGAGCTCTGCGAGCTCCGGATCGGAGGCGCGGGCCGCGGCGAGCCCGGCCATCTCCACGGCCTGCTCGTCGAGCGGGATCATCATCCGGGCGAACGCCACGTCGGCGTCGTTGAAGTCGGTCGTCGGCTGCGCGCTCGCGGCGGGCGAGGGAGTGCTCGTCCCGGCGCCGGGGGTCGCCTCCGGGGCGTCACCGCCTCCGCAGGCGGTGAGCAGGCCCAGGGCGCAGACTCCCGCCGCCGCGGACAGGGCGGCCGGCGGAAGCCCGCGGGCGGTGGATCGGCCGGTGGACATGTCGGTCGGCCTCCTCCCGGGTCGTCGCGCGCGGCGGCCGGCCGTTCGCGGACGGTCCCGGCGCGGCGGCGCCGGTATCCGCCCAGGTCATGGCCTGCCCCGCCATTCTACGACCGGCGGCCGGACGGATCCCGGCGCGGTGCCGGGTCGAGCTCCGACAGGAGAGCGGTGAGGGCCGGACCGAGCGGGGCGTCGAAGCGCAGGAGCGCGTCGGCGTCGCCCCGGGTCGGCCCCCGGTTGACGATCGCGACGGGTACGGCGTGCTCGGCGGCGCGGCGGACGAACCGGTAGCCGGACATCACCGTCAGCGAGGACCCGAGGACCAGCAGGACGCCGGCCCGCTCGGTCAACGCGTAGCACTCCTGGACCCGGACGCGCGGCACGTTCTCCCCGAAGAAGATCACGTCTGGCTTGAGCAGGCCGCCGCAGCCGAGGCAGTCCACGATCCGGAAGGAGTCGACCCGGTCGTCGGCGAGGACGGCGTCGCCGTCGGGGTTGACCGCCTCGGCCCGGGCCTCCCAGCCGGGATTGGCCGCGCGCAGGCGCCGGTCGAGCAGTTCCCGGGGGGTGCGCTCGCCGCAGGACAGGCAGCGGACGCGGTCGAGGCCGCCGTGCAGCTCGATCACGTCCCGGGCGCCGGCGGCCTGGTGCAGGCCGTCGACGTTCTGGGTGATGACCCCGGCGACCAGCCCGCGGCGCTGCAGTTCGGCGACCGCGCGGTGACCGGCGTTGGGGGCGGCGCGGGCGATGTGCCGCCAGCCCAGGTGGCTGCGCGCCCAGTAGCGCCTGCGGGCCGCCGCGCTGCCGGTGAACGCCTGGTAGGTCATCGGCTCGGCCCGCCGCGTGCGGCCGGTCTCCCCCCGGTAGTCCGGGATGCCGGACTCGGTCGACAGCCCGGCGCCGCTCAGGACCACGACCTCCCCGTCCGAGACGAGATCGGCCAGCATCCGGAACCGGCGGCCGGGGTCCGCGTCCGGCCGACCGGGCGGCGCGCCGGGCACACCACCGGGCACGCTGCCGGAACCCTCGCCTGCCACCCGAGCCACCTGTCCATGATGCCCGATGTCCGCATCCGGTCGAGCCGCACTTCGGGACTGGCCGTGCCCGCCGGGGCCGCCGCGAAGTACGATCGACCAATGACCGAAATGACCGAAACCGCGTCCGGTTGGCTCACTCCCGACGAGCTGGAGGCGGCACGCGCGCGGATGCCGATCCTCTACGTCGACGCCGTACCGGTGCGGGTCGACGATACGGGGACGGTCACGCACGTCGGGCTGCTGCTGCGCATCGGATCGGACGGGACGGTCAGCCGCGCCCTGGTGTCCGGGCGCGTGCTCCACCACGAGCGCGTCCGCGACGCGCTCCTGCGCCACCTGGAGAAGGACCTCGGCCCGGTGGCGCTGCCCCGCGTCCCGGCCTCCCCGCAGCCGTTCACCATCGCCGAGTACTTCCCGACGCCGGGCGTCACGCCGTACCACGACCCCCGGCAGCACGCGGTCTCCCTGGCCTACGTCGTCCCGGTCGCCGGGGACTGCAGCCCCCGGCAGGACGCCCTCGACTTCGCCTGGTTCACGCCGCAGGAGGCCTCGTCGCCGTCGGTGCTGCAGGAGATGTCCGGCGGGCAGGACGTCCTGCTGAAGCAGGCCCTCGCCCACGTCGGCCGCCTCCCCTGACGTCCCCGCGGCGCCGTACGGCTAGCCTGGGGCGCGATGAACCGCCTGACGACTCCGCGGGGCGAGCTCGCCCTCGCCCGCTTCCCCGAAGACCCCCGCGACCTGCTGCGCGCCTGGGACGCCGCCGACGACTACCTCCTGCGGCACCTCGACGGCACCGCCGGTGAGGTCGCCGGGGGAGTCGGCGGGACCGGCGGAGGGCCGGTGGACCTGTCGGGCACCGTGGTCGTGGCGGGCGACCGGTGGGGCGCGCTGACCACCGCGCTCGCCGCCCACCGCCCCGTGCAGATCACCGACTCGTTCCTCACCCAGGAGGCGACCCGGGCCAACCTGGAGCGCAACGGGATCGGCGCGGACCAGGTGCGGCTGCTGTCGACCAGGGACGCCCCGCCGGACCGGATCGACGTGCTGCTGGTCCGGGTGCCCAGGAGCCTGGCGCTCCTGGAGGACCAGCTGCACCGGCTCGCCCCCCGCGTGCACGCCGGCACCGTCGTGGCCGGCACCGGGATGGTCACCGAGATCCACACCTCGACGCTGCGGCTGTTCGAGCGGATCCTCGGCCCGACCAGGACGTCGCTGGCGGTGCGGAAGGCGCGGCTCATCCTCTGCACGCCCGACCCCGGCCTGCCCCGGACCGCCAGCCCCTGGCCGAAGAGCTACGAGCTGCCCGGCGGGGTGGGACCGGCCTCGGGTCTGACCGCCGTCAACCACGCGGGCGTCTTCTGCGCCGACCGCCTCGACATCGGCACCCGGTTCCTGCTCCGGCACCTTCCCCGGCGCCGGGGCCCCGAGCGCGTCGTGGACCTGGGCTGCGGCAACGGGGTGGTCGGTACGGCGGCGGCGCTGGACAACCCCGAGGCCGAGGTGCTGTTCGTCGACGAGTCCTACCAGGCGGTGGCCTCGGCGGAGGCCACGTTCCTGGCGAACACCGCGCCGGGCGCCGGGACGCACACCGGCGCAGACACCGGCGCAGACACCGGGACGCACGCCGGGCCGGAGCCGGAGCCGGGGGCCGGGTCCAGGGCGGAGTTCCGGGTGGGCGACGGGCTGTCCGGCGTACCGGCCCGGACGGTCGACCTGGTCCTGAACAACCCGCCGTTCCACAGCCACCGGGCCATGACGGACGCCACGGCGTGGCGCATGTTCACCGGGTCGCGCGCCGCCCTGCGCCGCGGGGGTGAGCTGTGGGTCGTCGGCAACCGGCACCTGGGATACCACGCGAAGCTGCGCCGGCTCTTCGGCAACTGCGAGGTCGTCGCGAGCGACCCGAGGTTCGTCGTCCTGCGGGCCGTCAAGCACTGACCCCGTACGGTCCGGGGACCCCGGCCGGGGCGATCACCTCCACGCTGCCGCGTCCCCCGTCGACGCGGATCCGGTCGCCGTCGCGCACCCGCATGGTGGCGTTCCCGGTGCCGACGACGGCGGGGATGCCCAGTTCGCGTGCGACGATCGAGGCGTGCGAGAGCGGCGCGCCGACGTCGGTGACGACCGCCGCCGCCCGGGGGAACAGCGGCGTCCAGCCCACGTTGGTCACGGTCGTCACCAGGATCTCGCCCTGCCCGAGCCGGTGGCCCTCCTCCATGGAGGGGATCACCCGGGCGGTGCCCTCGACCACCCCGGCCGCGCCGGGGAAACCGGTGACGGTCTCCGACGAGGGAGCCATCGGCGCGTGGGAGTCGAAGACGTCGCCCCGGCGGCCGGGGTCGGCGGCCCACCGCTCCGGGTCGAACCGCCCGCGGATGACGCCCGGGTACGGCGGCAGCGACCGGTAGTGCTCGTAGGCCGCCCGCCGCGCCGCGACCGAGGAGAGCGGCCGCCGCCCGCCGCGCAGCACGTCCAGGATCTCGCCGATCGTCAGGAAGAAGAGATCGTCGCCGTGCCCGGTCAGCTCTCCGGCCCGCAGGACGAAGGCGCGCAGCACCCAGAAGGAGCGGATCGTCTCCGAACGGGCCTCCTCCCGGGCCTGGACGATCGCGCCCCACCGGTCGACCTTCCGGCGCAGCCGCGCGGCCCGCCGCGGATCCCGCTCCCGGAACCTCCGCCAGGCGGCGCGGCTCACCTCGTCCTGGCGCTCCAGGAGCTCCGCGGGGTCGGTCGTGGAGGCGGCGAGCAGCCTGCCGATCCACTCCGGGTCCTCCGCGGGCCGGGGGGCCGAGAGCTCGAACTCGTCCGGGCAGCGGTGGCCGTACCGCCGGGCGAAGGCCTCCCGGTCGATCTCCCCGCGTTCCAGCCGCGCCAGCCCGAGCAGCGGCCCGAGGCTCTCCAGGCGCCCTCCGCCGACCCGGATCCCGGACGTCAGCGCGCCTGCGTCCTCCTCCCCGACCAGCCGTACCAGCCTGGCCCGGAGGAAGATGAGCGCGCCGGCGTCCTGGCGGCCCGCGGCGGCCAGCATGCGGCTGCACTCGCGGAAGTACGGCTCCACCCGGTCCCGCCAGAGGGCGGGCAGGTCCTCGGCGGCGGCGATCTCGGCGCGCAGGGCCTCGGCGCGCGCGGTCGCGGTCGCGAGGAACTCCGGGAGCCTGCGGGCGTACCCGCGCAGGGCGAGGCGGCCGCGGACGATCGGCAGCGCCTCCCTGAGGATCCGCCGGCGCGGCATCGGCAGCGGCGGGGGAGCGAGCTCTTCCGGTATCCGGCCGAAGACCGGCTCCTGGGCGGCCCGGAGCCGCCCGCCCAGGCCCAGGGTCGCCGCGAGCGAGGCCGTCACGCTCAGGTTCATGTAGAACCTGCCGCCGATGTTCCCGCACAGGGGATGGCCGCCGAGCTCGGAGAAGATCATCGCGTCGGCCATGAACGCCCGCACGGCCGACCAGGTGCACGGCGTCATGACGCTCGGGATCGCCTCGCCCAGGTTGCCGTTGGTCCACAGGTAGTCGCCCTTGAGGGAGTCGTTCCACTCCTCGCGCCGCCCGGTGATCGGCCTGGCCTGGAGGATGTGCGGCCGCCCGTCGCGGAGCGCCCACTCGACGTCCACCGGATGGCCGTACAGCTCCTCGATCCGCAGCCCGAGGGCGGCCAGCTCCAGGGCCTGCGCCCGGGACAGGACCGGCCGGTCGCGCAGGCCGGGCGGGACCGGCTCCTCGCGTGTGCCGCCGGGCGTGCGCACGGTCATGACGGTCTTGGACGCGACCGTCTCCGCGAGGACCGTGCGGCGGTCGCGGTCGATCGTGAACGTGTCGGGCGTGACCAGGCCGCCGACGACCGCCTCGCCCAGGCCCCAGGCCGCGTTGACGGTCAGGCGGCCGCGGTCCTCGGTGAACAGCACGCCCGCCGCGTCGGCGGGCACGAGCTCCTGGACGACGACGGCGAGGGCCACCTGGTCGCGCGGGATGCCGTGGCGCTCGCGGTAGGCGATGGCCCGACCGGTCCAGAGCGAGGCCCAGCAGCGCCTGACCGCGTCCAGCAGTTCCCCGGCGCCGCGGATGTCGAGGTAGCTCTCCTGCTGGCCGGCGAAGGACATGCCGGGCAGGTCCTCGGCGGTCGCCGACGACCGGACCGCGACCGGGACGTCTCCGCGGTCCCCGCACAGCCTCCGGTAGGCGTCCCGGATGTCACCGGCGATCTCCTCCGGGATCCCGTGGGCGGTGAAGAGCGCCGCTATCTCGCCCGCCCCGCCCGCCAGGATCCCGTCCCGCAGGCCGTGGCGGGCCACGAAGCCGCGGTAGGCCGCGGTGGTGACGTGGAATCCGGGAGGCACCGGCAGCCCGGCCCGGGCCAGGCGGGCCAGGGACTCGCCCTTGCCGCCCACGGTCGCCAGGTCGGCCCCGGGGCCGTCGAGCGGAAGCGTGTTCAAAGGCTCTCCTCCAGTTTCCTCCGGGCGATCTCCAGCGCCCGGTCCAGGTAGCGTGCGGTGGCCTCGGCCACCTGCGCGGCGCTCTCGGGGGTGACGGGGTGCCCGGACCCCAGGGTCCGCTGCACCGTCTCGGCGAGCAGGGCGGCGCGCCGCTCGATGTCCAGGTGGAACGGGCCGGGCAGCGCGGGGGCGTGGAAGAACCCGTAGAAGGCGGTGGCCATCACGTTCTGCTGGTCGGCGGGGGTCAGGTCGGATCTGACGAGTCCGTGCTCCCTCAGGACGCCGAGGTAGGCGGCGAACGCGGTGAACATCGCCTCGGCGGCCTCCGGACTGGTGCGCTTGTGCCGCAGCAGGGCACCGAGCACGTCCCCGTCGCCGAGCAGGAGCGCCTTGAGCAGCGGGCGCCGGAGCATCTCCAGCGCCAGCTGCCGGACCAGGCCGCCCACCGGCTCCGCCTGGCCGGCGGTGCGCAGCCGTACGGCCTCCAGCATCAGCACCCGCTCCCTGCGGAGCAGGGCGGTGAACAGCGCCTCCCGGCTCTTCCAGTGCAGGTAGATCGTGCCCTTGGCGACGTGGGCGTGCCGGGAGACGTCGTCGAGGGTCGTCTTGTCGTAGCCCCAGCGGGCGACCAGCTCCGCCGCCGCGTCCAGGATCCGGTCCGCCCGCGCCCGGCGCTGCTCCGGCGTCCGCCGCCTGCGGTCGGTGGGCTCGGCTGTCATGGGACCACCTCTCAGGTATATGACTGAATATACGTATCTAGTCATACATCTGACAAGGCATCGCCGCGAACCTCGGCGCTGTGAACCCCGGCCGCTGTGAATCCCGGCCGCCGTGAACCCGGCCCGCTGCGGACCGGGGCGGAAGGCCGATCCGGGGACGGCACAATGGGAGGCATGTCCCGACGCAGCACGCAGCCCCGCCGGGCCGCTTCCGGATCCGCCGCCCCCTGCCCCTGCGGGCTGCCCGCGCCCTACCGGGACTGCTGCGGGCGGCTGCACCGGGGGGAGGCCGCCGCGCCCACCGCGGAACTGCTCATGCGCTCGCGGTTCAGCGCCTTCAGCGTCGGCGACGCGGACTATCTCCTGCGCACCTGGCACCCGTCGACGCGCCCGCCCGGGGTGGAGTTCGACCGGGCGCTGCGCTGGACCGGCCTGGAGATCCTGGAGGTCGCCGGCGGGAGTGCCTTCCACACCGAGGGCACCGTCCGCTTCCGCGCCCGCTACACCGAGCGCGGCCGGGCGGGGGAGATGGAGGAGCACAGCCGTTTCACCCGGCACGCGGGCGCGTGGATGTACGTGGGCGCGCTCTGACGGGCGCACAGCCGCTTCACCCGGCACGGGGGCGCGCTCCGACGGCCGCCTCCGGCCAGGGGACTTCGAGACCCGCCTCCGGCCAGGGGACTCCTGCAGCCGGGGAACTCTGACGGCCGCCTGGCCGGGGCACGGGGCCGATCCGCCTCGGGCCGACGGCGCTCAGCGCAACGGATCGAACTCGCGCAGGGCGTCGGGCTGCTTGCCGGTGACGATCCGCTCGGCCAGCAGCCGCCCGGTGACCGGGCCGTGGGCCAGGCCCCACATGCCGTGCCCGCCGGCCACGTAGACCCCCGGCTCGCGTACCGCGCCGATCAGCGGCCGCCCGTCGGAGGTGACCGGCCGCGGGCCGACCCACTCGTCGGTGCGCTCCTCCCAGCGCACGCCTTCCAGCAGCGGGCGGACGGAGGCGATGATCGCCTCCAGCCGGGCCGGGACGAGCGGCGCGTCCGGGTCGCGGAACTCCATGGTGCCCGCCACGCGCAGCGCGCCCCGGTACGGGGTGCACGCCACCCGCACGTCCGGCAGGTAGATCGGGCCGGGCACGGGGCGGTCCACCGGCACGGTGAAGGAGTAGCCGCGCCCCGCCCGCAGCGGGACGCGCACCCCCCACCGGGAGGCCAGCCGCGGCAGCCACGCGCCGGTGGCCAGCACCACCGCGTCGGCGGACAGGGTCGTGCCGTGCGGGGAGCGCACGATGACCTTTCCGCCGTCGCCGCGCACCCCGGACACCTCGAAGGCGTGGACGGCGGCGCCGCGGGCCATGACGGCCTCGCCCAGTGCGTGGACGAAGCGGCCCGGGTCGACGTACCGCTGCCCGTCGATGCGCACGCCCGCCTGCAAGGCTCCGGACGCGAGCGGCACGTGCTCGGCCAGCCGCGCGCCGGACAGGGTGCCGTGGTCGACCCGCTGCCCGGCCTCGCCCAGCCTGCGCAGCTCGCGCAGCAGCCCCTCGGCCTGCCGCGGGGTCCGGAACGCCGCGGTGATCGGCGCCCGGACGAGGGGCGCGTCCACGCCGCCGGCCGTGAGCGCCTCGAACGCCTCGATGCACTCGTCGTTCAGGGGCAGGTTGGCCCGCACCGCCCGGGTCCACGACGACCACCGGCAGTTGGCGGCGAAGCGGGCCAGGAACGCCCACAGCCCGGGATCGACGCCCGCGGGGATGTGCAGCGGTGCGGCGGGGTTCGCCAGCGACCGCAGGCCGTAACGGAGCACGGAGGGCTCGTTCAGCGGGATGGTCAGCCCCGGGGCGATCCATCCGGCGTTGCCCCAGGACGCGCCGGCCGCTATGCCGCCGCGGTCGACCACGTCGACCTGCACACCGTGCTCCTGCAGGAACCACGCGGTGGACAGGCCCACGATGCCCGCGCCCACCACGATCACCGACCGGGGCCGGTCGCCGATGTGCTCGACGCCGCTCATGACCCGCCTCCATACCAGGACGAATGCTGTTGCCGGGATCAGCATGACCCGGACGGCCCCGGATGAGGTTGTGGGATGCCCACAATCGAAGATCTGATCTTGGAGGTTCGCCACAACGGAGCGCCCTAGTCGTCTCCGAGGGCGGCCAGGCTGATGATCATGGCGAGTCGCTGGCGGGCGTCCTCCAGGTTCAGCGGGGTGATCTCGCCGATCCTGCGCAGCCGGTTGCGGACCGTGTTGGGGTGGACGCCGAGCCGCTCGGCCGCGGCGGCGAGATCGCCCTGGGCCTCCAGCCACGCCCGCAGCGTCGCCGCGTAGTGGGTGGCGTGCGCGGCGTCGTGCCCGCGCAGCGCGCTGACCGGCCCCCGGGCGGGAGGCCGGCCCGTGCGCGCCGCGGCGCGCAACCGCTGGAGCAGGATGTCGCCCCAGGACTCGTCGTAGGCCGGCGGCGCGGTCCGGGGCGCGCCCGCCTCGTGCAGTGCCAGGCACTCGTCGGCCTCCTGCCGGCCGGCCGGAAGCTCCTCGGCCTGGGCCGGGGCGCCGATCCCGGCCAGGACGCGCACCCGCGCCGGAAGCGCGGCCTGCAGCGCGGCCACCCACTCGCGTGCCGCGGCCGCCGGCTCGCCGGGCAGGATCGTGTAGAGCGTGTTGTCCAGCAGCGTGCTGCGCCCCGGCCGGGACCAGCCGAAACCGGTGGTGGCCCGCTCGAAGGCCAGCAGGGGTGCGGCGTGCCGCTCGGTGTCGGCGTGCGCGCGGACCGCGATGACCCGCATCGCCCCCGGGGCCAGCCCCAGCTGGCTCAGCACCGTCGCGGCGTCGGCGCCGCCCTCCAGCAGCCGGACGGTCAGGTCCGACTCCACCTGCCGCTCCAGATCGGCGCTCGCCCGTGAGCGCAGCAGGTGCAGGGCGACCGTGCGCGCGCCGTCGGTCAGGGCGCCGAGCCGCGCCCCGGTCAGCGGGCTGCCGCAGGTGACCCAGACCGATCCCAGCAGCTCACGGCCCGCCCGCACCGCCACCGCCATGCGCCCGGTCAGGCCGTTCCGCGGGTCCTGCGCCACGAACACCGGTTCGTCCGTCGAGGCCAGGTGGTCGAAGACCCCCCGGGCCCGGAGCGTCTCGCGCAGCCGGTCCGGCACCTGCCGCACCAGGATCGTCTCGAGCCGGGCCGGGTCGCCCGCCTGCTGGGAGCGCGAGTACGCCAGCACCCGCGACAGCCGGTCCTCGATGGTCACCGCGCCGCCGATCACCTCCGCCAGGTTGTCGGCCAGCGCGAACAGGTCCGTCGGCCCGCGGCCCGACTCGGTCTCCCGCCCCTCCAGCACCAGCCCGTAGACGACACCGGTGAGCTGGCTCCACGACACCGCGGGATCGACCAGCATCACCGCCACGTCCTCGCTCTCACCGGCGGAGAAGGCCTCGTGGGCGGCGCCGGCCTCAGCGCGCACCAGGACCGCCGCGGACCGGGCCGCCACCGCCCATCGCACCGCCTCGGCCACCGACGCGGCGCCCACCGCCAGCAGCACGTCGCCCGCGACCCGGTCGTCGGTGGGATCGGGCATCGCCACGCTGCGCAGCTGCACCGAGCGCGCCTGCGGCCGGCCGCACAGCCGTACGCCGTATCCGCCCAGCACGTTGATCAAGCGGTCCAGTCTGATCATGAGCGCCTCCTGCCCGGTCCCGACGCATCACGGTAACCACCGGCTCCGGGGGCACGCGCCCGTCAGCCGCGCGAGGGGGGGCTCCTCCGGCTGGTCGGTCCCGTCCCGGTCGCGGCGGAGCACGATGCCGTACAGGCCCCGCCTGGAGGTTTCTGTCGGTCGGATCCGGTTGGATCCTGCTGTGGACGTTTCCGTCGAGCACCTGGTGTACGTCCGCGAGGACGGCCACACCGTCGCGCGGATGAGCGCCGAAGGCGTGCCGGACTTCATCGCCTCCGGCCGGGCCCTGGCCGGGATCCAGCCCGGCGAGGCGCTCCGGCTCGTCGGCTCCTGGGGCGAGCACCCGCGCCACGGCAGGCACTTCGCGGCGGACGGGTGCGAGCGGGTGGCCCCGGCCACCGTCCGGGCGATCCGGATCTACCTCGGCTCGGGCCTGATCCGCGGCATCGGCCCGAGGCTCGCCCACGCCATCGTCAGCCACTTCGGAGAGGCGACGCTGGAGGTCATCGACGCCGAGCCGGAGCGGCTCAGGGAGGTCGTCAACATCGGGCCCGCCCGGCAGGAGCAGATCACCCGGGCGTGGGAGGAGCAGAAGGAGATCGCCGCGCTGATGGCGGTCCTGCAGGGGTTCGGGGTCAGCCCGATGCTCGCGGCGAAGATCTACCAGGTGTACGGCGCGGACTCCGGCGAGATCCTCGCCTCCGACCCGTACCGCCTCATCGGCCAGGTCCGGGGGATCGCGTTCGGCACGGCCGACCGGATCGCGCTGAGGTCCGGCGTCCCGGAGGACAGCCCGGAGCGGATCGGCGCGGCGGTCCTGGACACGCTGGAGACCGCCGGCGCCCGCGACGGACACTGCTACCTGCCGCTGAACGTCCTGGTCGGCAGGGCGGCCGAACTGGTCGACCAGGACCGGGAGCCGGTCCGCCGGGCGGTCGACGCGCTGCGGGCCGAGCGCCGGGTGGTCGTCGAGGCGTCTGCCGACGACCCCGACCAGACCGTGGTCTACGCCAAGCACGTGCACGGCCGCGAGGTGGGCCTGACGGCCCACCTGACCAGGCTCTGCCGGGCCCCCTCGGCGCTGCCCGCGCGCGCGTGGCCGGAGGACCCGGGGCTCCACGAGGACCAGCGGGCGGCCGTGGCCATGGCCCTGACCAGCACCGTGTCCGTCCTCACCGGCGGCCCGGGGTGCGGCAAGAGCCACACGGTGAAGGCCGTCGCCGCCGCGGTGCGGGCGGCCGGCGGCACGGTCACCCTGACCGCCCCGACGGGCAGGGCCGCCAAGCGGCTGTCGGAGCTGACCGGGCTGCCCGCCATGACCGTGCACCGCATGCTGGCCCGCCGACCGGATCCGGAGCCCGGCACGCTGTTCACCGAGACTCCCTCCCAGGCCGACCTGGTCGTGGTCGACGAGGCCTCCATGCTGGACCTGCACCTGGCCACCCGCCTGGCCGCGGCCGTCCCCTCGGGCAGCCACCTGCTGATCGTCGGCGACGCCGACCAGCTGCCGAGCATCGCGCCCGGCAACGTGCTGGCCGACCTGCTGCGCGTCGAGGCCGTCCCGCGGACCAGGCTGACGCACGTCTTCCGGCAGGCGGAGGAGAGCGGGATCATCCAGGTCGCCCACCGCATCCGGGCCGGCCGGGTGCCCGACCTCCCCGGCCGGAGGGGGTTCTGGTTCGAGGAGGTCGACGATCCCGGCCGGGTCGCCGAGCGGGTGGTCCACCTGGCGACGGTGGCGATCCCGCGCAAGCAGAACGTGGGGCCCGACCAGGTCCAGGTGCTGTGCCCGATGCGCCGGGGCGCGACCGGGACCGCCGAGATCGGCCGGATGGTCCAGGAGCGGCTCAACCCCGCCGGGGAGGGGAAGGAGGAGCACTGGTCGGGCGCCTCGGTCTTCCGGACCGGCGACCGCGTCATGTCCGTCCGCAACAACTACGACAAGGGGGTCTTCAACGGGACCACCGGGACGGTGACCGGGATCGTCCGGCAGGACAGGCTCCTGGAGGTCCGCACGGACGAGGGGGAGAGCGTGCAGTACGGCTTCGGCGAGCTCGACGAGCTGACCCACGCGTACGCCGTCAGCGTGCACCGCTCCCAGGGCAGCGAATACCCCTTCGTGGTCGCGCCGATCGTCGCCGAGGCCGGCGGCGTCATGCTGCGCCGCAGGCTGCTCTACACCCTGGTCACCCGGGCCCGGTCATGGGTGGTCCTCGTCGGCCAGCGCGAGGCCTTGGAGACGGCGGTCAACCGGCTCGGGCACCGCCGGAACACCGGGCTCGCCCGCAGGCTCGCGCTGAGTCTGCGGGACTGAGCCTGCGGGACTGAGCCTGCGGGACTGGGCCCGCTGGGCTGGGTCTGCTGGGCTGGGCCTGGAGACGGTTCCGGGAGGGCGGGGCGCCGGGAGGGCCGCGCCTTTACCCGATCGTCACCTGCTTCCGGTCAGCTCCGGTGACCGCGCACCGATAGGGGCGTATCCGACCTCACAGAAGGAGAACCGGCAGGCCCGCGCCGCCCGCAGGCCCGCACCCGCCCCGTAACCGCTGCCGACCTCCCTCCCCGCCGTGCCGTCCGGGCGCGCGGGCGGGAGCACCCGGCAGGCCACCAGAGAGATCATGATGCAGAGCCTCTTCGCGGCAGCCCGTACGGGCTCCCGCCTTGCCGGCCACCCGCGCGCCTGGCTGGTATTCCTCGTGCTGGGAGGCCTGGCGGCCGTGACCGTCCCGTTCGCGGCGGGTGCGTCACCGGTCGTGGAGACGCTGTCCTGGGTGCTGCTGCCGGGAGCCTCCGCGCTGGCCGTCCTGGCCGGGATGCGCCGGAACGGGCTGACCGGCTCGCGGCCGTGGCGGCTGATAGGCGCCGGTCTCCTGATCACGCTGCTGGCGAGCGCCCTCGGCTGGGGCGTCGGCTGGGTCTGGCTGAGGAGCCCCCTCCTGCTGGGCGTGTACCAGGCCGGCACGCTCGCCGCCTACGGCCTGGCGCTGGTCGCCCTGGTCATGCTGAGCCTGCGGGCCTCCGGTCCGCGCTGGGCGGCGCTGCTGGACGCCGGCACCATCACCGTCGGCGTGGCCATGCCGCTCTGGACGCTGCTCATCGGCCCGGTCGCCGACCGGGCCGTGCACATCGACACCGACCTGGTCTTCGCGCTGGCGCTGCCGGTCGTCGACCTGTTCATCCTCGGGCTCGTGATCCGCCTGGCCCTGGACAGCGGCCGCGTGCCCGGGCTGAGCCTGCTGGGCGCGTCCTACGCCGCCATGTTCTTCTCCGACGTCGTCTACCTGCTGAACCAGACCTCGAACGAGGTGTACGGCGCCGTCTCCACGGCCTGCTGGCTGGGCTGGGCGGTCCTGACCGGCGCGGCCATGCTGCACCCCAGCATGGCCGCCGCGAACCGGACGCAGGAGCCCGCCCCCTTCACCCGGGCGCGGCTGGCCGCGGTCCTGGCGCTGGCGCTGGCGCTGACGCTGGTCAGCCCGCTGGTCTCCGTCGTGGTCCCGATGGTCACGGGCGCCGGCCCGGCCGCGGGCGCCCACGGCGGCAGCTCGGTCACGCTGCTGACCGTGCTGCTGGCCGTGCTGCTGGTGCTGCGGCTGAGCACCGTCGTGTGCGTGAGCGTGGCCCAGGCGGCGGACCTGCGCGTCGCCCTGCACCGGCAGGACGTCCTGCAGCGCAGCCTGTCCCACCGCGCCTCACACGACCCGCTGACCGGACTCGGTAACCGCACCCTGCTGGGTGAGGCCCTGCACACCGTCATCACCTCGCACGCCGCCGCCCCCGACGCCCCCCATCCGGCGCTGCTCCTGCTGGACCTGGACGCCTTCAAGGACGTCAACGACACCTACGGCCACCCGGTGGGCGACGAGGTGCTCACCGTCGTCGCCCAGCGGCTCCGCGAACTGGTCGCCGGCGAGCGCATCCTGGCCCGGCTCGGCGGCGACGAGTTCGCCATCCTCCTGCCCCGCGCCGAGCCCGGCGAGGCCATGGCCGTGGCCCAGCGGATGCTGGAGACCGTGCGGGCCCCCTACCTGCTCGACGGCCGCGAGCTGTACCTGACCACCAGCATCGGCGTTCTCACCGGCACCGCCGTCGCCACCGCGTCCGACGCCCTGCGCGACGCCGACCTGGCCCTGTACGCGGCCAAGGCCGCGGGCAAGAACCAGATCGTCGTCTTCGACAGCGAGCTGCGCGCCCGGCGCCTGCACCACGCGGAGATCGCCGTCGGGCTGCGCCAGGCGCTGGCCCGGGAGGAGTTCACCCTGGCCTACCAGCCCGTCGTGGACCTGACCTCCGGCACGATCTACGCGGTGGAGGCCCTGCTGCGCTGGACCCCGGCCGGCGGCCGGCCCATCCCGCCGGACGTGTTCATCCCCGTCGCCGAGGACACCGGGCTGATCGTCGAGATCGGCCGGTGGGTCCTGAACCAGGCCTGCGCCGACGCCAAGCGGTGGCACGAGCGGTACGGCATCGCCGTGACGGTCAACGTCTCCGGGCGGCAGCTGCGCGAGCGCGCGTTCCGGGACACGGTGCTGGACGTCCTGGCCCGCTATGCGCTGCCGGAGAACGCGCTGACCCTGGAGGTCACCGAGAGCATGCTGCTGGCCACCACCGCCGCCGAGACCCGCCGCATCGTCGAGCTCCTCGCGGAGCTGCGCGCCCATGGGGTACGCATCGCGCTGGACGACTTCGGCACCGGTTACTCCTCGCTGGCCTACCTGCGCACCCTGCCGGTGGACATCCTCAAGATCGACCGCTCGTTCACCGCCCCGCTCACCGACACCGACCCCCACCAGGCCCGTGCTTTCACCAAGGCCATCGTGGAGCTCTCGGCCAGCCTGGGCCTGTCCACCGTCGTCGAGGGCGTCGAATCCCGCGAGCAGGCCGCGGTGCTGCAGCAGATGGGCTGCCCGCTGGCCCAGGGCTACCTGTTCTCCCAGCCCGCCCCCGCCCGTGCGATCGACGACATGCTCCAGGTGGCCCCCTCGAAGTCCGCGGCCTGACGCCCCGGCCCCGGCCCCGGGCCGGATCGGATCGGATCGGATCGTGCCAGGAGAACGGGATTTCGGTCCGGCAGGTCAGGCGGATGAATCATCCCCTAATATCGTCCATCGGACGAAGAGCGCCCCAACTCGGCATCCCGGCAGCCGGCGCCTCACATCTTCGGCGAGAGGGGGAGCGTGGCGGCGGCACTCCGCGGGGAGCGGTACCGCGATGCGCTCCGGGCCCTGCTCGCCTCGCTCGTCGCGGTGGCCCTGTGCCTGGGCGCGACCTCGGCGGGCCACGCCGCGCCCAAGCCGGGCGCCAAGCAGCTCCGCAAGGAACTGGCCCAGCTGCAGAAGCGGTCGGAGACCCTGATCGCCGAGTACTACGAGGGACGCGTCCAGCTGCAGAAGGTCGAGCGCGTGGAGAGGACGGCCCGCGGCAACCTGGAGCGCGCGCAGCGGAACTTCGACCTGGCCGCGCAGGAGATCCGCCTGCTGGCCGCCGAGCGGTACCGCGCCGGTGGCCTGACGTCGGTGGCGGCGCTGGTGGGCGAGGCCGACGCCACCGCCCTGCTGGACCGCCTGGCCCTTACCAGGCAGGTCGTCGCCGACCAGGACGCCAGGTTGCGGAGTTTCACCGAGGTGCGCGACGCCCACCTGCGGGCCCGCGAGTCGGCGCGGGAGCGCGCCGCCGAGCTCCGTGACGCGCTCAAGGAGCTCGACGACGACAAGAAGCGGGCGGAGGAGTTGATCGAGCAGATCAAGGACAAGATCGACCTGCTCTATCCGACCCCCGGGATCCGCCGGGCCGACGGCACCTGGGTCCCCCAGCTGCCGTCCGGGCCGGACCACATCACCCCCCGGATGCGGCTGGTCCGGCAGCTGATCGCGCAGCGCTTCGGCTCCCGGTTCGGGATCGGCTGCTACCGGGTCGACGGGGGCATCGCCGACGGCGGGGAGCATCCGCTGGGGCGGGCCTGCGACTTCATGCTCAGCAGCGGAGGCGCCATGCCGACGGCGGCCGAGACCCGGCGGGGCAACGAGATCGCCGCCTGGGCGGTCGGGAACGCCCGGCGGCTCGGCATCATGTACGTCATCTTCCGCCAGCGCATCTGGCACGTGCGCACCGGCACCTGGCGGACCATGTCGGACCGCGGCGGCGTCACCGCCAACCACTACGACCACCCGCACATCTCGGTCTACTGAAATAGGGTGGGACCCGGTCGGCGCACCCCTCCCGGATCGGACACCTCGTATGCCTCACGACGCCTCGGACTGCCTCGAAGTGCGCGTCACCGCCGCCGACCGCGCGGAGGCGGAGCGGATCCGCGCGGCGGCGGTGGGGGAGCGGCTGGCCGTCGACGCGCAGCTGCTCGGCCCGATCGAGTCCGTCTACTGGTGGGCGGGAGAGGTCCAGCGAGCCGAAGAATGGCTGCTGCTGATGAAGACCACGGCGGAGCGCTTCGAGGAGCTCGCCCGGCGGGTCCGTGAACTGCACTCCTACGAGGTCCCGCAGATCGTCGCGGTCGCGCTGGCGGCCGGCACCGCCGACTACCTCGGCTGGATCAGGCGCGAGACCTCCCGGTCCCAGGCCGGGTAGCCGGGGCCGGGCGGAGGCCGATGCGCCTTCCCCGGGGCCGCCCGCCCCAGGCCGTCAGGGACCGGTGTCTCCGAGCGAGCCCAGCAGCTTGCGGAGCAGGGCGGCCAGTTCGTCCCGCTCGGCGGGGGTGAGACCGTCGAGCAGGCGGTCCTCGTTGGCGACGTGGCCGTCGACGAGGCCGCCGACCAGGCGGTGGCCGGTCTCGGTGAGCGTGACCAGGACGAGGCGGCGGTTGCCCTCGGCGGTGGCGCGGGTGACCAGCCCCTTGGCGACCAGGCGGTCGATCCGGTTGGTCAGCGCTCCGGAGCTCACCATGGCGGCCCCTGCCAGATCGCCCATGCAGAGGGTCCGGTCGGCGCGGAACAGGGTCGCCAGCACGTCGAACTCCCACGGTTCGAGGCCGTGCTCGTCGAAGTAGGCCCTGACCCCGCGCTCCAGCAGGCGGGAGGCACGTGAGATCCGGCCCACCACGCCCATGGCGGAGGTGTCCAGGCCGGGTCGCACGGCGGCCCACTGGTCGAGGATCCGGTCCACGGCGTCGTTCATCCGGCCATGCTACTCGAAAACTTCGATATCGAACTGTTTGACATCGTCCCGATCGGCGCTTTAACGTTTCGTCGTCGCAAGTTTCGATGTCGAAGATTTTGAGGTGGAGAAGATGAGGGTTCTCGTGCTGGGAGCGACCGGCTACATCGGCTCGGCGGTCGCCGGACGGCTCGTGGAGCACGGCCACGAGGTGGTGGCCGCGGTCCGCCGCAAGGACGGTGGGAGCCGGGCCGTACCCGGAGCCGCGGAGGTCAGGTACGGCGATGTGACCGATCCCGCCTCCCTCGCCGCGGCCGCCGCCGGCGTGGACGCGGTCGTGCACGCCGCCGCCCCGGCGGGGGACGAGGCGGTGGAGACGGCGGCGGCCGACGCCCTGCTGGCCGGCGGGGCGAGGGTCGTCTACACCAGCGGCATCTGGGTGCTCGGCGCCGGCTCCTCGGACGAGGAGAGCCCGCTGAACCCCGTCCCGCTCGTCGCGTTCCGGGCGGCCGTCGAGCGGCGAGTGCTCGCCTCCGGCGGGGTGGTGGTCCGGCCCGGCATCGTGTACGGAGCGGGTGCGGGCATCCCCGCCCTGCTGGTCGCAGAGGCCGCCGGACACGGCCGGGGCCGCTACGTCTCCGCGGACGGCCGGGAGCCCACCTGGCCCACCGTCCACGTCGACGACCTGGCCGACCTGTTCGTCGCCGCGGTGGAGAGCGGCGAACCCGGCACGGTCCTGCACGGGGTGGGGGAGGAGGCGGTGCCGCTGGCGGCCGTCGCGAGGGCCGCCGCGCGGGCCGCGGGCCTCGGCGGTGTCGAGGCGGAGGCCTGGCCGGTGGAAGAGGCGGCCCGGACCCTGAACCCGGCCTTCGCCGAGGCGCTCGCCCTCGGCCAGACGGTGAGCGCGGCCCGGACCCGCCGGGCGCTCGGCTGGACCCCGAAGCGGCCGGGCCTCGTCGCCGAGCTCGCGGCCGGCTCCTACTGAGGCCGGTTCCTGCTGAGGCCGGTTCCTGCTGAGGCCGGTTCCTGCTGAGGCCGGTTCCTGCTGAGGCCGGTTCCTGCTGAGGCCGACGGGCCGCGTAACGGCCGCCGGAAGCCCGGCCGGGGGAGCCGGGTGGCCGGCCTTCGGAGGATCCGCCTCCGTGCTCCCTTCCTGGCCTCCAACGCCGGGGCGGCCGCGCGCGGCTCGGCGACGGGCTCTCCGTCCAAGGCTGCGGCCAGGCGGGCGGAACGTTCTGGGAACGGTTCCCAGGGCCACCGCATCTGGTCACAGAGCACGGATCTATTTCAGAGAGCGCTCTCAGGAAACTATTGACGGGACCGGCCTCACGGCGTCAGGATCTGCGCAGTGCGGATCACGGGGGAACCGCCACGCCCTTTCGCAGCGCCTCGAGAACGGACCCTCGATGACCACACCTTCCGCCCGACCGGGCGCCAGGAGGAGCAGGCTCGCCGTGCTGGCGGGCCTCGCGGTCCTGGCCTCCGGAGTCACCGGGATGCCGAGCGCGGGCGCCGAGTCCGCGGGCGGCCGACAGCCGGTGATCGGAAAGCCCTCTCTCGACTTCCGCGGTTGCGCCCGCATCGAGAAGAGCCTGCCCAAGCTCTTCGACTGGCCCAGGATCGACAGCAGGATCAAGCGGAACCCGCTGGACGAGAGGCGGATCGCGAAGATCGTCTCCGGTATGACCCTGGCCGAGAAGGTCGGCCAGATGACCCAGCCGGAGATCGCGGCGATCACCCCGGAGGAGGTCAAGCAGTACGCCATCGGCTCGGTGCTCAACGGCGGCGGCTCCTGGCCCGGCCGCGACAAGCACGCCGCGCCGAAGGCCTGGCTCGACCTCGCGGACGCCTACTGGGACGCCTCCGTGGCCACCCGGACGAAGATCCCCGTCATCTGGGGCATCGACGCCGTCCACGGCAACAACAACGTCTACGGTGCGACGATCTTCCCGCACAACGTCGGCCTGGGCGCCGCGCAGGACCCGTGCCTCATCCGCGACATCGGCGCGGCGACGGCCAGGCAGATCCGCGCCACCGGCCAGGACTGGGCCTTCGCCCCCACGCTCGCCGTCGTCCGCGACGACCGGTGGGGCCGCACCTACGAGGGCTTCTCCGAGGACCCCCGGATCGTCCGCGCCTACGGCTACGAGGCCGTCAAGGGCCTGCAGGGCAGCCATCCGCTCCGCATCGGCTCCAGCGGCGTCATCGCCACCGCCAAGCACTTCATCGGCGACGGCGGCACCGTCAAGGGCGTCGACCAGGGGGTCAACCCCTCGTCCGAGGCCGAGATGATCAACATGCACGGCCAGGGCTACTACGGCGCGCTCGCGGCCGGCTCCCAGACCGTGATGGTCTCGTTCAACAGCTGGACGAACGAGGAGCTCGGCGTCAACGAGGGCAAGCTGCACGGCAGCAAGCGCGCGCTGAGCGACATCCTCAAGGGGAAGATGGGCTTCGACGGCGTCGTCGTCTCCGACTGGAACGGCATCGGCCAGGTCGCCGGGTGCACCAACGCCAGCTGCCCCCAGGCGATCAACGCGGGCATCGACGTCGTCATGGTCCCCAACGACTGGAAGGCGTTCATCGCCAACACGATCGCCCAGGTCGAGAGCGGCGAGATCCCGATGGCCCGCATCGACGACGCGGTCACCCGCATCCTGCGGGTGAAGCTGCGCGCCGGCGTGCTCGACGGCCGTAAGCCCTCCAAGCGCGCCTACGCCGGCTCGGCCGGCGCGCTGGAGGACCGGCGGCTGGCCCGGGAGGCCGTGCGCAAGTCGCAGGTCCTGCTGAAGAACAACGGCAGGGTGCTCCCGCTGGCCAGGAACTCCAAGGTCCTCGTGGTCGGCAAGAGCGCCGACAGCCTGCAGAACCAGACCGGCGGCTGGAGCCTCACCTGGCAGGGCACCGGCAACACCAACGCCGACTTCCCGAACGGCACCACGATCCTCGGCGGCCTGAAGGAGGCGCTGGGCGAGGCGAACGTCACGTTCAGCGAGACGGCCGACGGCGTCGACCCCGCGGCCTTCGACGCGGTCGTCGCGGTGATCGGCGAGACGCCGTACGCCGAGGGCGTCGGCGACCTCGCGCGGCGCTCGCTGGAGGCCGCCAAGATCTACCCCGGTGACCTCGCCGTGCTCGACAAGGTCAAGGGCAAGGGCGCCCCGGTGGTCACCGTCTACGTCACCGGCCGCCCGCTCTGGGTCAACAAGGAGCTCAACCGCTCCGACGCCTTCGTCGTCGCATGGCTGCCGGGCACCGAGGGCGGCGGCGTCGCCGACCTGCTGGTCCGGGGCCGCCATCACCAGGGCTACACCGGCAGGCTGCCGTACTCCTGGCCGAAGACCGCCTGCCAGACGCCGCTCAACGCCGGCGACGAGGGGTACGACCCGCTCTTCCCGCTCGGGTACGGCCTGCGCTCCGGCCAGGCGAGCTCCATCGGCGCCCTCGACGAGACCGCGCCGGAGTTCGGCTGCGGCTCCACGGGCGGCGGCGGTGAGGCGAGCGAGGACCTGGAGATCTTCAACCGGACCGACGTCGCACCGTACAAGAGCTTCATCGGCTCGGCGGAGAACTGGGGCGGCACCGAGATCGGCCCCGACGGCCAGGCGGCGCACGCCGAGATCAACGTCGTGCAGTCCGACGTCAACGTGCAGCAGGACGGCCTGAAGGCGACCTGGACCGGGACCGGCCCCGCGCAGGTCTACCTGCAGAACCCGGCGGGCGGCACCGACCTGCGCGGCTACCTCAACTCCGACGCCGCGCTGGTCTTCGACACGGTCGTGCACCAGGCGCCGGCCGCCAGGACCGTCATCAGCACCCACTGCGTCTACCCGTGCATGGCGGAGGTCGTGGCGACCTCCCTCTTCGCGGGGCTGCCCGTCGGGACGAAGTCGACGGTCAAGATCCCCGTCTCCTGCTTCGCGGCGGGGGGCCTCGACCTGGAGAACGTCAACACGCCCTTCCTCGTCTACACCGAGGGCGCCTTCTCCGCGTCGTTCGCCAACGTCCGCTGGGTCCCGAAGGCGGCCGCGGACCCGGACGCGAGGAAATGCTCGGACCTGAGCTGACCGATCCGGAGGCCCTGACCTGAGCCATGCCGGGCCCGGAAACCCGGGCCCGGCATGACGCGGCCTGCCCGTCGCGCCGCGGGAACGGGTCTTGCGGAGCGCGCGGATCCTGGTCAAGATCGGCCTGACACGTCCGACGGCGCCGCGGGGACCGCCTTCCGACCCTCCCGGAGGCATCCGTGCGTTTCCCCTCCCGCATCGCCGTCACCGCCGCCCTGACCGCCTCGATGGTCGCGGCCGTCTGCGGCGGTCCCGCCCGCGCGGACGAGCCCGCCCTGACGGACCTGACCTTCGGCGGGGTGCACAACGCCTACGAGAGGGCGGCCTACCCCTACCTGGTCGACGCGCTCGACGCCGGGAACCGGATGATCGAGATCGATCTGTGGACCTTCTTCGGCCAGTGGACCGTCAGCCACTCCAACCCCTTCTGGAGCGACAACAACTGCGAGCGGGGCGCGACGGCCGGCGAGCTGCGCGACTCGGCGCGCAACCAGCAGTTCACGCACTGCCTGGACAACGTCAGAGCCTGGCACGAGGCGAACCCGGGGCACGAGCTCCTGGTCGTCAAACTGGAGATGAAGGACGGGTTCCACGACAACCGGGGCCGGGGGCCCGACGAGCTCGACGCCGTCCTGCGGGAGCGCTTCGGCGACGCGATGCTCACCCCGGCGGACCTGATGGGCGGCCACGCCACCCCGGACGACGCCGCGCGCGCCGGGGCCTGGCCCGCCGACCACCGCGGCAGGATCCTGGTCTACGTGATCCGGGGCACCGCGGAGAACGACAGCCTGCCCACCGAGGTGGAGTACGCCCGGCACCTGCGGGACCACCCCGCCGACGCCCAGGTCTTCCCGGTCCCCAGGGGAGGGTACGGCGCCACCGACCCGCGCCAGGGGTACGAGGAGTCCCTGCGCCCCTGGTTCGTCGTCTTCGACGGCGGCGCGGCCTCCTTCGCCGGGCTGTCCGCCGAACGGCGGGCGTTCTACGGCGACTACTTCACCGCGGTCACCTCCGCCCACGAGGTCGCGCCCGCGCTGGACCCGGTGGACCCGCCCGCCGACCAGGCGCTGGCCAGGACCCGGACGCTGGGCTGCCTGGGGGCGACCGTCGTGTCCAGCGACTGGCGCGACGTCCCCGGCTGGCAGGGACCGCACGCCCGCACCGGGTGCTGACGGGGGGTCTACGGCCGCGGCGGGGCCGCGGGCGATCGGCGGGGCGGCCGTACGGGATCCCGCGGTGTGCCCCTTGGAGAAGTACGGGCCGTCCGGGAGAGGGCGGTCATCGACCGCACGGCGGCGGAACTGAGGACTTCCCGGCGGCGGCAACCGTTCCGCACCCCACGCGCACTCCGGCCGCCACTCCCGGCGGGCCTACTGGAGGAAGAGGGCCGGACGGCCCGTACTTCTCCAAGGGGCACACAGGGGATCACCGTCATGACCTTCATCGCCACTCTCGCCATCGTCCTCCGCGTCCTGGGCAACACCCTCGTCCTGCCGCTGGCCGCCTGGGCGATCCTGGCCGCGTGCGGCCCGGTGCACGCGAGCGCGGAGGTCTGCAACGCGGCCGACACGCTGAGCCGGGTGGAGCGGACGGCCGGGATGACCGCGGACGACCTGCTCCAGGTCGCGGAGAAGCAGCTCACCGACAAGCCCCGGACCGGCAAGCCCCGCCGGTGAGCGCCACCGGTGAGCGCCACCGTGCCCCCGCGCGGCGGCGGCGGCCGGGCGGAGTCCCGCTCGCCGCGTCCTGCGCACCGGAGCGCGTACGCCGAGGAGATCCGGCCGGTCATGGATCTTCCACGCCCGCTGTCCCGTTGCTACATTCCGAGATGAGAATTCATTTCAGTTTTGGACCGGAGGGCTCGATGACCGCTCTCACCCCCGAGCCGGAGCCGACGGCGCCCGCCCGGCGCGACCTGCCGCCGTCGATGGTCGAGCGGATGACCCTGATCATGGACGCGTTCACCGGCCGCTCCACCCGGCTGACCCTGGAGGACGTGGCCCGCCGCACGCACCTGCCGCGCTCGACGGCGCACCGGATCCTCGACCAGCTGGTCCGCCTCGGCTGGATCGAGCACACCTCCTTCGGTTACGGCCTGGGGCCGCGCGCTCTCGGGCTCGGCGGCGGCGACGGCCACGGCGAGGTCCGGGAGGCGGCCGCGCCGCTCCTGCACGACCTGCAGCTCAGGACCGGTCTCGTGGTCCACCTGGCGGTCCTCGACGGGGCGGAGGTCTTCTACCTCGACAAGGTCGGCGGGCGGTTCGCCGCCTCGGTCCCCTCCCGGGTCGGCGGCCGGGCCCCGGCCCACTCGACCGCGCTGGGCAAGGCGATGCTGGCCTGGCTCGAACCCGAGGAGGTCGACGCCCGGATCGGCGCCATCGGCCGGCTGACCGGCCGCACCATCGGCGAGATCGGCATCCTGCACCAGGAGCTGAACCGGGTACGGCAGCGCCGGGGGCTGGCGTTCGAACGGGGGGAGTGCTTCCCCGACATCGCCTGCGCGGCCGCGGCGATCCGCGGCCCCGAGGGGCCGGTGGCGGCGATCTCCCTGGTGGGGGACGCGCGGACGCCGCTGGAGAAGGTCGCCCCGCTGGTGGCCTGCGCCGCACGGCAGGCCTCGGAGGCGCTCTTCCCGGACGCGGAGACCCCTCGGCGGGCCCGGCTGATGGCGGTGGTCCCGGACCGGACGTGGTCCGCGGAGACCATGAACCGGCTCCTGGCCACCGGCCAGGACGGCGACTGGCTCTGACGTCGCGGCGGACGGGGAGACGACAGGGAGCCGGTCGAAGCGGCCGGTCCTCTCCTGCGGATCCGCGCGCCGGGTCGCGCTCCACCGACCCGTGATCGTTGGTAATGCCTCGATGTGGTGAACCGAAAATGAAGATCAACCCAGGCGGACGGGGAGGCTCGCAGGGCAGGGCGGGGTGAGACCCGAAGGGAGAAGCCATGCAGGAACGGAGACCGGTGACCTTGCTGGGCGGACCGCTGGATGGACTGACGTTCTTGTCGGCCGGGACCGAGAAGGCCGGCACCGCGTGCGTGATCCTCTTCAAGGATCAGCAGGTGCTGTACGAACCCTTTCCCGATGATGAATCGGGCGTCTGGCTCTACGGCGGAGTCATCGGCTGACCCGGCGCGGGGCGGCGCCGGCCGCCGACCGGCGCCGCCCCGTCCGGCTCAGCCCCAGCGGTCGCCCCACCCCCACAGGACCGGCGCGCCCGCCGCCTCCGCGGCCCGCGCCTGCGGCTCCCGGGCGTCGACGCCGAACCGCCCCCGGAAGAAGATCAGCGGACGCTGCCCGGTGCCCGCCTCGACCTCCAGGACCCGGCCGATCACCACGTCGTGGTCGCCGGCGGCGTGCACGTCGGACACCTCGGCGTGCACCCGCAGCAGCACACCGCGCAGGGCCGGGGTGCCCCACCGGGACAGGTCCCAGTCGAGCCCGTCGTACTTCCGGCCCGTGCCGGAGCCGAACCGGCCGCACAGATCGACCTGGTCCTCGCCCAGCACGTTCACGCAGAACCGCCCGGAGTCACGGATCCTCGGCCAGGTGCGGCCGCCGCGGCCGGCGCAGAACAGCACGAGCGGCGGTTCGAGCGAGACCGAGGCGAACGCCTGGCAGGCGAAGCCCACCGCCTCGCCGCCGTCGACCCCGGTGACCACGGTGACCCCGGTGGCGAACGCCCCCATCGCGCGCCGCATCTCCAGCGGGGTGGGCGGAGCGGCGCCGTCGGCGGCGGTCGCGCCGGCCGGGTCGCCGACGCCTGCCGTGAGCGCCGCGGGCTCGGCTGTCATGGCTCACCTCACGTGTCCCGGTACGGCGGGCGGCCGTACCGGAAGAACGTAGGCCGCGCGGCGCCGTACCCGCGCGGGGCGGTCCCGTTGAGCGGAAGGCTCCGGGGCCCCGGCCGACGCGGTGCCGGGCCCCCGGCCGCGGCGGCGGTCCCGGCCAGCGGGACCGCCGCCGCTACCGGTCGGCGGCCCCGGTTACGTTCCTGCGAGGCCGGTGCTCCCGCCGGCCGTTCCCGGCGACCGAGGCGGATGGACCGAGGCGGATGATGAGCACGGAGCCGAGTCACGGACCGATCCACGGGCAGAGTCACGGACCGGGACATGAGCCGATCCACGGGCCGGGTCACGGGTCGGGACATGAGCCGATCCACGGGCCGGGTCACGGGTCGGATCAGGGGCCGGGTCACGGGCTGAGCCATGAGTCGACGCTGCGCGAACTCGCGACCGGCGAGGGCGTGCTGCGCTACCACGAGGCCGGCGACGGCCCGCCCCTGCTGCTGCTGCACGGGTCCGGTCCCGGCGTCACCGGCTGGCGGAACTACCGCGGCAACCTGGCCGCCCTCGCCGGGCGCTTCCGCTGCCTGGTGCTGGAGTTCCCCGGCTTCGGCGTCAGCGAGCCCACCGGCGCCCACCCCATGGCCGCCGCGCCCGGCGCGGCGCTGCGCCTCCTCGACGGGCTCGGGATCGAGCGGGCCGACATGATCGGCAACTCCATGGGCGGGATCGTGGGCGCCCAGGTGGCGATCTCCGACCCCGCCCGCGTGCGCCGCCTGGTCACCATCGGCGGGCTGGGCGTGAACCTGTTCAGCCCCGGACCCGGCGAGGGCATCCGGCTGCTCACGGAGTTCGTCGAGCACCCCACCCGCGAGACGCTCGTGCGCTGGCTGCACTCCATGGTCTACGACCCGGCCCTGGTCACCGAGGAGATGGTCGAGGAGCGCTGGGCGCAGGCCACCGACCCGGACACGCTCGCCGCCTCCCGCCGGATGTACGGCCGCGCCGCGCTCGCCGCCCGTGCCGCCGCCGCACGGTCGGACGCCCCGCCGTACTGGGCGACGCTGCACCGGCTCAGGGCCCCGACGCTGATCACCTGGGGCCGCGACGACCGGGTCAGCCCCCTCGACATGGCGTTGGTGCCGATGCGGGTGATTCCCCGCGCCGAGCTGCACGTCTTCCCGGACTGCGGGCACTGGGTGATGATCGAGCAGCGGGCGGCCTGGGAGAGCGCCGTGCTGGCCTTCCTGACCCGCGAGGAGGCCGCATGAGCGGACAGGAGTGGGACGCCGAGTTCGACCTCGTCGTCGTCGGCAGCGGAGGCGGCGGGATGACGGCCGCGCTCACCGCCGCCGCCGAGGGTCTGGAGCCCCTGATCGTCGAGAAGGGCTCGCGGTACGGCGGCAGCACCGCCATCTCCGGTGGCGGCATCTGGATCCCCGGCAACCCCGTACTGCGCGCCAGCGGGCAGCACGAGAGCCGCGAGGCCGTCCGCCGCTACCTCGACCTGCTCACCGCCGGGCGGGTGCCCGCCGCGCGGCTCGACGCCTACGTCGACCACGGCCCGGCCGCGATGGAGCTGCTCTGCCGGAGCAGGTGGATGCGCTTCTCCTGGACCAAGGGGTACGCCGACTACCATCCCGAGCTGGAGGGGGGCCGCGCGCTGGGCCGGTCCATCGAGGCGCTGCCGTTCGACACCCGCAGACTGGGGCCCGACGAGAGGCACCAGCGCCCCAACAGCCTGAAGGGCCCGCTGGGCCTGTGGATCACCGCGAAGGACTACCACGACCTGGCGATGGCCAGACGCACCTGGCGCGGGCGGCGCGCCACGCTCGTGGCCGCCTGGCGGGTCGCCTCCAACCTGGTCCGCCGCCGCCACATGGCGACCGGCGGGCGCGCGCTCGTCGCGCGGCTGCGCATGGCGCTCAAGGACGCCGGGGTCCCGCTCTGGCTGAAGACGTCCATGACCGACCTCGTCGTCGACGGGCACGGCGCCGTCACCGGCGTCGTCGTCGAACGCGAGGGCCGCACCCTGCGGCTGCGCGGCCGGTACGGCGTGCTGCTGGCCACCGGCGGCTTCGACCACAACCCCGCACTGCGCGCGAAGTACCTGCCGGAGGGCGGCCGGGCCGACTTCAGCATGGGCGCCCGGGAGAACACCGGCGACGGCATCCTGGCGGGGGAGCGGGCCGGCGCCGCGCTCGACCTGATGGACGACGCCTGGTGGATGCCGGCGGTCCGGCACCCCGCGGGCGCGGCCATCCCGCTGGTCTCCGAACGCTGCATCCCGCGGTCGATCATCGTCGCGGCGGACGGGCGGAGGTTCGCCAACGAGTCCGCGCCGTACGTGAACTTCGTCCACGACCAGCTCTCGGGCGGCCACGTCCCGGCGTGGTTCGTGATGGACGCCAGGGCCCGCGCCCGCTACCCGTTCGCGCAGATCCTGCCCGGCGCGCCGATCCCGCAGGCGTTCTACGACGCGGGCGTGGTGCACCGGGCCGGCACGATCGCCGAGCTGGCCAGGCGGATCGGCGTGCCCCCGGACACCCTGGCCGAGACCGTCGAGCGCTTCAACGGCTTCGCCCGCGAGGGCAGGGACGCCGACTTCGGGCGGGGGGAGAGCGCCCACGACCGCTACTACGGCGACCCCACGCTGAAGAACCCGAACCTCGACGTGATCGACCGCCCGCCGTACTACGCGGTCCGCATCGAGGCCGGCGACCTCGGCACCAAGGGCGGCCTGGTCTGCGACGAGCACAGCCGGGTGCTGCGCGCGGACGGGTCGGTGATCGAGGGCCTGTACGCCACCGGAAACGTCTCGGCCTCGGTGATGGGCAACGAGTACGCCGGTCCCGGCGCCACGATCGGCCCCTCGATCGTCTTCGGGTACGTCGCGGCCGGGCACGCCGCACGACGGGCCCGCTGAGACCTCGGAGGGAGACGACCATGGCGCAGCCCGGACCGCTCAGGGTGCGCGTCGTCGAGGTCGTCCGCGAGACCGCGGACGCGCACTCACTGGTGCTCGAACCCGCCGACGGCGACCGCGGCCGGTTCGGCTACCGGCCCGGGCAGTTCCTCACGGTCCGGATTCCCGGCGGCCGTGAGGGGGGCGCGGCCCGCTGCTACTCGCTGTCCAGTTCCCCGGCCTGCGACGAGAAGCTCAAGGTGACCGTCAAACGGGTTCCTGGAGGCCATGGGTCGAACTGGATCTGCGACCACGTCACCGAGGGCGACGTCCTGGAGGTGCTGCGGCCCTCCGGCGCCTTCACCCCCCGCACGCTCGACGGCGACCTCCTGCTGCTGGCGGCCGGGAGCGGCATCACGCCGGTCATGTCGATCCTCAAGTCCTGCCTGCACGCCGGGACCGGGTCGGCCGTCCTCGTCTACGCCAACCGGGACGAGAAGTCGGTGATCTTCCGGGACGAACTGGCCGCGCTGGCCCGGGAGCACGCCGACCGGCTGGCCGTACTGCACTGGCTGGAGTCGGTGCAGGGCCTGCCCACCGCGGCGGGGCTGGCGGCGGTGGCGGGGCCGTACGCCGGGCGGGAGGCGTTCGTCTGCGGTCCCGGGCCGTTCATGGACCTCGCGGTCGAGGCCCTCACCGGCCTCGGCGTGCCGCCCGAGCGGGTGCGCACCGAGCGCTTCACCTCACTGACCGCCGACCCGTTCACCGCCCGGCCCGCGTCCGGCGCCCTCGCACCCGATGTTCCTGCGCCCGCTGCCCCCGTGTCCGACGCCCCCGTGTCCGGCCTCACCGAGGCTTCCTCCCCGGCCGCCGTGCCCGCTCCCGGGTCCGCCGGTCCCACCGGACCGGCCCGCACGGCGGAGGCCGCGGACGTCGAGGTCGAACTGGACGGCCGGACGCGGACCGTGGCCTGGCCCCGCGGCGCGCGCCTGCTCGACGTGCTCCTCGACGCGGGGCTGGACGCGCCGTACTCCTGCCGCGAGGGGTCCTGCAGCGCCTGCGCCTGCGTGCTCGTCGAGGGCGAGGTCGCGATGGAGCGCAACCAGGTCCTCGACGACCGCGACCTGGCCGACGGACTCATCCTCGCCTGCCAGGCGCTCCCGGTCAGCGAGCGGCTCAGGATCACCTACGACGCCTGACCGGCCGGGGTGCCTCCGGAGCCTCCCACTGAGCGGGAGGAGACCGGCGCGGACGGCGCGCCGCTGAGACCTTTGACCCGGACGGGAGGGACCGGGACGGGGACGCCCCGGCCGGCCCGGGGCGCCGCCGGTCCGGGAGCGGCGCGAACCCCGGCGACAGGAGGCCGCGATGCTGGATCCGGCGGAACGCGCGTCCGCGGCCGCCCTGCTGCGGGCGGCGCAGCGGGACCGGGCGCCGATCGAGCCGCTGACCGTCTCCTTCCCCGGCATCGACGTCGTCGACGCCTACGAGATCCAGCTGCTCAACATCCGCCGCAGGCTCGCCGGCGGGGCCCGGGTGCGCGGGCACAAGGTGGGCCTGTCGTCCGAGGTCATGCAGCGGATGATGGGCGTCGGCGAACCCGACTACGGCCACCTGCTCGACGACATGGTGCTCGCCGAGGACGCCCCGATCCCGGCGGGGGCGTACTGCCACCCGCGCGTCGAGGTCGAGATCGGCTACGTGCTCGGCGCGGGCCTGCCCGGCGAGGGCTGCACCGAGGCCGACGTGCTCGCCGCCACCGAGTACATCGTGCCGAGCATCGAGCTGATCGACAGCCGCATCAGGGACTGGCGGATCGGGCTGGCCGACACGGTCGCCGACAACGCCTCCTCGGCGGGGGTCGTCCTGGGCGCCGCCCGCGTGCGCCCCGGCGAGCTGGACCCGGCCGGGATCGGGGCGGTGCTGTACCGCGGGGGCACCGAGGTCGCGCGCGGCGACACCTCGGCCGTCCTGGGGAACCCCACCACCGCCGTGGCCTGGCTGGCCGGGAAGGTCGCCTCCTTCGGGGTGAAACTCGAAGCCGGGCACCTGGTCCTGCCCGGCTCCTGCACCCGGGCCGTGGACGTACGCCCCGGCGACGTCTTCCGCGCCGAGTTCGCCGGGCTCGGCTCCGTGACCGCTCGATTCGAATGAGGGTGAGACCTTGAGCAAGGCGACCGCCGCGATCGTCGGATCGGGGAACATCGGGACCGACCTGATGTACAAGCTGCTCCGCTCCGAGTCGATCGAGCCCCGCTGGATGATCGGGATCGACCCCGCCAGCCCCGGCCTGAAACGGGCCGCGGACGAAGGGCTGGAGGCCTCCGCCGAGGGCGTCGACCGGCTGCTCTCCGGGCGGGAGCGGCCCGACCTCGTCTTCGAGGCCACCTCCGCCCGCGTGCACCGGGACAACGCCCCCAGGTACGAGGCGCTCGGCATCCGGGCCGTGGACCTGACCCCCGCCGCGCTCGGGCCCGCCGTCGTGCCCGCGGTCAACCTCGGCGCCCACCTGGACGCGCCCAACGTCAGCCTGATCACCTGCGGGGGACAGGCCACCATCCCGATCGTGCACGCCGTCTCCCGGGTGACCGAGGTGGCCTACGCCGAGATCGTCGCCAGCGTCGCCTCCCCGTCGGCCGGTCCGGGGACGCGGGCGAACATCGACGAGTTCACGATCGCCACCCGCCACGGCATCGAGCGGATCGGCGGCGCCGCGCGCGGCAAGGCGATCATCATCCTCAACCCCGCCGAGCCGCCGATGATCATGAGGGACACGGTGTTCTGCGCGATCCCGGCCGACGCCGACCGCGAGGCGGTCGCCGCCTCGATCAAGGAGGTCGTCGCCGACGTGGCGTCCTACGTGCCCGGCTACCGGCTGCGCGCCGCACCCCAGTTCGACGATCTCGCGCCGGTGAGCGGCGGGCTCGCGCCGGTGGGCGGCGGGCTCGCCCGGGTCGCGGTCTTCCTGGAGGTCGAGGGCGCCGGCGACTACCTCCCGCCGTACTCCGGCAACCTCGACATCATGACCGCCGCCGCCACCCGGGTCGGCGAGGGCTTCGCTCGGCGCGTCCTCGCCCGGCGGGCCCCCGCCTGAGCCACCGCTCCCGCCCGCCTCCACCGCTCCCGCCTGAGCCGCCGCTCCCGTCCGTTCCCGCCGCATCCGCCCGACCCCGAGGGCCCGCCGCCCCGGAACCCGCGCGACTCCGTCCCAGCCAAGGAGACCCGCCCATGCCCTACAGCGCCGACCTCGACGTCCGCGTCACCGACTCGTCGCTGCGCGACGGCTCGCACGCCAAGCAGCACCGGTTCACCGTCGCGGACGTCCGCTCCGTCGTCGGCGCCCTCGACGCCGCCGGGGTGCCGGTCATCGAGGTCTCCCACGGCGACGGCCTCGGCGGCTCGTCGTTCAACTACGGGTTCAGCCGCACCCCCGAGCAGGAGCTGATCGGGGCCGCCGTCGGGGCCGCGCGGCGGGCGAGGATCGCCTTCCTGATGCTGCCCGGCCTCGGCGTCCTGGACGACATCCGGGAGGCCGCCGGGAACGGCGCCGCCGTCTGCCGGATCGCCACCCACTGCACCGAGGCCGACATCTCCGTCCAGCACTTCGGCCTGGCCCGGGACCTGGGCCTGGAGACCGTCGGCTTCCTGATGATGGCGCACAGCCGCCCGCCGGAGGCCCTCGCGAAGCAGGCGAGGATCATGGCCGACGCCGGCTGCCAGTGCGTGTACGTCGTCGACTCCGCCGGCGCGCTGATCCTGGAGCAGACCGGCGACCGGGTCGCCGCCCTGGTGGCCGAGCTCGGCTCCGACGCCCAGGTCGGCTTCCACGGCCACGAGAACCTCGGGCTCGGCGTCGCCAACTCCGTCATCGCCGTCCGGTCCGGAGCCGTCCAGATCGACGGCTCGACGCGCCGCTTCGGCGCGGGGGCGGGCAACACCCCCGTCGAGGCGTTCGCCGCCGTCGCCGAGAAGCTGGGCATCCGGACCGGCATCGACGTCCCGAAGATCATCGACGCCGCGGAGGACGTCGTCCGCCCGGTCATGGACGGCGAGTGCCTGCTCGACCGGCTCTCGCTCACCATGGGCTACGCCGGCGTCTACTCCAGCTTCCTCAAGCACGCCGACCGGCAGGCCGCCAGGTACGGGGTCTCCGGCACCGAGATCCTCCTGGAGGCGGGGCGCCGCAACCTCGTCGGCGGCCAGGAGGACCAGCTCATCGAGATCGCCGTCGCCCTCGCGGAGAAGTGAGGACCGCAATGACCGACCACGTGCTCGACGCCATCACGGAGCGCGCCGAGGAGATCGCCGCCCTCGGCGCCTCCAGCGAGGCCCTCGGCAGGCTGGACGACCAGGCGGCCAAGGCGCTGCGGGACGCCGGCGTGATCCGCATGCTCCAGCCGGCCGCGTACGGCGGCTTGGAGTCCCACCCCAGGGAGTTCGCCGAGACGGTGATGGGCGTCGCCGCGCTCGACGGCTCGACCGGCTGGGTGGCGGGGATCGTCGGGGTGCACCCGTGGGAGATGGCCTTCGCCGACCCCCGGGTGCAGGAGGAGGTCTGGGGGGAGGACCGGGACACCTGGATCGCCTCGCCGTACGCGCCGATGGGCGTCGCCCGGCCGGTCGACGGCGGCTACGTCCTCAACGGCCGCTGGCAGTTCTCCTCCGGCACCGACCACTGCGACTGGATCTTCCTGGGCGGGCTGCTCGGCGACGCCGGGGGCAGGCCGGTCCAGCCGCCCGTCTCGCTCCACCTGATCCTGCCGCGCGCGGACTACGAGATCGTGCCGGACTCCTGGGACGTGGTCGGCCTGCGCGGCACCGGGAGCAAGGATGTCGTCGTCGCGGGCGCGTTCGTCCCGGACTACCGGGTCATCCCGTTCTCCAAGGTCATCGACGGGAGCGCGCCCAGGGAGGCCGGGCTGACCAGCCCGACCTACCACGTCCCGTTCTCCTGCGCGTTCCCGCTCGGCATCACCGCCGCCGTCGTCGGCATCGCCGAGGGCGCCCTCGCCCACCACCTCGCCTACCAGCGGGGCCGGGTGCAGATCACCGGTACGAAGGTCCGGGACGACCCGTACGTGCTCTACGCGATCAGCGAGGCGGCCGGGGAGATCGCGGCCTCCCGGTGCGCGCTGCTCGACAACGTGTCGCGGATGTACGACGCCGTCGCCGCCGGGCGGGAGGTCTCCTTCGCCGAGCGCGCGGCCGGCCGGCGGATCCAGGTCCAGGCGGCCTGGCGCGCCGTACGCGCGGTCGACGAGATCATGGCCCGCTCCGGAGGCAACGCGATGCGCGCGGACAACCCCGTCCAGCGCTTCTGGCGCGACGCGCACATGGGCCTGGCCCACGCCATCCACGTCCCCGGCGCGGTCTTCCACGCCGCCGCCCTGACCGACCTGGGCGTCGAGCCCCCGCCGGGCCCGCTGCGCTCGATGATCTAGTACCCCCGACGGACGAACTCGGAGTGATGAGATGACGCAGATCCGCGGGCTCGGCTACCTGAAGGTCCGGACACGCGACCTCGCACGCTGGCGCGAACTGGTGGTCGACGGTCTCGGCTTCGCCGAGGGCGCGGGGCCGGACCCGGACGGCCTCTACCTCCGCATGGACGAGCGCCGGTCGCGGCTCGTCGTGCTGCCCGGCGAGAGCGACCGGGTGCTGGCCGTCGGCTGGGAGGTCCGCGACCAGTTCGCGCTGGCCGCGGTCGGCCGCGCGGTCGAGGCGTCGGGCACGGCGGTCAAGGTCCTCTCGGCGCGGGAGTCCGCCGAGCGCGACGCCGAGCAGGTGATCGCGTTCGACGACCCGGCGGGCACCCCGGTCGAGGTCTTCTTCGGCCCCGTCCTCGACCACGCCCCGGTGCTCACCGGGATGGGCCAGCGCTTCGTCACCGGCGAGCAGGGCATGGGCCACGTCGTCATCCCCTCCACCCGTGCGGACGAGACGGTCTCCTTCTACGCCGAGGTGCTCGGCTTCCTGCCGCGCGGCGCCATGCGGGTCGGCGGGGGGAAGGGGCCGCGGGTGCGCTTCATGGGCGTCAACCGGCGCCACCACAGCCTCGCGGTCTGCCCCGCCCCGCACGGGGAGGAACCAGGCCTGGTGCACCTCATGGTCGAGGTCGACGGCCTCGACGCCGTGGGCCGGGCGCTGGACAACGTCCGGCGGCTCGGCTTCTCCATCTCCTCCACCCTGGGCCGGCACACCAACGACAAGATGATTTCCTTCTACGTGCGCGCGCCGGGCGGCTGGGACATCGAGTACGGCACCGGCGGCCTGCTCGTCGACGAGACGCACTACACCGCCGAGGAGATCACTGCGGACAGCTACTGGGGCCACGACTGGTCCGGCTCCGAGCCGCTGGCGGCCTTCACCCCGCGCGCATGAGCGCCGTGCCGCCGGTGGAACCGGTCCGGGCCGGCTCGGTCGGCGCCTGGGACCACGAGTGCGACGTGCTCGTCGTGGGTTTCGGCTGCGCGGGCGCCGCCGCGGCCTACGAGGCCGCCACCGCGGGGGCCCGCGTCACCGTGCTGGAGCGCGCGGGCGGGCCCGGCGGCTCCTCGGCGCTGTCCGGCGGCGAGATCTACCTCGGCGGAGGCACGGCGCTGCAGAAGGCCTGCGGCTTCGACGACACCCCCGGCGACATGTTCGCCTACCTGGTCGCGGCGCTCGGCCCGCACGCCGACACCGGGAAGATCCGGCTGTACTGCGACGGGAGCGTCGAGCACTTCCGGTGGCTGTGCGAGCGCGGGCTCACCTTCAACGAAGGGCTGTTCGACGCGCCGAGCTGGGTGCCGCCGACGGCGGACGGGCTGATGTGGCTGGGGGAGAACGCCTGGCCGTACAGCACGCTCGCCCGGCCCGCCCCGCGCGGGCACCGGCCCGCGACCGAGTCGTTCGGCGGCTGGCTCCTCATGGAGAAGCTGGTCGCGGCCGCCCGGGAGGCCGGGGCCGCCGACCACGCCGACACCCTGGCCACCAACCTCGTCGTCGACGGGGTCGGCCGGGTGGCGGGCGTGCTGGCCCGCCGGTACGGCGAGCGGGCGGCCTACCGCGCGCACCGGGCGGTCGTGCTGACCACCGGCGGCTTCGTCGACTCCGAGGAGATGCTCGCCCTGCACGCCCCGGTGCTACTGGGGCACGGCAAGGTCAGCGACGGCCTCGACGACGGCGGCGGCATCCGCATGGCCGCGGCCATCGGCGCCGCCACCCGCCGCATGTCCGCCGTGCAGATCGCGCTGACCGCCCTGCCCGCGCTGGCCGTGCGCGGCCTGCTGGTCAACGGGCTCGGGCAGCGCTTCGTCAACGAGGACGTCTACCCGGGCGTGTTCAGCGCCGCCGCCGTGCTGCACCAGCCGGGACCGTACTGGGTGGTCGTCGACGAGGAGGGCTACGACGACGTCCCCCGGCGGGACCTGTGGGGCGTGCGCCCGACGTTCGCCGCCGAGACGCTCGCGGAGCTGGAGGAGTCGCTCGGCGTGCCCGCCGGGGCGCTGGAGACGACCGTCGGCGTCTACAACCGGCACGCGGAGCGGGGCGAGGACCCCTACTTCCACAAGGACCGCCGGTGGCTCCGGCCGCTCCGGCCGCCCTTCGCCGCGGTCGACCCGCGCCTGGGGTTCGGCGGGGGCGGCCGGAGGGACACGGGCGTGGCCGGGTTCACCCTGGGCGGGCTGCACACCACCCCCGACGGGGCGGTGCTGGACCAGTCGGGGCGGCCGATCCCGGGTCTGTACGCCGCGGGCCGGGCCAGTTCCGGCCTGCACGGCGACGGCTACGTCAGCGGGACGTCGCTGGGCGACGGCACGTTCTTCGGCCGCCGCGCCGGCCGCGCGGCGGCCCGGTCCGCCGGGTGATCCGAGGCCGCCGCCCGCCGGAGCGCCTGACGCCCCGCAGGACTGAGTAGCTCTTTTCTCCGGCGCGTGACGGAACCCGCGCCGCCCGGGTCGCGCGGAGTCGCTCAGGGCAGCCGGATTCCCTTGATGATCCTCCCGAGCTCGGGGACGAGCGGCTGGCTGGCCATCACGGTGACCACGGTCCCCTTCCGCTCGATCCAGCCGACGTACCGCCCGTGGCCGAGTGCGCCGTCGCCCTCCTGGGTGAGGACCGTGCGACCGCCGATCTTCGCGGTCTTCGGGTCACCCGAGAACGTGCCGAGGTGGAACGGGGCGTCCTTCAGCTGTGAGAGTTCGCGGGCGTCCGGCCAGCAGACCACTCGCACCCACAGAGACCTGTGCTTGCGATCCACCTCGTCACGGGTGTCCGTCCACTGGTAGCCGTACTCGCTCAGACCGTCGTGCCGGTCGACGACGACCCGGCCCCAGGAGAAGCCCTTCGGAATGTGGCTGACGAGGACTCCGCGGATGGCGGTGGCGCCCCGCGGAGGCCGGTCGGACCGGCCCGCCTGGGACCGTTCGGCTTCCGCCCTGGTCGGGGTGGGGCAACCGGGGTCACCGGCCGTGACCGCGTGCGCGGGTGGCACGATCAGTGTCCCGGCCGACACGAGGGAGAGCACGGACAGAGCGAGTGCCTGCTGAGTTCTTGTCACATCCGGTTGGATGCCCCTGCGGTGGCAGAAGTTCGATCTCGCAGGCGATCGAGGCGGGCGGTTTCCCCGGTCCGCTCACCCCGCGGGGGGATCACCCGTCTCCGGGGTCGTCCGGCACGGGGAGCTCCCCGTCCAGCGCCGCCCGGACGATCGACTCGCGCAGCGCCTCGCAGGCGGGGAACAGGTCCCCGTTCGGGCCGTCGCCCGGGACGGCGGCCCGCCGTTCCAGGCAGGCCCGCACGGCCTCGGCGCTCCACTGGATGCTGGTCTGCTGCCAGCTGGCCTTGCGCGCCCGCACCGCGGCGCCGCACGCCCGGCAGCGCACCGGGCGCATCGGCGGGCCGTCCAGCAGCCGCTCGTCCGGGCGGATCGTCATGAGGGCCCGCCCCGGGCGGCGGCCCTGCGGGCGAGGTTCTCCTCGACCTCCTTCTTCCACGCCTCGACCGGCCGGGTGGTGTCCAGCTCGAACTCGAAGCGCTCCACCATCTCCGGCGTGACGTCGGCGGCGTCCACGTAGAACTGCTCGTACCAGCGGCGCAGCTGGTAGACGGGCCCGTCCTCCTCGCACAGCAGCGGGTTGTCGACGCGGGCCTTGTTCTTCCAGATCTCGACGTCCTGCTCGAAGCCCTTGAGGATGAAGTCGCCCAGCCGTACGGCCATCTCGTCGGCCCCGGCGCTCCCCAGCCGCTCGTTGCGCTGCACGATGATGCCGGACTGCAGCACGAAGGAGTCCGCGTCGACGGGGTAGTGGCAGTTGATCAGGACGCAGTCGATGTCCATGCCCTCGTAGTGGTAGGTCAGGTCGTCGATCATGAAGGACGGTCCGTGGTACGCCGCCACGGAGGTGTTGCCGAGCATCCCCGGCCGGCCCTCCTTGGCGGGCGGCCGGGCGTCCGGGCGGCTCAGGCCCTTCATGATCTGGGTGGCGACATGGCCCTCGAAGACGTTCTTGAAGTACGTCGGGAACGAGTAGTGCACGTAGAAGAAGTGCGCCATGTCGACCACGTTGTCCATGACCTCGCGGCAGTTCGCGGCGACGAGGGTCTCGTGCCAGACCCAGTCGGTCCAGTCGTCGCGCGTCGCGCCCTCGATGCGGGGGATCGTGACGCCGGGCGGCGGCGGGTTGCCCTCGGGGTCGTTCCAGACGAACAGCATGCCGTCCTGCTCCAGCGTGGTCCACGCCGAGGTGCGGGCGCGCAGCGGGACCCGGCGGGCGTAGGGGATCTTCCTGCAGCGGCCGTCGCCGCCCCAGCGCCAGTCGTGGAACGGGCAGGCGATCTCGTCGCCCTTGACCGTGCCGCGGGACAGGTCCCCGCCCATGTGCCGGCAGTAGGCGTCGAGCACGTTGAGCCGGCCGTCGCTGCTGCGGAAGACCACGAGCTTGGCGCCGAAGGCGTCGACGGTGTGCGGCCGGCCGTCCTTGAACCGCTCGGACAGGCCCAGGCAGTGCCATCCCCGGGCGAAGCGCGCGGGCACGGCGCCGGCCTCGATGGCGCGGACGCCGTCCCGCTCGGTCTCGGCTGCAGTCACGCTGAACCCATCCCCTCAGGACGCGCGCCCTCCCGGATTCCCCGGCCCTCCGCGAAACGGTAGGCCGGGGCGGCGCCGTACGGGCCGGGAGTCCCGGTGGCCGGGACGGCCGCACCGGGCCCGCCGCCGCCCGGCGCACCATCGTGGTCTGCACCTGACGGCACGGGCGGACACGAGCGGACACGGGGAGCGCAGACCATGAGCGACGAGGTCCTGGAGCCGGTGCGCGCGCTGCTGCCGGGCATCGCCGGGCGGGCCCGGTCCGCCGACGAGAACCGGCGGATCCCGGAGGAGACGGTCGCCGAGCTCGCCGCCGCCGGGGTCTTCCGGATGCTGCAGCCCAAGCGGTACGGCGGCGCCGAGCGCGACCCGGCGGAGTTCTTCGAGGTGATCCGGGAGATCTCCGGCGCGTGCGGCTCCACCGGCTGGGTCGCCTCCCTGCTCGGCGTGCACCAGTGGCAGGTCGGCATGTTCGCCGAGGCCGCGCAGGACGAGGTCTGGGGAGGGGGCCCGGACGCGCTGATCTCCTCGTCGTACGCGCCGATGGGGCGGCTCACCCCGGTGGAGGGCGGCTACGAGATGTCCGGCCGGTGGAGCTTCTCCTCCGGTTGCGACCACGCCTCCTGGGCCGTGCTGGGCGCGACGGTCGTCGGCACGGAGGGCAGGCCGGTCGATTTCATGAGCGTGCTGGTGCCCCGCGCCGACTACGCGATCCACGACGTCTGGGACGTGATCGGCCTGCGCGGCACCGGGAGCAACGACATCACCGTCGAGCGGGCCTTCGTCCCCGCGCACCGCACGACGCGCAACTACGAGCAGGCCCAGCTGCGCGGCCCCGGCCAGAAGGTCAACACCGGCCCGCTGTACCGCATGCCGTTCGCGACGCTGTTCACCTCCGCGATCACCGCGCCGGTGATCGGCGCGGTGGCGGGCTGCTACGACGCCTACCTCGCCGCGATGCGCGACCGGGTACGGCTCAGCCTCGGCGGCGGCCGGTTCGCCGAGGACCGGTTCGCCCAGGTGGCCGTCGCGCGGGCCGCCTCGGAGATCGACGCGGCGATCCTGCAGACGGACCGCAACGTGCGCGAGGTGTACCGGCACGCGGTCCGGGGCGACGCGATCCCGATGGAGCTGCGGCTGCGCGCCCGCAGGGACCAGGTCCGCGGGACCGAGCGGGCGGTGGAGGCGATCGACCTGTTGTTCAAGACGGCCGGGGGGAACTCGCTCCGGCGCGGCAACCCCATCGAGCGCGCCTGGCGCGACGCCCACGCCGGCAGCGTGCACGTGGCCAACGACGTCGAGCGGGCCCTGGCGATGTACGGCAGGAGCGCCTTCGGCCTGACCGTCGAGGACGACCTCGTCTGAGCGGTCCGGTGCGGCGGTCCCGTCCGAGCGGTCCGGTGCGGCGGTCCCGTCCGAGCGGTCCGGCGTGCGGGTCCCGTTCGAGCGGCCCGGCACGCGCCGGAAGCGGGGCCGGGGACGTCCCGCTGACCGGTATCCGGGCTTGGCGGCCCCGCCCCGGGCCGTGTGTATTGTCTATCCGGCATCGCAGACGACCGGGGGAGAACGTGCCGAGGATCGCCGAAGCCAGGCCGCCCGCCGAGCCCAGTTCGCCCGAGCAGCGCGCCCGGCACCTGCGCATCCTCCGCGCGGCCGCGCACATCGGGGCGGAGAAGGGCCTGGAGCGCGTGCAGATGCACGAGGTGGCGAAGGCCGCGGGCGTGGCGATCGGCACGCTGTACCGGTACTTCCCCTCCAAGACCCACCTGTTCACCGCCGTCATGGCCGAGCAGATCGACCGGTTCGGCGAGAGCCTCCCGGAGCCCGCGCCCGGTACGAGCCCCGAGGACGCGGTCGGCGACGTGCTGGTGAGCGCCAGCCGGCAGCTGCTGCGCAAGCCCGCCCTGGCGACCGCGATGCTCCAGTCGGCGAACGCGGCCAACGCCGCCGCGGTCGCCGACGCCGTCCGGATCGACGGCACCTTCGGCGGCATCATCCTGCGGGTCCTCGGCATCGACGACCCCACCGTCCAGGACGCCGCCCTGGTCCGGCTCCTGCTGCAGTGCTGGTACGGCGTGCTGCAGTTCAGCCTCAACGGGCGGGCCTCCATCGCCGACACCGAGAGCGACATCCGGCTCGCCTGCCGGCTCCTGCTGGCCCCGCGCTCGAACGCCCCGCGGGGCTGAGGAGGAACCGGCGGCGGGGGACGCGCGGAGCGGTCCCTTCGAGCCCGGCCCGGCGGATGCGTTCTGCGCGGTTACCGGTACCGGGCTGCGGGAGGAGCGGGCGTCACCGTGCTTCCTGCCGCCTTGCGTGTCCGCGGTGCCGGAGGACGACTTTGAGCAGTTCTTCGAGCACGACGAGACTCGCCGCGAGCCCGATGCACGTCCCCCACTGGGCGACGCTCAGACCGGTGGTGCCGAAGATGCGCTGCAGCAGTCCGATCTCGGTCACCGCGATGACCAGGACCAGGGCGAGAGCGTACCGGCGCAGTTGGGTCGGACCCGGTACGGCCGCGCGGGAGAAGACCGTGTTCAGCTGGTCGCGGGCCAGCAGCCCGGCCGCGACGTGGAAGAGCGAGAGCGTGGTCAGGAGCATGGTGGGGGCCGCCGGGGAACCGGCGCCGCCGGCGCCGATCTGGTAGGCGGCCAGTGACCCGGCCGTCATCACCGCCCCTTGGAGGCACAGCCTGACCCAGTTCGCCCGGGACAGGACCGGCGCGCCGACCGGCCGGGGGGCCCGGTTCATCAGACCGCGTGTCGGCTCGTCGAATCCCAGGGCGATCGCGACCGGGATGTCCACGACCATGTTCACCCACAGGATCTGCAGCGGGGTGAGCGGGATGCCGCCGGCGATCCCGAGCACGGCGGCCGCGATGAAGATCGCGATGTAGGCGACCAGGGTCGCCATCTGGAAGCGCAGATACTTCAGCAGATTGTCGTAGAGCGCACGCCCGTACTCCACGGCGCCGACGATCGTGGCGAAGTTGTCGTCCGTGAGGATCATCACGGCGGCTTCCTTCGACACCTCGGTGCCGGTGATCCCCATCGCCACACCGATGTCCGCCGCCTTCAGGGCGGGGGCGTCGTTCACCCCGTCGCCTGTCATGGCCACCACGTTGCCGGTCTGCTTGAGCAGCCGGACCAGGCGCAGCTTGTCCTCCGGGGCCACCCGCGCGACGACCCCGATCTCCTTCAGCTGCCCGCGCAGTTCGTCATCGGTCAGCGACGCGAACTCCGCCCCGGTGATCGCCCGGCCGGGGATGCCGAGTTCGGCGGCGATGGAGCCCGCGGTCGTCACATGGTCACCGGTGATCATCCGCACCCGGATGCCGGCCTCCCTGCACTCGGCGATCGCGGCCTTCGCCTCCGGCCGCGGGGGGTCGACGATCCCGACCATCGCGAGCAGCGTCAGGTCCCGCACCAGGCCGATGAGGTCGCCGCCCGGGTCGAACGCGGCCGGGTCGAGGTCGCGCTGGGCCACCACCATGACCCGCTCACCCGCCCTGGCCATGCGGTCGTTCGCCTCCAGCGCGAGCGGGCGGTTCCCGTCCGTCACCGGCACCAGTGATCCGTCCGGGGCGCGGTAGGAGGTCCCGCGGGCGATGAGCACGTCGGGAGCGCCCTTGACGTAGCAGCGGACGACCGGTGCTCCGTTCGCGCCGGTCATCTCGTGGAACGTCGCCATGAACTTGTAGGCCGAGTCGAACGGCACCTCGCCGACGCGCGGGTAGGCGCCGCGCGTACCCGCGACGTCGAGGCCGCCCTTGGCGGCCAGCACGATCAGCGCGCCCTCCGTCGGGTCCCCCACCAGGTTCTCCCCGTCCAGTACGGCGTCCGCGCACAGGACCATCGGCAGCAGGTACGGATCGAGGTCGATGTGCGCCCCGCCGACATGCTTGATCTCGCCGGCGGTGCCGTAGCCTTCGCCCGACACCGTGAACCGGTTCTGGCCGGGGATCACCATCTCCCTGGCCGTCATCTTGTTGAGCGTCAGCGTGCCCGTCTTGTCCGAGCAGACCATCGAGGTGGAACCCAGTGTCTCCACCGCCGGCAGGCGCTTCATGACCGCGTTCCGGCGCGCGATCTCCCGGGTGCCGATCGACAGCAGCGCCGTCACGACCGCAGGGAGACCCGTCGGGATGGCGGCGACCGCGAGGGCCACGCCGGTGATGAACAGGGTGTCGAACGGCTTGCCCTGGATCAGCCCGAGCACGACCACCAGCGCGAGGGCGATCCCGGCGATCGTTGCGATGATCTTCGACAGCGCGTCCAGTTGCTTCTGCAGCGGCGTCTTCTCGGTCTCCGTGTCGGCCAGGAGATCCGCGATGTGGCCGATCTCGGTGTCCATCCCGGTCGTGGTGACGACCAGCTCGCCGCGCCCCCGGGTGACGGACGTGTTCATGAATCCGAGGCAGGTGCGGTCGCCGAGCGGCGCGTCCTTCCCCGGCACGGGATCGACCCCTTTGACGACCGGCAGGCTCTCGCCCGTGAGGGCGGCCTCCTCGATCTCCAGTGACGCCGCGACGCAGATCCGGCCGTCCGCCGGAACCCGGTCACCCGCCTCGACCAGCACCACATCGCCCGGCACGAGTCCTTCGGCGTCGATCTCGACGGCCTGACCGTCCCGGCGGACCCGGGCGACCGTCTTCATCATCCGGGAGAGCGCCTTGACGCTCTCCTCCGCCTTCGCCTCCTGGCGGAGGCCGACCACGGCGTTGAAGACGGTGAGCCCGGCGAGGACCGCGGAGGTCCCGACGTCGCGCGTGACGATCAGGTTGATGGCGGCTGCGGCGAGCAGCACGAGCTGCATGAAGTCCCGGTACTGGCGCAGCCACGCCTGGAGGACGGACTCCTTCTTCCCGGTGGCCAGTGCGTTGGGGCCGTGAGCTTGAAGGCGGTCGTGCGCGGCCTCGGCGCTGAGCCCCCGGTCGAGCCGGACCTCGAACTCCCGGGTCACCGTCGCCACATCGGCCTGGTGCCAGGCGGGATGGCCGTCGGCCTCCCCCGAGGCGGCGACCCTGGAGGTCCGAACCGCCGGAACGCCTGTCCTGCTCATGGCCTGCGTCCTCCATTGCGAGAGTGCTGTCTGCGCGTACGGCGAACCTCGTCCGCCGTACGCCTCCGCCGACCGGCGGAGCGGAACGCCGACACGTCGGCGAAGGGCCGCACGGAATACCTCTCCCCGGAGATTTCTCCATTTTTGGAGGCTAAGTAACGTTAAGTGCTTAATGCCCTGTAAATCCTATTTGTGGACATGGTGCCCGTAGCGCTTCCCCGGTAACCGGCCCTTCGGGGCGGCCGGTTACCGGACGGTGCGGGGATCCGGCCACCGGGGCCTCGTCTCCGGGGCGGAGGGCTCCGAATTCCCCGTCCCGGGCACGATCCGGTGATCGCGAGGGGAGGGGAGCGGCGGCCGGCCGTCACCCCGGGCCGACTTCACGGCACACCGGGAAGTTAGCCTGGAGACAACTGCTCCGTCCCCCCGGCGTCGGTCGCCCGACACATCCGGAGGCAGCCGCTCGGCACACCCGGCGCACGACGGAGGAATCCATGAACGGCTACCCGAAGATCGCGGACCACGGCATGATCGGGGACCTGCAGACCGCCGCGCTCGTCTCCGGAACGGGGACCATCGACTGGTGGTGCACGCCCCGGTTCGACTCGCCGAGCCTGTTCGCCTCCCTCCTCGACAGCGAGCGCGGCGGGCACTGCCGGCTCGCCGCCGACGTGGACCGCATCGCCGGGGCGACCGTCCGGCAGCTCTACCTGCCCGACACCGCCATCCTCGTCACCCGCTTCATGGCGCCCGGCGGCGTCGGCGAGGTCGCCGACTTCATGGAACCCAACCCCTCCACCACCCCCTCCGACCAGCACCGCCTGGTGCGGGTCGCCCGGGTGGTCCGCGGCAGCCTGCCCTTCACACTCGTCTGCCGCCCCCGCTTCGACTACGGGCGGGCACCGCACAACCTCACCCTCCTCGACGACGGATCCGCCCTCTTCCACGGCCCCCGCACGGACCTCCACCTGCAGACCACCGGACCGCTCGCCCTGCGCCCGGACGGCGAGGACGTCGTCGCCGACTTCACCCTCCAGGCCGGCGAGACGGCCGCCGTCGTCCTGACCACCGACAGCAGCGGCTACCACCCGATGGCCGCCCCGACCGCCGACGAGGTGCGCGCAAGCATCGAAGCCTGCCGTGACTTCTGGCACGACTGGCTGCGCACGTCCCGATACCGCGGCCGCTGGAAGGACATGGTCAACCGTTCGGCGATCACCCTCAAACTGCTCACCTACGCGCCCACCGGCGCGCCGATCGCCGCCGCCACCATGGGCCTGCCCGAGCAGATCGGCGGCGAACGCAACTGGGACTACCGCTACACCTGGATCCGCGACGCATCCCTGTCCGTCCGGGCCCTGATCGACCTCGGCTTCGTCGAGGAGGCCCAGGCCTTCCGGACCTGGCTGCGCGAACGCCTCGACGCCGGCAGCACCTCGGGTGAGCCACTGCAGATCATGTACCGGATCGACGGCGACCCCTACCTGACCGAGGAGGTCCTCGACCACCTGGAGGGCTACCAGAAGTCCGGGCCGGTCCGCGCCGGCAACGCGGCCGCCGACCAGCTCCAGCTCGACATCTACGGCGAGGCCGCCGACGCCCTGGCCCAGGCCCAGGAGATCGGGGGCATCCGCGGCTGGCGGTCCTTCGCCGGGGTGCTGGACTGGCTGGCCGACACCTGGGACCGCCCCGACGAAGGCATCTGGGAGACCCGCGGTGGACGCCAGGAGTTCACCTACAGCCGCCTGATGACCTGGGTCGCCTTCGACCGCGGCATCCGCATGGCCACCACCTACTCCCGTCCTGCCGACCTCGCCCGCTGGACGAGCGTCCGCGACGCCGTCTTCAACCAGATCGTCGACCGCGGCTGGAACCCGCAGCGGCAGGCCTTCGTCCAGAACTACGCCACCGACGTGCTGGACGCCTCCCTCCTGCTCATGCCCCGCGTCGGGTTCATCTCGCCCCGCGACCCGCTCTGGCTGAGCACCCTCGACGCGATGGATGAGGAACTGGTCAGCGACAGCCTCGTCTACCGCTACGATCCCGCAGCCTCCCCCGACGGGCTGCGCGGCTCCGAGGGGACCTTCAACCTGTGCAGTTTCCTCTACGTCGAGGCCCTCGCCCGCGCCGGACGACTGCACCAGGCCCGCTACGCCTTCGACAAGATGCTCACCTACGCCAACCACGTCGGATTGTTCGCCGAGGAGATCGGCCCGTCAGGCGAACAGCTCGGCAACTTCCCGCAGGCGTTCACCCATCTGGCGCTCATCGCCGCGGCCATCGCCCTCGACGAGCAGCTCGACCGCGCCGAGACAAGCGGACCGTAGAACGCGCACCGCGTTCCCCGACCGGTGACCGGCGCGTGGACCGGCGGGCGCCCCGGTCCGTCCGCGCCTGAGCGGCGCGGACGGACCGGGATCCTCCGGGCGGCGCGGCGTGGACGGCTACTTCGACCCGGCGCGGTGTGGACGGCTACTTCGACCCGGCGGGGAGGCTGACGGCGGCGGCGAGGCCGACCAGAGCGAAGACCGCGAGAGCGATCATGGCGAGAGCGTAGGACCGGTTCCCCTCGGCCAGCCCGGATACGAGGATCGTGCCGGCGATCGCCGTGCCGAACGACGAGCCGAGGTTGGAGACACTGCGCGACAACCCGGATATCTCACCCTGCAGTTCCTCGGGGAAGCTGGACTGCACGAGGTTGACCGACGGGGTCAGCATCACGCCCACGCCCATCCCGATCAGCAGCAGCCCCGGTGCGAAGGCGACGACCCTCGACGACGCCCCGACCAGGACGAGCAGGATCGCGACCCCCGCCACGGTCATGATGAAACCCGCCGAGATCAGGGTCTTCTGCGAGTGCTTCCGGGCGAGCCGCTCCGCGGCCAGCGATGTGAGCAGGACACCGGCGGTCGCCGAGGTGAAGATGACGCCCGTCTCGATCGCGTTGTATCCGCGGACCGTCTGAAGGAAGACGGCGACGACGAACGACGTCCCCATGAGGACCAGCCACTGCATGTTCTGGGTGACGAGCCCGAGATTGGACGTGCGGTTCCGGAACAGCCCCATCGTCAGCAGCGCCTCCTTCCCCGCGCGCTCCCGGGAGCGGATGTGCAGGAAGAACCAGACCAGGAAACCGGCTCCGGCGGTGAGGAACGCCGCCATCAGCACGGCGTCGCTGCCGGCCTGGAGGATCCCGAACACCACGAAGAACATGCCGACCGCCGACAGGACCGCCCCGGCGGCGTCGAAGGGGCGTGACGGATCCGGGGCCACGGGATCGACGATCCGCCGGCTGAGGAGGACGATCACTGCGACGACCACCGCCTGGAAGAGGAACGCGGCCCGCCAGTCGATCGCCGTCGCGATGAACCCTCCGATCAGCGGGCCCGCCGCGGCCCCGACGCCGCCCAGTCCGCTGATCAGGCCGAAGGCCCGGGCGCGCGACGGGAGATCGTCGAACGCCATCGTCGCGAGGATGTAGACGGGCGGGATCAGCAGTGCCGTGCCCACCCCCTCGAGCACCGAGTTGCCGAGGACCAGCACTGCGAGGCTGGGCGAGAACGCACTGATCAGTGCACCGATCCCGTACAGGGTGAGACCGGCGAGAAAACACCTCTTGCGGCCCCAGCGGTCGGTCAGCTTACTGCCGGGGATCATGAGCACCGCCATGATCAGCAAGAACAGGGTGATCGTGCCCTGCACGCCCTCCACCGTCGTGTCCAGGTCCTCGCCGATGTCATTGATCATCACGTTCATGTTCGAGCCCGCGAAGCTGCAGATGAACTGGGCGAGGGCGAGAGGCGCCAGAGGCCTCCTGGAGGAGGCGACCGAGTCCTGGGAGGCGGGGGTCCTGGTCACTTCTCACCTCGCCCGGCGAACGGCGGGCGGCACCTCATCAACCCTCCCGCAACGGGGAGAACGCATGGATCTCCACCTCTCCGTTGCGAATGACCCCATGAGAGCTCTCGGGAAGCTCGTTCCACGCACCCGTGAGATCACGGAGCGGCTCGGAGACGACGAACCGTGTCCCCGCCCCCAGCCGTCGCAGGCTCTCCAGTTCCGGATGGAGCTGCCGCACCTGGGAGATGTCGGTGGAGTAGAACAGCGACCGGGGGCGGCCCGCACTGGCGTGGCGGAACATCCAGACGGACTCGCCGTCGGTGGTGGCCACGGTCATCTGGACGGGAGGGGGGGTGCCGTGGCGCTGGGCGAGTCCCTCCACCAGCCCGACGGCGCGGGCGACCGCGCTCGGAGGGTCGTCGGCCAGCCCGAAGGAGAGCGCCAGGAAGAACAGGAGCTCGGAGTCGGTCGACCCCTCGATGGCGGGGTAGAGCGACGGCTCCACCGCCATCGCCAGGTCACGCCTGAGTTCACGGAACCCTTCCACGACCCCGTTGTGCATCCACAGCCAGCGGCCGTACCGGAACGGATGGCAGTTGCTGCGCTGCACCGGGGTGCCGGTCGAGGAACGGATGTGCGCGAACAGCAGAGGGGTGCGGATCTGCCGGGCGATCTCGCGGAGGTTCCGGTCGTTCCACGCGGGCTCGATGCTCTTGAACACGGCGGGTTCCGCGCCCTCGCCGTACCACCCGATGCCGAAACCGTCACCGTTCGTGGTGGTCTCGCCGAGCCGGGCGTGCAGGCTCTGGTCGATGAGCGAGTGAACCGGCTGGAACAGCAGTTCCTCGGCGAGGATGGGTTCTCCGCAGTACGTCATCCACCTGCACATGGTCGCCTCGATCCGGAAATGTGAATTCGACTGGCTTCGTTTCAATGGTGGAATGCGGCCTTCAACGCCACGATGACCAGCCCGAGCAGCAGGTTGACCACGCTCGTGACCAGCACCATCCGGGAAGAGGCGCCGATCTCCACGGCCGCTGCGGCCGCCCAGCCGACCTGCCCGGCCACGGCGACCGCAAGGGCCAGCCATACGGTGCCCTGCGACTCGAGACCGAGCAGCGGGCCGACGGCCACGGCAACGGCCGGTGGAACGGTCGCCTTGACGATCGGCCATTCCTCTGCGCAGGCCTTGCGGACATCGGCCATGTTCATGGTCTGGAAGACCATGCGGGCGCCGAACAGGTGGGCGTACACATGGGCGGCCCAGAACACGGCACCGGTGCCGACCAACAGGATGATCATTTCTATCCGCGGGAATCTGCCGAGTGTTCCGGCGCCGGCCACCACGGAGGCGGCGAGCAGTGATCCGTAGACGGCACCGGTGTAGTCCCTGTGCTCGCCGTCGGCCGGCAAGCGGGCGCCATCGTCCGGATCGGGCGCCATTCCCATCGCGACCTCTCATGATGTTGGCCGGATCGGCCGCAGACGGAGAGTCCTCAGATTCCACGGCGGCATGGCACGGCGCGCGGCGCGCCGGGGATGGGCGCCCGTCGTCTCGGAGCCGTTCGACCGGGACATGCCGGCGGTCGCGCGCTTCCTTCTCTGTCAACGGGCGCCGATCCCCTCCATCATCTCGTGCAGTTGCGCCTCTTCCTCGCGGCTGAGCGAGGTCTGGATGACATGCCCGCCGTACGGCTGGATCTCCGGGATGACCTTGTCCGGGGCGCTCCGCACGACCAGGACGAACAGCGCGGCGGTGCCGGGTTCCAGCTTGTCGGCGAGCTCCCTCATGAACTCGTTGTTGACGCCGGCGTCGATCATCGCCCCGCCGGCCGCTCCGGTGGCGGCGCCCAGTGCCATGCCGAACAGCGGCATGAAGAACACCATCCCGATCAGGCCGCCCCACAGCGCGCCGCCGGCCGCGCCCATACCGGTCAGGCCGACGGCCTGGTGCATCTTGATCTTGCCGTCGGCCCGGCGCTCGACGACGACCACGTCCTCCATCGTGATCAGGTTCTGCCGTTGCAGGTCGGCCAGGCGATCACGTACCGCGACGGCGGTGGCGACGTCGGGGTAGGAGATCGCGATGAGGTTGCTCATTGAGGTTTCTTCCTTTGATCGGTTACGTCGGCGAGGAGGGCCGGTCGGACGGCCGATCCCGGACATGTGAAGCCCTTGGCCGCTCTTTTCCGGGCAGAGCCGCTGCCGGGACGGAGTGGCCTGGCAGATGTGACGCGGGTGCGGGCCGTCGCCCGATTGCGCGGGCGGCATGCCGGCGGCGATCGGCCGGCCGCGACGTGCGGCTCCGATGAGGTCCGCGGCGAACACCCGCAGCGGCCGCATCACGCCGTCTGCGGCGGTGACGGCGGTGATCTCCCAGGCCATCCTCCATGTCCCTGGTGATCCCCCCTTCCTGATCGGGCGATCACCGCGAGCAGGCAAAAATATTGCATTGAGGAAATCCATGCATCCTTCAAGTGAATGCGGACCGGGACTAGGGGTGGCCGCAAGACATGAGATGAGCAAAACGAAGCATGGCTTCTTCGTGCAGATCCTTGGGAGTGGATGGACGGGCTGAGGGGATCATCCATTTCATCCTTTTTTGATTTATGCTGGATGAAAGGCGGTTGGATGCCATGGGTTGCTTGTTCGCAATCTTTGCAGGTGTTTTTCCGAGACTTGCCGTCTTCATCATCTGGGTGGCGCGGCCGGCCCTGGTCAGCGCGGCTTTCGACACATGGATCTGGCCCCTGCTCGGCCTGATCTTCCTGCCGTTCGCGACGTTGATGTACGTGATCATGTACGTGCCCGGCATCGGACTGGGGGGAGGGGACTGGTTCTGGATCGCCGTGGCGGTCGTGCTGGACCTTTTCCACTGGGTGGGAGCCGCGACCCAGCGCCGCCAGTTTCCCGGCTACCCCCGGGGGTGACCGGCTCTGCTTCGCGGTCGAAGACGCCGCGGGACGGGGGCTACCGCATGCCCGGACGGGGCGATGTGCTGCTCCTGGCCGTGGCGATGTGCGCCGATGCACTCGTCCCGCAGCCGGTCGGCCATGGTGAAGGTGAAGGGCCTCGGCGCGGCCCGGCGCGACCCTCTCGCTGGGGACTCGACTCCAAGCGAAGATGTGTCCGATTTGTCTATATTTGAGAGAGAGTGCGGAGTATGTGAGGGATTTCGGGTAGGGGGAGAGGGTTAGGTGCGGCGATGAAGGTGAGAGCCGCTCAAGCCGCCGAATTCCCAGACAGCGCGCGGACGGGACCACCGTGGACACGGACGTCCCGGAAGCCCGCCGCGCGGAGGGAGCCAACCATGGAACACCCGCGTTACGCGCGAACGCAGGAGGCGTCCCGCGACCAGACGGTGCCCCAGCCGCGTCAGGACCCGCAGCTGGCGCAGGTCCGGCCGGTGATGGAGGAAGGGCCCCAGCCCACCGGCTGGGTCGGCTGGGTGGTCTTCGCCGGGATCACGATGATGGTCCTGGGATGCTTCCAGGCCTTCATGGGCCTGGTGGGCATCTTCAACACCGACTTCTACCTCGTCACCGCAGGCGACCTGGCTATTCCCGTCAACTACACGGCCTGGGGCTGGACGCACCTGATCATGGGTGTGGTCGTCGCTCTCGCCGGCGTCGCCGTCATGTCGGGGAAGACGTGGGGGCGCGCGGTCGGCATCGGTCTCGCCGCGGTCCAGGCACTCGTCAACTTCGCCTGGTTCCCGGCCTACCCGTTCTGGTCGATGATCGTCATCGCCGTCGACGTCCTGGTGATCTACGCGCTGGCCGTCCACGGCAGGGAGATGAAGGCGTACAGCAGAGGCGGCGTCCTGTAGGCGTCTCGCGGTTCGCCGGGTGAGCACGGGTGGGGGCCGGCCTCCACCCGTGTCGCGTGTCGTCCGCGTCGGCCGGACGCGCGCCATGCCATGGAGCGCGCTCGCCGTGGAGGGAGCCGACGGGCCTGCGCGCCGCCGTTCACTTCGGCGGTGCCGGTCCGCGTTCGCCCGCCGGCGGGGGCGGTTCGGCGGCCGTGGCCTCCTGCAGTTCCTGACGGGTGACGAACGTGTCGACCAGGGAGAGCAGCATGGCCGCCACGGGGATGGCCAGCAGCGCGCCCATCGCGCCGAACAGCGACGCCCCGAGGATCACGGCGGCGAAGGACACCCCGGGATGGATGTCCACCGCCCGCGAGCTGATCTTCGGCTCCAGGGTCAGGTTCTCCACCTGCTGGTACAGCACGCCCCAGGCCAGCGCCGCCAGGCCGATCCAGGGCCGGGACGAGACCAGTCCCACCACCACCGGCAGGGCGATGGAGATGTAGGTGCCGATGGTGGGCACGAGCTGGGCGACCAGTCCCGTCCATGCGCCGAGTGCGAGCCAGGAGGGCATGCCGAGCGCCAGGAACACCAGGGCGGAGGCGGTGCCGTTGATGGCGGCCAGGATGAGCCGGGAGGAGACGTACCCGCCGGTCTTGATCGTGGACACGTCCCAGACGCTGATGAAGACCTGCTGGAGCCGGCCGGGCAGCAGCTGCGCGATCCACCGGCGCAGTCTCGGCCCGTCGGCCGAGAAGTAGAACGTCAGCAGCAGCAGGGTGAACATGTTGAACACCGCCCCGGTCACCGTCCCCAGCAGGCCCAGCACGCCGCCGAGCACGCCCTGCGCGTACTCCGCGGCCTGCTGCGGGGTCAGATTGAGGGAGTCCAGGATGTCGGAGATCTCGTAGCGGGTGTCGAGGCGGGCGTTGAGCCAGTCGACGGCGCCGGTGACGACTCCGGGAAGCGCCTTCAGCAGCACCGCGACCTGTTGCACGAACATGCTGCCGAACAGGACGAGGAAGAGCACGAAGGCGAGGATGAACAGCGCCATCACCAGCAGTGTGGCCCTGCCCCGGGGCATGCGCCGTGACAGGCGGCGCACGGCGGGCTCCATGGCCAGGGAGAGGAACCACGCCATCACCAGCATGGCGACCAGCGGACCCGCATCGGTGATCATGAAGTGGAGGAAGAGCACCACGGCGACGACGGCCGCTACGGCGAGTCCTGAGCGCCAGACGTTGACGGGCGAGAGCAGCACCTGCACCGCGGACGTCCCGCCGTGCGGCTCCACCGGTTTCTTCATGTCTCTCCTGGGATCTCGACGTTCCACCTCCTGCGGCCCGTGCGGCCCGTGCGGGACGACGGTGCCGACCGGTCGGGGTCCACGCGCGCGGACGTCGGCCTCCCGTGCGTTCGGCTTCGGGCCCGTGGCCTCTGCCGCACCGGACGCGGAGGTGACGCACCCAACGTACGACGGCAGGCCGCTTCAACCGGGCATCTACCGGCTGGTCGGCTTGTCGGCGGACTCGCGTGGCGCCGCTCATCGCCGGCGGGTGACGACGCTTCCGTACCGGGAGGACAGCGGGCCGGCGCTGAGGCCGTGGAGGAGGACGCTCGTGAACACGGTCACGCCGATGACGGCGACGGCCTCGTCGGCGCCGGTCCCGAGTTCCTCGACTGCGAGCAGCGCGAAGGCCAGCGAGGCGAGCCCTCGCGGGCCGAACCAGCCGATGAACAGAACGGTTTCACGATCGAGTCCGGCACGCGCGCAGGCCAGGGCGACGGGCACCATCCGCACGAGCGTGAGACTCAAGATCGCGTAGATTGCGGTGGAGAGCTGCACCTGGCCCACCATGCCCGGAACGGCGAGCGCGCCGAACCCGAGCCAGATGAACAGGGACGCCAGGCTGCCGACCTGCTCGGTGAACACCAGTTCGGCGGGGCCGCGCGGGCCCGCTGCGGCGCCGAAGGCGAGTCCTCCGCAGAAGGCCGCGACGAACCCGTTCCCGTGAGCGCCGAGAGACGCCGTGTAAGCGACGAGGGTCAAGGCGAGTACGGCGATGCCGGCGAAGTCCCCGGCGGCCCATCCCCGGCGGCGCGTCCATCGCAATGACCATCCTCCGGCCAAGCCGATGACGGTGCCCACGGTCACGCCGATGCCCAGTTCGGCGAGCACCCCCCATGGGCCGGGTGCGCCTGCGGCCCCTTCTGCCGAGGCGGCGCCGGCGAGCGCGAACATGACCACGGGCGTGACGATGCCGTCGTTCAAACCGCTCTCGACGGTGATCACCTGGCGGACGCCGGCGGGTACCGCGGGGTTGGTGGTGATCGGGAGCCCCAGGGCGGCGTCCGTCGGCGCGAGGGCGGCTCCCACCAGCAGGGCGAGGTAGATGCCCAGATGCGGGAAGAGCCAGTTCGCCAGCGCCCATCCGGAGAGGACGGTCAGCGGCAGCCCGGCGGCCAGCAGGCGCAGGTACCGGCCGCGGTCGTGACGCACTTGGTCGAAGGAGACGCCCGCCGCGTCGGAGAAAAGTACCCATACCAAGGTGAACTCGACCAAGGGTTTGAAAGTCTCCGCGGCCAGGGGCGGCGGATCGACCAGACCCATGGCGGTCAACGACCATCCGGTGGCGACGAAGACGATCGGCGCGGTCAGGTCCGCCCGCTGGAGCCGGGCCGACACGATGCTCCACAGGAAGACGGCCAGGGCGATGATCGAGATCGCCGTCGTGTCCAAGAAGCGCTCCTCCGCCTGCCCGCCCGCTGCCGTCCGGCCGCCGCCAGGACTCCAGGCAGGGTGAAGCCGGCCCGCCTCGTGCATGCTCCGGTGGCGCTGATGCTCCGTACGGCGGAAGTCGCGTGCCATGGCGCTGAAGAGTGCGGGCCGGAACCGCGCTGGTCGGCACGGTCGGCCGGACGTTCGACGAGCCGCCCCTGCCCGGCTCGAGCCTGTGCTCACCGGACCGGGCGCCCCGAACCCTCCCGGTGGTACCCCGGCCTGATGTGCGGAAACCGCCAGGCCGTAAAGGCGCGGCGCCTTAAGGAGCCGTAAGAAGCGGTCACCTCGACGGGGACCCGGCCGGTGAGGTGGCCGCGCGGAGAGGCTCTCGAGAAAAGAAGCCTGACCTGGTGTCGGGCTCACAAGAGCAGGGGATAACGGTCATATATCCACAAAAACGGCAAAAGTGACTAACGTTCTCTGAGCGTGCACGGCCATCGGCGATCGTCCTGCGGTCGCCCGGCAGGCGCGACCGGGAGGAGCAGGCTGATGGACGACTACCCCCTTCTCGACCTCTTCTGGACCATGCTCGTGTTCTTCATGTGGATCCTCTGGTTCATGCTGCTCTTCCGGGTCATCGGCGACCTGTTCCGTGACGACAATGTCAGCGGGTGGGGGAAGACCGGCTGGACCGTCGCCCTGGTGCTCCTGCCCTTCGCCGGAGTCCTCATCTACCTGATCGCCCGCGGCAGGGGCATGGGTGAACGCGAGATGATGCGGCTGCAGGCGAGCCAGGAAGCGTTCCGCACCTACGTGCGTGAGACCGCCGCCACTTCGGGCACCACCGACGAACTGGTCAGACTCGCGGACCTGAAGCGCCGGGGCGACATCACCGGTGACGAGTACGAGCGGGCCAAGTCCAAGGTTCTTGCCGGGGTGTGAGCGGGACGCGAAGGCGAGGTCGCCATCGACAGCCGCCCCGGGCACGGCACCCGGGTACGACTCGTGCTGCCCGCCGCCGTGCCGGTGCCGCGCGAGGCTTGTGAAGACCGGACCTGGCCGGTGGCCTCCGGCCACCGGGGTTCACCGGCCGGTACCGTGGTCGCTCCGGCGCCACCACGAGATCTGGGAAAGCAACGCCGCCTCGATGAGGGTGGCCAGGGCAGAGTGTGCGGGGTCGCCGTCCTGCGGGACGGGCGGCGTCTCGTTGGCCGCCTGGAGTGGTTTGCTGGGCTCGGTCATGCGCGTTCACGCTAGCGTCCGGCCGATCATCGCCCGCCCATGAGCGCGGAGATCTCCACTGGCACAAGCCGCCGAGGAGAGCGCAGACGACGGGAGCCGCATCACGCGCCGGGGCGCATCGGTCGCAGATGCCGGAAGGACGCCGCGGCCGGCGGTCAGGACCGGCATCAGGTAGGTCGTCACGGCCACCGCGGCCAGACCGAGGACGACCCCGGCGGGGTAGTGCAGGCCGGCCCAGACGAACGGAAGCAGGAAGAACGGGGCGGTGCCCAGGGCCACGGAGTCGAACATCCGGGTGACGACGCCCGGCAGCGCGCCGCCGGCCAGCAGCATCGCGAGCTGCCGGGCCGCGACGCCGGGACCTTCACCGAGCAGTGACAGGCGCCGACCCGTGTCCTCGCCCTCTCCTGCCGGTAAAACAGACAAGGAACCCATAGTTTCATTAATGCCCAGTTGAGGACTCTTGTAGCGGTCAGGTGTCCGGCCTACGGGATCCTGTACTCGGACGCGGCCTACGGTCACCAGTTGCCGCCGAACGCCCGGACACCCTGGACGTCCTGGACGCGCATGCGTGTGGAGGACGCGGGCGAACCGGCCGGCAGACGGTCCGCCTCGGTCCGCCTCGGTCCGGGGCGGCCGGTGCCGGTTCCTGGTCCGGCTCCGTCGGACGGGCGCCTGGTGCGATTTCGGGGTATGGCAGAAACCGAAGCCGCTGCACGCATTTGGGGGATCCGTGACAGAGCAGAGACCGGCGAACTCGTGGAGGGCGGTGCCGCCACGTGTGTGGCTGGCGCTTGCTCTTCTGGTACTGGCAGTCGTCTTCATCCTGCAGAATCGGCAGGATACGGCCATCCGGCTGTTCACGCTGGTGGTGACCGCCCCTTTGTGGATCACTCTGGTGGCGTGCACGGCCATCGGCATGCTGATCGGTGCGCTGATCGGCCGCGGAAGCAGGAAGAGCCGGTGACGTCGCCTGCCCGCGTTCGACGTGGGGCGACGCGCGCAGCACCCGTTCGGAGCGCTGCCGTGTGCGCCCATTGTGGAACTGTCGCCGGATCCTGAAAACCGGCTCTGGAGCGGAAGCCGTGCTTACCGGAGGTGCACGAGACGGCAGGCGGGGACTGCCACCTGATCGAGGGCCGCCGCCGGTTCGTCCACCTGCTTTGAGGAGCACGGCACCGGCTGTGCCCCGATCCGGCGGACTACCGCTGGGCGAGGGCCGCGACGCCTTCGTACTCTCCCACCGGGGCAACGCCGGCGGTCTCGTACTGGAGCAGCAGCAAGCCGCTCGCCGTCGCCTCGTGGTGGACGAGTCGGAGGCCGGTGGGGCGGCCCGGGTGGTCGAGCAGCCGCCGCCCGGAACCGGTCACGGTCGGGGCGACGACGAGCCGGAGCGTGTCGACCAGGCCCGCCGCCAACAGGGCGTTGCCGAGTCGCGCGCTCCCGTGGATCTGGAGTTCCCTTCCCGGCCGCGCCTTGAGTTCCCCGACGGTCCGGATCGGATCGCCGCGGAGCACGGTCGTCGGGTGCCAACTCCCTTCGGTGAGGGTGTCGGTCACCACGTACTTCGGCAGTGAGTTCATCCGTGCGGTGTACGGGTCGTCCGGGTCGGTGATCTGCGGCCAATCCCGAGCGAACGCCTCATAGGTTCGCCGTCCGAGCAGCAGGCCGTCGGCGAGGTCCAGCCACTCAGAGGTACGCCGGACGAGCAGCTCGTCCAGGTAGGGCACGAACCAGCCGCCACGGGTGAAGCCGCCGCTCGTGTCCTCGGTGGGCGAGCCGGGGCCCTGGCTCACCCCGTCGAGGGTGACGAACTCCGTGAGCGTGATCTTCATCGGGCGGCCCGGCTCTCCGCGACCACGGCGAGTTGCCCGGTGACCGATCCCCAGCCTTCGAGGAAGCCGAGTTCCTCATGGCGGGCGCGGGCCGCCGGATCGCCGTGCCGGACGATGAGCCGGTAATCCGTGCCGTCCGGATGATCGCTCAGCGTGATCTCGGCTGTCATGGGGACCGGTGCGGGAGTCGCGGGGCGCCAGGCGCTGTCGATCGCGTTCGTGAACACGATCCGCTCGAGCTCCTCGACGACGAGGAAGCTCGCGTCGACGTGCGGGACGAATCCCACCCCGTCGTCGCTCAGCCGCGTCACCAGCGCGCCGCCGGGCCGGACGTCCATGCGGTCGACGCGGCACACGGCTGGAGCGGGGACCCACCACTTCTCAAAGCGGGACGGATCGGTCCACGCACTCCACACGGCGGCGCGGGGGGCGCGGATGACCCGCTCCAGGGCCAGGTCGAGGTCGGGATTCATCGTTGCATCTCCTTCGGATCGGTGACGAGGCGTTCGAGCCGGTCGGTGCGCTCCTCCCAGATCCGGCGCTGCTCCGCGAGCCAGTCGTCGACGAGGGCGAGACGGTGGCGGTTGAGCACGCAGGTGCGCACCCGACCTGACTTGACCGTGCGGATCAGGCCGTTCGCCTCGAGCATCCGCACATGCTTCATGAAGGAGGGAAGGGTCATCGGGAACTCGCGGGCGAGATCGCCCACGCTCGTCGGCCCGCGGCCGAGGCGTCGGATGACGCCGCGCCGCGTCGGGTCGGTGAGAGCGACGAACACACCGTCGAGCTCCGCCGAATACTGTGCCATGCGGCTAACTATCGCTCGACGAAACACTTAGCGCAAGGGCAAAGTATTGAAGCCGCCCCAGGGCGGCAGGCTGCGCCGCGGCATCCGCCGGGCGCTCCCCCTTAAGGATTCGCAGGACAGGCTCTAGAATCATCGGCGTGACATGGCGACATTAATTCACCGCTAGAGGTCGACGCGGGGCGCGCTGCCGCGGACCTCCGGGAGCACCGGCTTCCGGATGTCCGAATCGCCCCCAAGGAAAGACCTCATGATCATTTATGCTTCCCGCGCGCCCGGAACGCGCGCGAACCGCTTGGCAGCCGCGGTCTACGTCTACACGTTCCTCGACGAGTTCATTCTGCTGTACCCGGTGTACGCCCTGCTGTTCGTCGACACCGGGCTGTCCGTCGCCGAGATCTCCTCGCTGTTCGTCATCTGGTCGGTGACCGGCATCGTGCTGGAGGTCCCCTCCGGCGTGTGGGCCGACGCGGTCTCACGCCGGCTGCTGCTGGTCCTCGCCCCGCTCCCGGCGGCCGCCGGTTACGCCCTCTGGGTCGCCGCCCCCTCCTACTGGGCGTTCGCCCTCGGCTTCGTGCTGTGGGGGATCCGGGGGGCGATGGCCTCGGGAGCCTTCGAGGCGCTCGTGTACGAGGAGCTCGACCGCCTCGGCGAGGCCGGCCGGTACGCCCGGGTCATCGGCCGCGCCGAGGTGGTCGCCATGTGCGCGGTCGCCGCGGCCACCGCGGCCGCGAGCCCGGTGTTCGCCGCGGGCGGCCACGGGGCGCTGGGCGCGGCGAGCGTGCTCGCCTGCCTGCTGTGCTCGGTCGCGGGGCTGGCGTTCCCCGAGCACCGCGCGCGGCGTTCCCCGGCCCGGGGCGGAGATCCGGTCGGCCCGGTCGGCCCGGTCGGCCTGGCCGGTCGGACCGATCCGAGCGGTCCGACCGGCTCGGTCGATCCGGTCGATCCGCCGGAACCGAATGGTCCGAACGGGCCGGACGGCCCGCACGAGGAGGACGGCCCGGACGGCCTCCGCCGGTACGCCGCGGTCCTGCGGGTGGGCCTGGCCGAGGTGCGGGACGACCGCTCCGTACGGCGGGCGCTGCTGCTCGTCCCCGCGACGGCGGCCGTCTGGGGCGCGCTGGAGGAGTACGTCGCCCTGCTCGCGCAGGAGACCGGCGTCCCCGGGCACGCCGTACCGCTCTGGGTGCTGCTGGTCTGGTCGGGCGTGACGGCCGGCGCCCTGCTCGCCGGGGCCGGGCACCGGCTGGGCGCCCGGGGGTTCGCGGCGCTGCTCGGGCTCGGCGCGCTCGCGCTGGCCGGCGGCGCGTTGAGCGGGCGCCCCGGAGGGCTCGCCGCGGTCGCCGCGGCCTTCTGCGTCTTCCAGCTGGCGAGCGTGACGGCCGACGCGCGACTGCAGGACAGGATCACCGGACCGAGCCGCGCGACGGTGACCTCCCTGGCGAGTCTGGGCACGGGGCTGGCGACGGTCCTCGTCTACGGGCTCTACGCCGCCGCCTCCGCGTTCGCCGGGCACGGCGTCGTCTTCGCGCTGTTCGCCGTGCCGTACGGGCTCCTCGCGCTCGTGCCGGTACGGCGCGCGCTCAGGAGGAGGGGGTGTTCCCCGCGTCCGTAGCGTCGAGCAGCGCCACACCGTGGGCGGCGAAGGTCTCCTGCGGCCCGCGTCCGCGGAAGTACGGCGTGAGCAGCCCGTCGAGCTCCTCGACCGAGAACGCGCCGCCGCCGGCGGTGAACCTCCGCTCCACCGCCGGCGGCGCCAGGAGCGCGACCATGTCGCCGTAGACGACGAACACCTGGCCGTTGATCCCGTCCGCCGCGGGGGAGGCCAGGTAGCTCACGAAGGTCCCCACCCGGTCCGGGTCCAGGGGGTCGGGCCCGCCGGAGGGCGCGCTCTCGCCGAACACGCCCGCCGTCATGGCGGTGCGGGCCCGGGGGCAGATCGCGTTGGCGCGCACGCCGTACCGGGCCAGGCCCTGGGCGGTCGCGAGGGTCAGCGCGGTGATGCCGGCCTTGGCGGCGGCGTAGTTCGGCTGGCCCGGGGAGCCGAAGAGGAACGCCTCGGAGGAGGTGTTGACGACGCGACCGTAGACCGGCCCGCCGGCGGCCTTGCTCGCCGCGCGCCAGTGCGCGGCCGCCGCGCGCGACACCGCGGCATGGCCCTTGAGGTGGACGCGGACGACCTCGTCCCAGTCGGACTCGGTGAGGTTGAACAGCATCCGGTCGCGGAGCACGCCCGCGTTGTTCACCACGATGTCCAGGCCGCCGAAGGCCTCCACGGCGGTCCGCACGAGAAGCCCGCCCGTGGACCACTCGCCGACGTCGCCGGTCACCGCGACGGCCTTGCGGCCGAGCGCCTCGATCTCGGCGGCGACGTCGCCGGCGCCCGGCCCGACGTCGTTGACGACGACGTTCGCGCCGCGCGCGGCCAGGGCCAGCGCCTCGCTGCGGCCGAGCCCGGCGCCCGCGCCGGTGACGACGGCGGTCCTGCCCTCCAGGGTGACGTCCACGCTCATGTCCTCGGCTCCCGTCGTGCGCGCGGTCACGGTGGAGGGAAAACTAGTACGCGTTCCGGATCGGCTACCGGGTCCGTCCCGCTCAGTGGAGCGGCCTGCCACAGGGGGAAGACGGACCACTCAGCGGGACCGGGGACATGCGGGAAGGGAATCCGTTCTAGCCTCACGCCGTGACGCTGTGACGTCGCGCTGCCGGGCCCGGCGGGCCGGTCCGGTGATCGCGGCCCCGGCCGTCCGCAGGCACGCGCGCCCCTCCGGCGGGGCCGACCGAAACGAGGAGAAGCCATGGCCGAAGCCGTCATCGTCGACGCCGCGCGCACGCCGGTCGGCCGCCGCAGGGGCGCGCTGTCCGGGCTGCACCCGGCAGAGCTGCTCGGTCTCGTCCAGAGGGGCCTGCTGGAACGCGCGGGGGTGGACCCGGCCGGGATCGGCCAGGTGGTCGGCGGCTGCGTCACCCAGGCGGGGGAGCAGTCGAACAACGTCACCCGCCAGGCCTGGCTGCACGCCGGCCTGCCGTACGGCACCGCCTGCACGACGATCGACTGCGCGTGCGGCTCCTCCCAGCAGGCCGTCCACCTGGTCGCCGGGCTGATCGCGTCCGGCGCGATCGACGCCGGGATCGGCTGCGGGGTCGAGTCGATGAGCCGCGTCTTCCTCGGCCAGGCGATCACCCCCGAGACCGGCAGCCCCCGCCCGGAGGGCTGGTCGGTGGACATGCCCGACCAGTTCACCGCCGCCGAGCGCATCGCGAGGAGACGGGGGATCACCCGCGCCGACACCGACGCCCTCGGCCTGGCCTCGCAGCGCCGCGCCGCCGCCGCGTGGGCCGAAGGACGGTTCGACGGCCAGGTCATCCCGGTCGAGGCGCCCGTCATGGGCCCGGAGGGGCCGACGGGCGAGATCGCCGTCGTCACCCGCGACCAGGGGCTGCGCGAGACGAGCGCCGAGGCTCTGGCGAAGCTGAAGCCGGTGCTGCCCGACGGCGTGCACACCGCCGGCAGCACCTCGCAGATCAGCGACGGCGCGGCGGCCGTGCTCCTGACGAGCGCGGAGAGGGCCCGCGCGCTCGGGCTCCGGCCCAGGGCCCGCATCGTCGCCTCGGGCATGGTCGGCTCCGACCCCTACTACCACCTGGACGGGCCGGTGCAGGCCACCGAGCACGTGCTCCGCGCGGCCGGGATGACGCTGTCCGACATCGACCTGGTCGAGATCAACGAGGCGTTCGCCGCGGTGGTGCTCTCCTGGGCGAGGGTCCACAAGGCCGACATGGACCGGGTCAACGTCAACGGCGGCGCGATCGCCCTCGGGCACGCGGTCGGCGCCACCGGCGCCCGGTTGATCACCCAGGCCCTGCACGAGCTGGAGCGGTCGGACCGGTCGACCGCCCTGGTCACCATGTGCGCCGGCGGCGCCCACGCCACGGCCACCGTCATCGAGCGGATCTGACGGCCCCGCCGGCTCCTTCGGCTCCGTCGGCCCCGCCGGTTCCCGCGGCCCGGGCGTCCCCGGCGCTTCCGGCGGTGCCGACGGCGGAGCGCTCGACCTCGCGGCGGACCACCTTGCCGGTCGCGTTGCGGGGGAGGGGCTCGGTGGTGATCCGCCACCGGGCCGGGACCTTGAAGTAGGCCAGCCGCTCCGCGGCGTACGCCCGCAGCCCGTCCTCGCCGACCGGCCGCCCGCCACCGGTGACGACCACCGCCGCGACCTCCTCGCCCAGGTCCGGATGGGGCACGCCGACGACGGCGCACTCGCGGACGGCGGGGTGCTCCGCCAGGACGCCCTCCACCTCGGCGGGGTAGACGTTCTCCCCGCCGCGGATGATCAGGTCGGAGCGCCTGCCGGTGAGGCGGAGCCGTCCCCCCTCGACCGTGCCGATGTCACCGGTGTGCAGCCACCGGTCCTCGCGCAGCGCGTTCCGGGTGGCCTCCGGGTCCCGCCAGTAGCCGAGCATGTTGAACGGGCTGCGCACGCAGACCTCGCCCTCCTCGCCGTCGGGCAGCGCTCCGCCGTCCGGACCGCGGATCTCCAGCTGCACGGTCGCGACGGGACGGCCCAGCGTGCCGGGCGCCTCCGCCAGATCCGCGGGCGTGGCCACCGAGACGGCGGTGGAGGACTCGGTCAGCCCGTAGCTGTCGACCAGGGCGTGCCGGGCGACCGGCAGGGCCGCCCGCAGCCGCTCCTTGAACGCCGGCGAGGACGGCGCGGAGGCCAGGGCGAAGGCGGTCAGCGACGACAGGTCGTACCCCGACAGGTCGCCGTGCTCGACCAGCCGGTGCGCCATGGTGGGCACCGCGCCCCAGTTGGTGACCCGCTCCCGCTCGATCAGCCGCAGCACCCGCTCCACGTCGAAGGCGCCCAGGTGCATGACGACGGCGCTGCCGGTCGCCAGGCGCGGCACGGCCAGGTTGTGCAGGCCGGCGATGTGGAACAGCGGCAGCGCCAGCAGGTGGCGCCTGTCGGCCGGATCGGCCGGGTCGCCGAACGCGCGGGCCACGGCGTCGTTGAGCCGGTGGTACTCGATGACCGAGGTGAGGTTCCGGTGCGAGTGCACCGCCCCCTTCGGCCGCCCGGACGTCCCGCTGGTGTACAGGATGACCGCCGGATCGTCCTCGGCGGCGCCGCACTCCGGCGGGACCGCGTCCGGGAACAGGGCGGCCAGGCGGGGGACGTCCTCCTCGGCGCTCAGGACGACCGGGCCGCCCCGGGCACCGTTCCCGCCGCCCCGGACGACGTCCCGCAGGCCGTCCCCGACCGCCGCCGCCCGCCCGGCGTCCGCGACGACCACCTTCGGCCCGGTGTGCTCCAGCGCGTACGCGATCTCGCGCCGCGTCCACCAGGCGTTGCAGCCCACCGCGACCGCGCCCAGCGCGACCGCGGCCCAGAACGAGACGATCCAGGCGGAGGAGTTGGCCGCGACGATGGCGACGCGGTCGCCCGCGCGCACGCCGTACTCCTGGTGGAGCGCCCGCGCCAGCGACGCGGCCCGTACGGCGTGCGCGGCGAAGCTCAGCCGCTCGTGCTCGGTCACCACGTAGTCGCGGTCGCCGAACCGGGCCGACGCGGCGAGCACCTCGCCGAGATTCCCGTGCCGGTTGGCGAACACCCGCATCCGCGAGCCGAGCACCTCCTCCTCGGCCAGCTCGAACTCGCCGCCGGGGCCGGTCAGCCGCGCCATGATCTCCGCCGCGGCGGCTCCCGGATCCGCAGGTACGGTCACCGTCTCCCCCTCCTCCCGCCGGGCCGGGAAGACCCCGCCCGGCACGCGGCCATGGGCACCGCCCGGTACGGGGCCGTGGGCACGGCCCGGTACGCGGTCGTGGGCGCCGCCCCGCACAGGGTCGCGGGTACGGCCCGGCACGGGGGGCGTGGGCGCCGCCCGGCACGCGCTTCCGGCCGCCCATTGTGACCGCCGGCGGCGGCGCGGGACGCGGAGTCCCGGTCACCGGGACCGCCGCGCCGCGCCGTCCGCCGTGCGCCGGGAGGGGCGCTCCCGGTGAGCGGGACCTCCCGCCCCCGCGGGAGCCCCTCCGCCCGACCATTGCGGGTCGGCGGCGGCTGCGGCGAGACGGGAGACCAGGTGGGAAGCCTCGACGGGAAGAACGCGATCGTGACCGGAGCCGGGCAGGGGGTGGGGCGGGGCATCGCGCTCGCCCTCGCCTCGGAGGGCGCGTCCGTCGCGGTGCTCGGCCGGACTCCGGCCAAACTGGAGAAGACCTGCGCGCTGATCCGCGAACGCGGGGCGGAGGCGGAGCCGTTCCCGTGCGACGTGAGCGACACCGAGGCCATCCCGGACGTCGTGGAGCGGGTGGCGGCGCGGTTCGGCGGGATCGACATCCTGGTAAACAACGCCTACTCGGGTGCGTTCGGCCCGCTGCTGGCGATGAGCGACGACGACTTCCAGCGGGGCTTCCGCAGCGGTCCCTTCGCGGCCTTCGCCTTCATGCGGGCCTGCCACCCGCACCTGAAGCGGCGGGGCGGCGGCAGCATCGTCAACCTGGTCAGCTCGGCCATGGTCCGCTGGGACCCGAGCACCTACGGCGCCTACGCCGCAGCCAAGCAGGCCATCCGGTCGCTGACCCGGACGGCCGCGGCGGAGTGGGGCGCCGACGGCGTCCGCGCCAACTCCATCGCCCCGCACGCGCTCTCCCCGGGGCTGCGGTGGTGGATGGAGGCCAACCCGGCCGAGGCGGAGGAGTTCCGCAGGACGATCCCGCTCGGCTACGTCGGGGACTGCGAGGAGGACATCGGACGGGCGGTGGTGGCGCTCGTCGGTCCCGGCATGCGCTACCTCACCGGCGCCACCGTCCCGCTCGACGGCGGGCAGGCCAACTTCGGCTGACGGCCGTGCCGGTGCCCGGACACCGGCACGGGCACAGGCACAGGCACGGACACCGGCACGGGCACAGGCACAGGCACGGACACCGGCACGGGCACGGTGCACCCGCACCGGTCGCCTCCCGGTCAGCGGGACCGGACCGGGGGCCGGACGGTCCCGCCGGTTAACGTCGACGGCGCCGCCCGACCGGGTGCGCGGACGGAGGATCCCTTCATGGACCTGCGGGAGACCGCAGCGCAACGGCGGCTCCGCACGGAGCTGCGGAACTACTTCGCGGGCCTGCTGCCGGAGGACGAGCGCCGCCGCGCGGGCGAGGAGGGCGTGGGCGGGGACCGCTTCCGCGAGGTGGTCCGCCGGCTCGGCGCCGACGGCTGGCTCGGCCTCGGCTGGCCGGTCGAGTACGGCGGGCAGGGCCGGTCGGCCGAGGACCAGTACGTCTTCTTCGACGAGGTCCAGCGGGCCGGGATCCCGTTCCCGTTCGTCACCGTCAACACGGTCGGCCCCACGCTGATGCGCCACGGCTCGGCGGAGCAGCGCCGGCGCTTCCTGCCCGGCATCCTCTCCGGCGACGTCGTCTTCGCCATCGGCTACACCGAGCCCGGCGCCGGCACCGACCTGGCATCGCTGACGACCCGCGCGGTCCGCGACGGCGACGAGTTCGTCGTCGACGGGGCCAAGGTCTTCACCAGCGGGGCGAACACCGCCGACCACATCTGGCTGGCCTGCCGTACCGACCCCGGCGCCCCGAAGCACCGGGGCATCTCGATCCTGATCGTCCCCACGAGCGCCCCCGGCTTCTCCTGGAGCCCCATCCGGACGGTCGGCGGGATGACCGTGACCGCCACCTACTACAGCGGCGTGCGGGTGCCCGCGAGCGCGGTCGTCGGCGAGGTCGACGGCGGCTGGAGCCTGATCACCACCCAGCTCAACCACGAGCGGATCGGCCTGGCCGCGCTCGGCGGGCGGATGATCCGGCTCTGGGAGGACGTGCTGGCCTGGGCCGGGGAGAACGGCGCGCTCGACCTGCCCTGGGTACGGCGCGACCTGGCCCGCGCCCACGCCCGGCTGGAGGCGATGCGCCTGCTGAACTGGAAGATGGCCGGCGCGGTCGAGCGGGGGGAGCTCTCCGGAGCGGACGCGGGCGCGGCCAAGGTCTACGGCACCGAGACCCACATCGACGTGCAGCGGACCCTGACCGGGATCCTCGGCGCGGCCGGCCGGATCCGCCCGGAGTCGCCCGGCGCCGCGCTCGCCGGGCAGATCGAGCAGCTGTCCAGGCAGGGCATCGTCAACACCTTCGGCGGCGGCGTCAACGAGGTCCTCAGGGACATGGTCGCCACCCAGGGGCTGGGCCTGCCCCGGCGGGGACGCGCCGCATGAGCGGGCGGACCGGAGGGCCGGCGGCGTCCACGGGACCGGGCTCCAAGACGCCGGAGGACCGTGCGGACGGCCATGCGTCGCCGGGGGGCCGTGCGGACGACTACGAGGAGCGGCTGCAGGCGTTCACCGGACGGGAGCTGTCCCCGCTCCGGCCCGGCCCGGACCCGGTCAACCTGCCGATGATCCGGCACTGGGCCGAGGCGATGGAGGACGCCAACCCGGTCCACCTCGACGAGGCGGCGGCCCGCGCCGCAGGCAGGCCCGGCATCGTCGCCCCCGCCTCCATGGTCCAGGTCTGGACGATGCCGGGGTACGCCGCCGGGAGGTCGCCGCGGGCAGGCGCCTACGGTGAGCTGCTCACCCTGCTGGAGGAGGGCGGATACACCTCGGTGGTGGCGACCGACTCGGAGTTCGAGTTCCACCGGGAGCTCGTCCCCGGGGACCGCGTCGGCGTCGGGGAGGTCGTCGAGTCGATCTCCCCGGAGAAGGCCACCGCCCTGGGCGCGGGGCGTTTCGTGACCACGCTGAAGACCTACCGCGACGGCGGCGGCGAGGTCGTGGCCGTCCAGCGCTGGCGCATCCTGTGGTTCGACCCCGCCAGGAGACCCGCCAGGAGACCCGCCGGAGCGCTGCGGCCCCGGCCCGCGCTCAACCGGGACAACGCGTTCTGGTTCGAGGCCGCGCGCGGGCACCGGCTGGTGATCCAGCGCTGCGCCGGGTGCAAGGACCTCCGGCACCCGCCCGGTCCCTGCTGCCCGCGGTGCGGCTCCTTCGACTGGGACACCGTCGAGGCCTCCGGCCGCGGACACGTGTACAGCTACGTGGTCAACCACCACCCGCGCCACCCCGCCTTCGAGTTCCCGCTGGTCGTCGCCCTCGTCGAGCTCGCCGAGGGCACCCGGCTCATCACCGGCCTGACCGGCGTCGCCCCCGAGGCCGTCGAGATCGGCATGCCCGTCGTCCTCGACTGGATCGACCCCGACCCCGGTCTGTCGCTCCCGGTGTTCCGGCCGGCCGGACAGGAGGAGCACTGATGGATTTCACCCTCGGCGAGGAGCTGGAGGCGGTCCGTGACCTGGCGCGGGAGGTCTTCGCCGACCGCGCCGCCACCGAACGGGTCCGCGCCGTCGAGGGCTCCCCGGATCGGATCGACGAGGACCTCTGGACCGAGCTGGCCAAGACCGGCCTGCTCGGCGTCGCCCTGCCCGAGGAGTACGGCGGCGCCGGGCTGGGACCGGCCGCGCTCTGCGTCCTGCTGGAGGAGCAGGGCCGCCGGGTGGCCCCCGTACCGGTCTGGCCGGCGCTCGTCGGCGCACTCGCGGTCGCCGCGCACGGTACGGCGGAGCAGCGCCGCGACCTGCTGCCGGGGATCGCGGACGGGTCGGCGCGGCTCACCGTGGCGCTGGAGGAGTTCGGCCCGCACGACCCGCGCACGCCGGAGTGCACGGCCCGGCCGGACGGGAGCGCGGACGGCGGCTGGCGGCTGACGGGCGTGAAGGCGGTCGTGCCCTCGCCCTCCGGGGCCGCCCACGTGCTCGTCTCCGCGACCGCCGAGAACGGGACCGGCCTGTTCCTGGTGGACACCGGAGCCGACCGCGCCGGCTGGGAGCGGGTCGAGACCACGAGCCGGGACCTCGCCGGGAACCTGCTGCTGACCGGTGCGGCCGCGCAGGCGGTCGGCCGTCCTGGCACCGGGGCCGTCGACCGGACCGTCGAGCTGGCCTCCGTCGCCCTGGCCGCCCTCCAGCTGGGCGTCGCCGAGGGCGCGCTGCGGCTGGCCGCCGGCCACCTCGCCGCGCGGGAGCAGTTCGGCCGCCCGCTGGCCACGTTCCAGGCGGTCCAGCACCAGCTCGCCGACTGCTACATCGAGATCGACGCCATGCGGGTCTGTCTCTGGCGGGCCGTCTGCGCGATCGAGGAGGAATCCGAGGCGGCGGCCGCACCGGTCGCGGTCGCGCAGTGGTGGGCCGCGGAGGCCGGGCTGAACGTGGTCCACCGGGTCCAGCACGTGCACGGCGGGATCGGCGTCGACGTCGACTACCCGGTGCACCGCCACTTCCTGTGGGGACGGCAGATAGCCGGCACCCTGGGCGGGGCGAGCGCCGTACTGGCCCGGCTCGGCGACGCGCTGGCGGACGGGAGGGCGGCGTCGTGACCCCGCCGCGCTCCAGGACGTACGACGAGGTGGCGGTGGGCGACCCGCTCGGAGAGCTGGCGATCCCGCTGACCAGGACCATGATCGTCGCCACCGCGATCGCCACCCGCGACTACCAGGACGTGCACCACGACCCCGCGCTGGCGGTCGCCCGGGGTTCGAAGGACGTCTTCATGAACATCCTTACCACCAACGGCCTGGTCGAACGGTTCGTCACCGCGTGGGCGGGTCCCGCCGCCGTCGTCACGGCCATCAGGATCCGGCTCGGCGCGCCGAACCACCCCGGCGACACCATGGTGCTGACCGGCGCCGTCACGGCCAAGGACGACGGGAGCGGCCGGGTCGAGGTGTCCGTCCGCGGCGCCAACGGCCTGGGCGCCCACGTGACGGGAACCGTCGTCGTGCGGCTCCCGCGCGACGGCGGCCGCCCCGGGAAGGAGGGCGCGGCATGACCCGGCGCGACCGCCTCGGACCGCTCTCCGGCGCCGCCGCGATCGCCGGCATCGGCGCCACCGAGTTCTCCAAGGACTCCGGGCGCAGCGAACTCCGGCTGGCCTGCGAGGCGGTGCTGGCCGCCGTCGCCGACGCCGGGCTGGAGCCGTCCGACGTCGACGGGCTGGTGACGTTCACCGCCGACACCAACTCCGAGATCCATGTCGCCCGCAGCACCGGCATCGGCGAGCTGCGGTTCTTCTCCCGGGTCGGCTACGGCGGCGGGGCCGCCTGCGGTACCGTCCAGCAGGCCGCGATGGCCGTCGCCACCGGTGTCGCCGACGTCGTCGTCTGCTACCGCGCCTTCAACGAGCGCTCCGGCGTGCGCTACGGCCTCGGCCAGGCGGACCGGCCGGCGGACACCGGAGCCGACGGCGCGGCCTACTCCTGGATGACCCCGTTCGGCCTGTCCACCCCCGCCCAGTGGGTCGCGATGTTCGCCCGCCGCTACATGCACGAGTACGGCGCGACCAGCGAGGACTTCGGCCGGGTCGCCGTGGTGGACAGGAAGCACGCGGCGGTCAACCCGGCCGCCTGGTTCCACGGGCGGCCGATCACCCTCGCCGACCACCAGGCCTCCCGCTGGATCGCCGAGCCGCTGCGCCTGCTGGACTGCTGCCAGGAGAGCGACGGCGGCCAGGCCCTGGTCGTCGTCTCGGCCGAGCGGGCCCGCGACCTGCCGCACCCGCCCGCGGTCGTCCGCGCGGCGGCGCAGGGTTCGGGCGCCGACCAGCACATGATGACCAGCTACTACCGGCCGTCGATCACCGGCATCCCGGAGCTGGGACTGGTCGGCCGGGAGCTGTACGCGCAGAGCGGCCTGGGCCCGGACGACGTCGGCGCGGCGGTCCTCTACGACCACTTCACCCCGCTGGTGCTCCCGCAGCTGGAGGAGCTCGGCTTCTGCGCCAGGGGAGAGGCCAGGCACTTCATCGCGGACGGGCACCTGGAACTCGGCGGGCGGCTGCCCTGCAACACCCACGGCGGCCAGCTCGGCGAGGCGTACCTGCACGGCATGAACGGCGTCGCCGAGGCCGTGCGCCTGGTCCGCGGCACGTCGGTCAACCAGCCCGCCGCGCCCGGCGACGTGATCGTCACCGCGGGCACGGGTGTGCCCACCAGCGGCCTCATCCTGGGCCCGGACGCGTGAACACCGGCATCCGCGGACGCGTCACGGAGCCCGAGGGGCGGCCGTGCCGCGGGCCGGCTTGATCGGCATGGCCGGGGCTCGACCGCGGCTGTTGCCGCACACCCGATAGAAGCGGTGCGGAAAGTGTCGGGTGATCGGGACCGATGTCGCCGCACGATGGGGGAATGGATGACACGACCTTGGTATCCCGCTTTCTCCGCGACGGCTTCGTGAAGTTGGAGGGTGCCGTCGCGCCGCGCGTGGCCGCGGACTGCGCGCGGCTACTGTGGCGAGAGACGGGCTGCGAACCGGACGATCCGGCGACGTGGACACAGCCCGTGCACTGGGTGGCAGGCCTGGCGCAGGGGCCGTTCGCCGCCGCACCCAACTCCCCGTTCCTCCACCACGCGTACGACCTCCTCGTCGGCGCGGGACGCTGGGAGCCGCGCTACTCGCTGGGCACGTTCCCGCTGCGCTTCCCGCACCAGGAGGAGCCGGACGACGCGGGCTGGCATATCGAGGGCAGCTATCTGCCGGAAGGCGAGAGCTGGTACTTCACGAATGTGCGCTCCAGCGGCCGGGCGCTGCTGATGCTGTTCCTGTTCAGCGAGGTCGGTGAGGAGGACGCCCCGACCCGGATCCGGGTCGGCTCGCATCTCGACGTGCCGAAGGTGCTGGAGAAGTACGGGGAGGACGGGGCGAGCGGGCTGGATCTCGCGCCCGACCTGGTGGCGGTATCCGACCACCGGCCGCTCGCCCTCGCCACCGGGTCCCCGGGCGACGTCTTCCTGTGCCATCCGTTCCTGGTGCACGCGGCGCAACCGCACCATGGGACGCGACCGCGCTTCATGGCCCAGCCGCCGCTGATGCCGGCCGCGCCGTACGAACTGGAGCGGGCCGACGGTGCGTACTCGCCCGTAGAGATCGCGATCCGCCGAGGTCTTGGACAGGACACTCCCGGTCCGGACGGAGACGGCACCGACGGCAGCGCCGGGTAGACGCGCTCGGCGCGGCGGGCGGGGCACGGGTGGGTCATCGACGGAGGCGGGGATAGCGGTGGGTCCGCGGGTGAACGGCCGCAACGCACGATTCCAGCAGTGGGAGGCTCTCCTCCGGAACCGGACCAAGCGGCAGCGTCGCGGTGAGTTCCTCGTGCAGGGCGTGCGCCCGATCACCATGGCCGTCGAACACGGCTGGCAGATCCGAGAGCTGCTCTACGACACCGGCGCTCAGCCGTCCGGCTGGGCGCACGAGGTCCTGGACACGGTCCGAGCCGAGAAGATCGCCGTCGCCCGTGAACTGATGCACGAGCTGGGAGGCAAGACGGACACGGTTCCGGAGCTGCTGGCCGTGGTCGCGCTGCCGGAGGACGACCTGTGCCGGATCCCGGCCGCGCCGACCATGCTCACCGTCGTGTTCGACCGGCCCACCAGCCCCGGCAACATCGGGACCCTCATCCGGTCCGCAGACGCCTTCGGCGCCTCCGGGGTCATCATCACCGGCCATGCCGCCGACGTATACGACCCGAAGGCGGTCCGGGCGAGCACCGGCTCGCTGTTCGCCCTACCCGTGGTCCGGGTGCCCTCACACCAGGCCGTTCTGTCCTGGGTCGCTGACGTCCGCGCCGCTGGCATCGGCATGGGCATCGTGGGAACCGATGAGCACGGCGCACCGGATGCCGCCGAGTACGACTTCACGCGACCCACGCTGACCTTGATCGGCAATGAGACCGCCGGTCTCAGCTCCAGCTGGCGCGAGGCCTGCGACCAGCTCGTCCGGATCCCGATGTCCGGGTCCGCCAGTTCCCTGAACGCGGCGACCGCCGCGACTGTCGTGCTGTACGAATCGGCACGCCAGCGGAGCGCAGCCGCCCGGCGGTAGCGCACTGATCGCAGGCGACGGCCCGGCGCCGGACCGAACACCAGCGCGCTTAGTTGGCGCAGTCCTGCCTGTCGAGGAGCAGGCCCAGCTGCCTGACATTGCCGGCCGGTCGCCGGCCGTGGAGACTGCTGCGGTGCTCTCCGACGCCGGCGCCGCCGAACTCTACGACCTGCTGAACCCCTGGGACGCCGAGCTGTATCCCGGTGACGCGTTCTACAACGGCCTGGTGATGGCCGCGGACGCCGTGCTGGACGTGGGATGCGGGACAGGAGGCATGCTGCACCAGGCGCGCGAACGCGGGCATCCCGGACGGCTCGTCGGGCTGGAGCCGGACCCGGCGGCGCTCGCACGGGCCCGGCGGCGCACCGACATCGAGTGGGTGGCGGGCACCGCCGCCGAAGCGGCCTGGGACCGGGAGTTCGACCTGGTGACGATGGTCAGCCACGCGTTCCAGTGCCTCGTGGGCGACGACGAGCTGCGCGCCTCCCTCACCGCGATCCGGGCGGCCCTCCGGGACGGGGGCCTGTTCGCGTTCGAGACGCGTCACCCCCAGGCGCGCGCGTGGGAGGACTGGAATCCGGCGAACGCCTCCGATGTCGTGGACGCGTCCGGCCGCACGCTCCGGACGGCGCACCGCGTCGAGTCGGTCCGCGGCGACGTCGTGACGTTCACCGAGACGACCAGCGGCCCGGACGGCGCCGTCCTGCGGGTCGACCGCTCGACCCTGCGTTTCCTGGACGTGCCGGCGCTGGGGGCGTTCCTGGCCGAGGCCGGTTTCGCGGTCGAGGCGCAGTACGGCGACTGGCGGCGCGGTCCCGTCACCGGCGGCAGCCGCGAGATCGTCACTCTCGCGCGCCGCGTCTGAGGTCCGCCAGGGAGGTCGTTCGGGTAGGCCTGCCGCCGAGGTAGACGGTTCAGGCCGTCGGGGTCCGGGTCACGACGTAACGGGCGGGGAACTCGCCGCCGCCGTGCACCGCGATGTCCGCGCCGGTGACGTAGGACGACAGGCCGCTCGCCAGGTAGAGGCAGGCGCCCGCCACGTCGGCGGGCACCGCCATCCGGCCCATCGGGATCACCCCCGCGACGGCCGCGCCGCCGTCCTCGCCGTACACCTGCGCCGCGGCCTCGGTCCGGACGAGACCGGTGGTGATGTGGTTGACCCGGACCTTCGGCGACCATTCGAGGGCCAGCGCCCGGGTGAGCGCCAGCAGCCCCGCCTTGGCGGCGGAGTAGGCGGCGATGCCCGGCTGCGGGTCATGGGCGGCGACGCTGCCGATGTTGACGATCGAGCCGCCGCCCTCCTGATCCTGCATCACCCGGTTGGCCGGCTGCGCCACGTGGAACGGCGCCAGCAGGTTCAGATCCACGACCCTGGCGACGAAGCGCGGGGAGACCGTCGCCGCGTCCGCCGACGGCGAGCCCCCGGCGTTGTTGACGAGCACGTCGAGCCGGCCGAGCAGGCCCGCCGTACGCTCCACCAGCTCCGCGGCCGCCGCGGCGTCCCGGACGTCCGCGGCGACGAAACGGGCGGTCCGGCCGCCCGCGCCGGGCAGGGCCGCCGGTTCGGCGCGCCCGCAGACGACCACCTCTGCCCCGGCCGCGAGGAACGCCTCCGCGATCGCGAACCCGATGCCCCTGGTCCCGCCGGTGACCAGCACCGCCCGGCCGGTGAAGTCCATCGCCGTGCCCATCGCCGTGCCCATCGCGGTGTCCGTCCCCATCCCGTCGCGTCCCTCCCGAGAGCGGCCCTTCCGGTCCCGGGGAGGGTACGGCCTCGCGCCGGGGGCCGGAGAGCGCGTACCGGTCACCGGGACGCCGCGCCGGGGAGCGGGCGCGTGTACCGGTCACCGGGACGGCGGCCCGCGCGGCCGGAGGCCGGGCGGCACGATGGACCCCGGTGTCCGGTCTTCGGGGGTCCGGGCGGATTCCGGTGGCCTCCGGTGGCCTCGGCCGGATTTCGGTGGCCTCCGGTGGCCTCCGGCGGAACAGGGGAGACCCATGAGCGAGAACGGCGCGCTGACGATCCCGGGCGTCCTGGACCGCGCCGCGCGCGACTTCCCGGAGACCGAGGCCGTGGTGGACGGTCCGGTCCGGGTGACGTACCGGGAGTTGCGCGACCGGGTCCGCGGAGCGGTCCGGGCCTTCGCCGCGTCCGGCGCCGGGCGGGGGGACCGGATCGCCGTCTGGGCGCCGAACGGCCTGGAGTGGATCGTGGCCGCGCTGGGCGCGGTGAGCGCCGGAGCGGTACTCGTCCCGGTCAACACCCGCTACAAGGGGGAGGAGGCGCGCTGGGTGCTGGCGAGGAGCCGGGCGCGGACGCTCTTCGTCGAGGACGGCTTCCTCGGCAACGACTACCTGGCCATGCTCGGCGCGGGCGCCGATGCCGTGGACGGCGACGGAGCCGGGACCGGGCTCGGGATCAGAGCCGAGGGCGGGGGCGGGGAGGGGACCGGGGGCGGTGGCCGGCCGGTTCCGGGACTGCCGGATCTCGCCGCCGTGGTCGCGTTCGACCGTGAGGCGCGACCCGGGACGACGAACTGGGAGGCGTTCCTCGCCGGGGGCGCATCCGTCCCCGAGGAGACGGCGAGGGCCCGGTCGGCGTCGGTGGCCGCCGGGGACGTCGCGGACGTGCTCTTCACCTCCGGCACCACGGGCAGGCCCAAGGGGGTCATGTGCACCCACGGCCAGAACGTCCGGACCTATGAGGCCTGGTGCGGCCGGACCGGCCTGTCGCCGGGGGACCGCTACCTCATCGTCAACCCGTTCTTCCACTGCTTCGGCTACAAGGCGGGCGTGCTCGCCTGCCTGCTGCGCGGAGCCACGATGGTGCTCCAGCCGGTGTTCGAGCCCGGCGAGACGATGCGGCTGATCGAAACCGAGCGGATCACCGTCCTGCCCGGTCCGCCGACGATCTACACGACGATGCTGGACGCGCCGGAGCGCCCCCGGTACGACCTGTCCTCGCTCCGGCTCGCCGTGACCGGCGCCGCGACGGTCCCGGTCGCGCTGGTCACGCGCCTCCGGGCCGAGCTCTTCCCGCAGGTCGTCACGGCGTACGGGCTCACCGAGTCGTGCGGCACGGTGACCTCCTGCTCGCTCGACGACGACGACGCGACCGTGGCCGGCACCTCCGGCCGCCCCATCGAGGGCGTGCAGGTCGCGGTGGCCGACGGTGCGGGCCGGCCGGTCCCCGCGGGGGAGGACGGCGAGATCCTCGTCCGCGGGCACAACGTGATGCTCGGCTACCTCGACGATCCCGGGGCGACCGCGGAGGCGGTCCGGGACGGCTGGCTGGTGACCGGAGACCGGGGCCGCCTCGACGGGCGCGGCAATCTGACGATCACCGGCCGGTCGAAGGACATGTTCACGGTCGGCGGGTTCAACGTCTACCCGGCCGAGGTCGAGCAGGTCCTCGCCCGCCACGGGGCGGTCGCCGAGGCCGCCGTGGTCGGGGTCCCCGACGCGCGGCTGGGCGAGGTCGGCCGCGCCTACGTCGTGCTCCGGCCCGGCGCCGCCGTCACCCCGGAGGCGCTCGTCGCGCACTGCCGGGCGGCGCTGGCGAATTTCAAGGTGCCCCGGGAGGTGCTCGTCGTCGACGGCCTGCCGCGCAACGCGGCGGGGAAGGTGCACAAGGCCGCGCTCCCCGGCGGTCCGGCGGAGTCGTGAGCTGCCGAGGCGCCACCGGCGGCTGAGCCTCGCGGGCGAGGACGGCGGCCAGGAGAGCCGGAGCCGTCCGGACCCCGCCGGTCCGCAGGGCGGCTCACCGCTGACGGCGTCCCTGAGCGCTTCCTGTGCCCGGGTGCCTCTCCCCAGGACCCGGGCACAGGAAGCGCGGCCTGCAGAGCAGCAGAACCGCAGCGGAAAGCGGCGCCGGTGTTCGCGATCGGGCCGCCGGACGATTGTGCCGGACCGGTCCGGCGGGGCGCGTCCGGCGCCGGATTGAAAAACCGTCTGCGACTTCCGCGGTACACGGCTACCGCGGAAGTCGCAGGAGCCTCCACGCAGTCCGTTCCCGAAAGCATCGCCGCCACCGGTAGCACCCCTCCGGTGGCGGCACCCCGGCGCTCAGACCCCGTAGACGGGCTCGGGGGCGGCGGCGTCGGCCAGCAGGCCGGTGATCACCGGGCCGAGGTCGGCGGCCTCCCAGCGGGCGCCGTTGTCGGAGGCCGGGCCGTGCCGGAAGCCCTCCATCACGCAGATCCGGCCGCCCTCGACCTCGAAGACGCGCCCCGTCACCCCTCGCGACCCGGCCGAGGCGAGCCAGGCCACCAGGGGTGAGACGTTCTCCGGGGCCATCGCGTCGAAGGAGCCGTCCCGCGGGGCCGTCATCGTCGCGGCGAAGACCCGCTCGGTCATCCGGGTCCGGGCGGCCGGGGCGATCGCGTTGACGGTCACGCCGTACCGGGCCAGCTCGGCGGCGGCCACCAGGGTGAGGCCCGCGATGCCCGCCTTGGCCGCGGCGTAGTTGCCCTGCCCCACACTGCCGAGCAGGCCCGCCCCGGACGAGGTGTTGACCACCCTGGCGTCCACCGGCCGGCCCGCCTTGGACTCGGCCCGCCAGTGCAGCCCGGCGTGCTTGAGCGGCAGGAAGTGGCCCCTGAGGTGGACCCGCACCACCGCGTCCCACTCCTCCTCCGACAGGTTCACCAGCATGCGGTCGCGGAGGAAGCCCGCGTTGTTGACCAGCACGTCCAGTCGGCCGTACGCCTCCAGGGCGGTCTCCACCAGGCGCCGGGCCCCGCCGCCGTCGGCGACGTCGGAGCAGTCGGCCACCGCCTCGCCGCCCAGCGCGCGGATCTCCTCGGCCACCCGCCGGGCGGGGCTCTCCGACCCGCCCTCCCCGGCGGCGCTCACGCCGAGGTCGTTGACCACGACCCTGGCGCCCTGCCGGGCGAGCTCCAGGGCGTGCGCGCGGCCGAGGCCGCGCCCGGCCCCGGTGACGACGGCGACGCGGTCCTTGCAGATCATCGTCGGCTCTCCTCAGCGGTGACGGCGGGGCGGAAGGGCCGGCCCGCCTCCCCGCGAACTCGGGGAGGCGGTCACGCCGTTCCTTTGCTACCTTAATTTCTAACAAATGTTTGGTGGAAAGGCAGCCTATGGGAATCTCCACCAGGAAGCACGGCGACGGCGTCCGCGAGATCGTCGTGGACGTCCCCCCGGTCAACGCCCTGCCGGTGCAGGCCTGGTTCGAGCTGGCGGAGGCCGTGCGGGAGGCAGGGGGCGACGCCGGGAGCCGGGTCGTGGTGCTCCGCGCGGAGGGCCGGGGCTTCAACGCCGGGGTGGACATCAAGGAGATGCAGGCCGCCTCCGGGTTCGAGGCGCTGGTGGGCGCCAACCGCGGCTGCCACGCGGCGTTCGCGGCCGTCTACGGGTGCGAGGTGCCGGTCATCGCGGCCGTGCACGGGTTCTGCCTGGGCGGCGGCGTCGGCCTGGCGGGCAACGCCGACATCGTGGTCGCCGCCGAGGACGCCTACTTCGGCCTGCCCGAGGTGGAGCGGGGCGCGCTCGGAGCCGCCACCCACCTGGCCCGCCTCGTCCCCCAGCACCTGATGCGCGCGATGGTCTACACCTGCCGGAACGTCACGGCGGCCGAGCTGCACGCGTTCGGCTCGGTGCTGGCGGTCGCGCCCGCCGATCGGCTCCGCGAGACCGCCTTCGAGGTCGCCGCGCAGATCGCCGCCAAGGACCCCTACGTGATCCGCCGGGCCAAGGAGTCGCTGAACGGCATCGACCCGGTCGACGTCAACCGCAGCTACCGCTTCGAGCAGGGCTTCACCTTCGAGCTCAACCTGATGGGCGCCGGCGACCGGCACCGCGCCGCCTTCGTCACCGAGAGGGCGCGGGGATGACGGGCTCCCGGGAGCGGGCCCGGCGCGGCGGGCGGGACGGCCGACGGGGGGACGGAGCCGTCCGTGGAGCGGGGGAGGAGCGGTGAGCGCGCCGATGAGCAAGGTGATGACGGCCGAGGAGGTCGTCGCCTCGCTGGAGAGCGGCATGACGGTCGGCATCGGCGGCTGGGGCTCGCGGCGCAAGCCGATGGCCCTGGTCCGCGCGGTCTGCCGGTCCGCCCTGAAGGACCTGACGATCGTGTCGTACGGCGGGCCCGACGTGGGCCTGCTCTGCGCCGCGGGCAAGGTCCGCCGGGTGGTCGCCCCCTTCGTGACGCTCGACTCGGTCCCCCTGGAACCGAACTTCCGGGCCGCCCGGCAGAACGGGACGGTCCGGCTCACCGAGTACGACGAGGGCATGTTCATGTTCGGCCTGCTCGCCGCGGCGCACCGGCTGCCGTTCCTGCCGACCCGCGCCGGGCTCGGCTCGGACGTCATGCGGGTCAACCCGGAGCTGCGCACGGTCCGCTCGCCGTACGACGCCGCGGGGAGGCCGTACGGCGCCGCCGGGGAGGGCCCGGGGGAGGACACGGGGGCGGACGCGGAGGGGAGCGCGGAAGGGAACGCGGAGGGGGAGGGCGAGGAGCTGGTCGCGGTGCCGGCGCTGACGCTGGACGCGGCTCTGATCCACCTGGACCGGGCCGACACCCGCGGCAACGGCCGGTACCTCGGTCCCGACCCCTACCTGGACGACCTGTTCGCCAAGGCCGCCGCCCGCACCTATCTGAGCTGCGAGCGGCTGGTGGACCCGGGTGAGCCGGCCGGGCCGCCGCAGACGCTGCTGGTCAGCCGGATGCACGTGGCCGGAGTGGTGGAGGCTCCGGACGGCGCCCACTTCACCGAGTGCGGGGACCGCGGCCGCGACGAGGCCTTCCAGCGGCACTACGCGGCCTCGGCCGCGGCCCCGGAGGCGTGGGCGGCCTTCACCGGCCGGTTCCTGTCCGGGGACGAGACCGCCTACCGCGACGCGGTGCGGCGCTGGCACGGGGAGCGGGCCGGATGAGCGCGCTCCGCACGGCGGGCCCGGACCGCCGCGGAGCGACGACCGGTCCCCGCACCGGGAGCGGCACAAAGGAGGGGACCCGATGAGCGCGAGTCGCGCGGAGGTCTGCGTGACGGCCTGCGCCGAGGCCTGGCGCGGCGACGGCGAGATCCTGGCGGCGGCGATGGGCACCTGCTCGGTCCTGGGGGCCCGGCTGGCCCGGCTCACCTTCGAACCCGGTCTGCTGACCACCGACGGCGGCGCGCTGCTCACCGCCGAGCCGGTGCCGATCGGCGCGCCCGCGGGCCCGGCGGAGGGCTGGCTGCCGTTCCGCGACCACCTGTGGCTGGTGCAGAACGGACGGCGGCACGTGATGATGGGCGCCTCCCAGATCGACCGGTACGGCAACACCAACATCTCGGCGATCGGCGACTGGACCCGGCCGGTCTCGCAGCTGCTCGGCGTGCGCGGCGCCCCCGGCAACACGCTCTGCAACCCGACCAGCTACTGGATCCCCCGCCACTCCACCCGGGTGTTCGTGCCGAAGGTGGACGTGGTCAGCGGGGTCGGCTCCGACCGCGCGGCGGAGCTGGGCGCGCGCGCCTCCCGCTTCCACGACCTGCGCCGGGTCGTGACCGACCTGGGCGTGCTCGACTTCGGCGCGCCGGACGGGTCGATGCGGCTGGTCTCGGTCCACCCCGGGGTGGAGGCCGAGCGGGTCGTCGCCGCCACCGGCTTCGACCTGGCGATCGACGGCGACGTGCCGCAGACCCGGTGGCCGACGGACGAGGAGCTGCGGCTGATCCGCGGGCTGCTCGACCCCCGGGGACTGCGGGACCGGGAGGTCCGGGCATGACCTTCCGGCGCCCGCGGACTCCGGCGGGGCGGGCGCCCGCCCCGCCGGTGCTGCGGGAGCCGCGTGCCCGGGAGGTGCGTGCCCGGGAGCCGCGTGCCCGGGAGGTGCGTGCCCGGGAGCCGCGTGCCCGGGAGGTGCGTGCCCGGGAGCCGCGTGCCCGGGAGCCGCGTGCCCGGGAGGTGCTGCGGAAGCCGCGTGCCCGGCAGGCTCTGCGGGAACCCCGCGTCCGGGAGGCGGGAGCGTGATCGACCAGGTGCTGGACACGCCGCTCACCCGCCTGACCGGCGTCCGCCACCCGGTCGTGCAGACCGGCATGGGCTGGGTGGCGGGACCGAGGCTGGTCTCGGCGACGGCGAACGCCGGCGGGCTCGGCATCCTCGCCTCGGCCACCATGACCCTCGACCGGCTCGCCGCCGCCGTCGAGGAGGTCCGCTCGCGCACCGACGCGCCCTTCGGGGTGAACCTGCGCGCCGACGCCTCCGACGCGGACGACCGCGTCGATCTGCTGATCAGGCACCGGGTGAGGGTCGCCTCCTTCGCGCTGGCCCCCCGCCCGGAGCTGATCGCCCGGCTGAAGGACGCGGGCGTCGTGGTGATCCCGTCCGTCGGGGCGCGCCGCCACGCGGAGAAGGTCGCCGCGTGGGGCGCCGACGCGGTGCTCGTCCAGGGTGGCGAGGGCGGCGGCCACACCGGGCCGGTCGCCACCACGCTGCTGCTGCCCCAGATCGTCGACGCCGTCGGCATCCCGGTGATCGCCGCCGGGGGCTTCTTCGACGGCCGGGGCCTGGCCGCCGCCCTGGCGTACGGCGCGGCGGGCGTGGCCATGGGCACCCGGTTCCTGCTCACCTCCGACAGCCCGGTCCCGGACGCGGTCAAGCGGCTCTACCTGGCCGCGTCGGAGACCGTGGTCACCCGCCAGGTGGACGGCATGCCGCACCGGGTGCTGCGCACGCCCCTGGTGGACGGGCTGGAGGGCACGGGCCGCCTGACCGGTCTGGTCCGCGCGGTGCGCAACGCCGCCCGTTTCCGGAAGGTCTCCGGCATGTCCTGGCCGGAGATGATCCGCGACGGTCTGGCCATGAAGCACGGCAGGGAGCTGACCTGGTCCCAGGTACTGATGGCGGCCAACACCCCCATGCTGCTCAGGGCGGCCATGGTCGACGGCCGCCCCGACCTCGGCGTGCTGGCCTCAGGCCAGGTGGTGGCCCTCATCGACGACCTGCCCTCCTGCGAGGAACTGATCGACGCCGTCGTCACCCGCGCCGCCGGCGTCCTGCGGGACCCGCCGGGCCTGCGCCTGCCGCCCCCGGGTCCGTGACCGGTCCGGCCCCGGGTCCGTGACCGGTCCGGCTGCGCGGCCTGCGGGCCCCCGACGGGTCAGGCCGTGCCTTCGCGGCCGCCTCAGCCGCGCGGCACCGCCCGGCCCGCGAGCGCGCGGTCGATCAGGCCCTCCAGGCGGGCGATCGCGGGCCGCCAGTCGGCGGGCACCTCGTGGCAACGGGTGGCCTGCCGGCCGCGGTGGCTCAGCGTGTAGGTGAAGTGGTCGGCGATGTCGCAGCCCGCGGAGGAGGAGCGCCACGTCGAGACCGCGTCGAGCTCGCGGCGCAGGGAGCGGAACTCATCGTCGGTCAGCCGGAACTCCGCGCTCCTCGCGGTGCCGCGGACCCGGGCCGCGCCGTCCCGGGTGATCGTGATCGCCTGGTCGATCCCGGCGAAACCGCCCGACTTGTGGAAGGCGATCCGCGCGGAGCCGGTCGCGGACGGAGCCGGGACCTCGGCCCAGGCCGTCGTGGAACCGGCCGTCGCCACTGCCAGCACCACCGCGAAGAACAGTTTCCTCATCATGAAGACTTCCCTTCGAATATCGCATCTATTTTACCGTCGACGATTTTCGATCTATGCCGGGGAATGGCGGCGAAAAGGCGCGCGCCGTCCGCGCGCGGGCATGGGCCGGCGCGCGGACGGCGTGAACGCCGGTGGGCGCCGCCGTTATCCCCGGGCGGCCGTCTGGCCGGAGGGCGGAGAACCGCGGCTCAGAAGGCGAAGAGGGCGCCGCCGGTGGCGCGCACCGCCGTGCAGCGGTTCGAATAGGTCTGCGTGAAGTGCCGGTGCCGGCCGTTCCAGACGCCGGTGGCGGTGACGCGGACGGGGGCGTACTCCCGCGTGCACATGCCGGGGTCCTCGGGGATGCGCTCCACCCTGCCGGCGGCGCGGCGGAGCTGGTCGCAGGCCGCCGCGGCGTAGGCGTGCGTGCCTCCGTCGGGACCGCACGTCAGCGTCACCGTCCTGACCGGGGACGATCCGAGCTCGGGCTGCACGGTCAGGACGTACGACCCGCCCGGAGCGCTCGGCCCGGAGGGGGCGGCGGCGGCGGGCGGGGTCCACAGCAGCGGCGTCAGGGCCGCGGCGGCGACCAGCGCGAGCCGGGCCGCACGACCGCCGGTGAATCGGCTGATGCTCATCGATGCCTCCATCTGGTTGTACCGCGGTTGCGGTTTCCGGTACGGCGGGCGGCGAAGGGGTTAATCACCGCCCGTCCTTCGGAGGAAGGATTGGAAATCCGATGCCGGTAGGCAGGGGATCCTTTCGCGATGAGATGTTAGGACGGGAATATCTCTCGGGCAAACCGATGCGTGTCCGCATCCGGACAGCTGATTGATATTTCAATCAGAAAGCGCTTCCTCAGCGGCCGGCGTGCCCGGTCCCCGAATACGGCATCCGCACGCGGCCACCCCCGTCGGCGACGCCGCGGCCCAGGTCGCGTCTCCACGTGAATGTGGTAATCCGAAGCGACGGATTTCCACGGCGGACTTTCTTCGCCGCGTTTTTCCAAGAAAGTGATATGGGTCACATTCCGCTGCGGGCGCGTGCGCCCGGACGACCGCCCGGCCTCGTCGGCCGGGGGTCAGGCGCCCGTCAGAGCCGTGACGACACGGGCGCGGTGGTCGGCGGGGGAGCCCCAGGCGGTGTGCAGGGCGCGGGCCCGGCGGATCCAGAGGCCGAGGTCGTACTCGTCGGTGTAGCCGACCGCGCCGTGCACCTGCAGGGCGGTCCGGGCCGCCGCGTAGGCGGCCTCCGAGGCCGCAGCCTTGGCGGCCGACACGTCGCGCGGGAAGTCCGGCGAGCCGTAGGCCAGCGCCGCGCCGTACACCAGCGGGCGGGCGTACTCCAGGCCGACCAGGGTGTCGGCCAGGCGGTGCTTGACCGCCTGGAAGGCGCCGATCGGCTGCCCGAACTGGTGCCGGGCCCCGGCGTACTCCACGGTGGCCTCCAGCAGGCGGCGACCCAGTCCGACCAGCTGGGCGGCGCAGGCCAGCGTGCCCAGGTCGCAGGCGGCCTCCGCCGCCGCGCGCACCGCCGGACCGGAGGCCAGTACGGTGCCCGCCGTGACCGGGGAGAGCCGCCGGGCGGGATCCAGCGAGGACCGCACCGCTCCCGGGACGGCCTCGCAGAGCCGGTCGCCGTCCACCAGCCAGACCGCGTCGGCGAGGTCGGCGTCCAGCGCGTACGGCACGGCCGGCGGCAGGACCAGCGAGACGGCGGCCGCGCCCTCCGCGATGCGCGGCAGCCACTCCGCCGCGAGCCCGTCGCCGGGGGAGCGGCCGAGCCGTGCCAGGAGTTCGGCGGCGGCGGCGGTCTCGGCCAGCGGCCCGGGTGCGGCGTGCCGCCCCAGCTCGTGGAAGGCGGTCACCAGTTCCACCGGGAGCGGCCCCGCTCCGCCCGCGGCCTCGGGCACCGCCGGTGCCAGGACCCCGGCCCCGGCGAGCGAGCGCCACAGGGCCCGGCAGGGTTCCGGGTCCCCCCAGGCGCGGGCGCGGATCACGGCCGGGGTGTCCGCCCCGGCCAGCAGCCTGTGCAGGGTCTCGCCGAACAACCGCTGTCCGGCGTCGAGGACGAACTTCACCGCGGCCCCCTGGGCAGGCCGAGCACGCGCTCGGCGATGACGTTGCGCTGGATCTCGTTGGTCCCGGCGTAGATCGGCCCGGCCAGGGAGAAGACGTAGCCCTCCAGCCACTCGCCCGCCAGTTCGCCGTCGGGGCCCAGCAGGTCGAGCGCGGTCTCGTGCAGCGCCAGGTCCAGCTCCGACCAGAAGACCTTGTTGACGCTCGACTCGGCCCCGGCCCCGTCGGTGCGGGAGACGGTCTCGAAGCCCTTCAGCCGGTAGGCGCGGGCCCTGATCCAGGCGTCGGCCACCCGGTCGCGCAGCGCGCCGTCGGCGGGGTCGGCGCGCTCGCGCCAGAGCGCGACCAGCCGGTCGGCGGCGGCCGTGAACCGGCCGGGGCTGCGCAGGGTGAGCCCGCGCTCGTCGCCGGCGGTGGACATCGCCACCCGCCAGCCCTCGCCCGGCGCGCCGACCACGTCGGCGTCCGGCACGAACACGTCGTCGAAGAAGAGCTCGGCGAAGGCGGGCCTGCCGTCCAGGCGGCCGATCGGGCGGCGGGTGAGGCCCTCGGCGTCCAGGGAGAACATCAGGTAGGTGAGGCCGCGGTGCCGCTCGGCCCGCGGATCGGAGCGGAACGGGCCGAAGCCCCGGTCGGCGAAGGCCGCGCGCGAGCTCCACGTCTTCTGGCCGTTCAGCCGCCAGCCGCCGTCCACCCGGGTCGCGGTGGCGCGCAGCGAGGCCAGGTCGCTGCCCGACTCCGGCTCGGACCAGGCCTGGGCCCAGACGACCTCGCCGGAGGCCATCGGCGGCAGGATCCGCTCCCGCTGCTCGGGGGTGCCGTGCGCGAAGAGCGTCGGGGCGAGCAGGCTGACGCCGTTCTGGCCGACCCGGCCGGGCGCCCCGGCGGCGTGGTACTCCTCCTCGAAGACCAGCCACTCCAGCGGGCTCGCGTCCCGCCCGCCGTACCGGGCGGGCCAGGAGACGACCGACAGGCGCGCGTCGTACAGCTCGCGCTCCCAGACGCGGTGCGCGGCGAAGCCCTCCGCGGTCTCCAGCGAGGGCAGGGGGGCGGCGGGCACGTGGGCGCGGAGCCAGTCGCGGACCTCGGCGCGGAACGGCTCGGCGGACGACAGGTCAAGATCCATCGGCGGCCGCCTCCGCACTCGCGGAGCCGGACCCGCCGGTGACCGCCTGAGCGGTCCCGGTCCCGGTCCCGCCACCGATCCCGCCGCCGGTCCCGGTGGCGGCCGCCGCGCCGCCGGGGTCGGACCCGCCTGCGGCGGCCTTCATGCTCCCGGGGTCCATGCCGGCCAGGGCGTCGGCCGAGGTCTCGGCGTTGTGCGCGTGGGCGAGGTGGTGCAGGCCGAAGACCGAGTCCATCCCGGCGTGCATGCCCTGCAGGTCCTCGGCCTGGTTGACGGCCTTCTTGGCCAGCGCCAGGCCCAGGCGCGGCATGGCCGCGATCCGTCCGGCCAGCGCGAAGGTCTCCTCCGCCAGCCGCTCGCGGGGCACGACCCGGTTGACCATGCCCACCTCGTGGGCCCGTCCGGCCGTCATGCGGTCACCGGTGAACAGCAGCTCCTTGGCGACGCGCGGCGGCATCGTCCAGGGGTGGGCGAAGTACTCCACGCCGGGGATCCCCATGCGCACCACCGGGTCGGCGAAGAACGCGTCGTCGGAGGCGACGATCAGGTCGCAGACCCAGGCGAGCATGAGCCCGCCCGCGACGCACGCGCCCTGCACCATCGCGATCATCGGCTTGGGGATCTCCCGCCAGCGGCGGCACATGCCGAGGTAGACCTCGGACTCGCGGGCGAAGCGGCTCTCGGCGCCCTGTTTGCCGACGTGGTCCCACCACAGGCCGGCCCTGCGCTCGAAGGAGGCGTGCGCGTCGCGGCCGGGGCTGCCGATGTCGTGCCCGGCGGAGAAGTGGGGGCCCTCCCCGGCCAGCACGGCCACCTTGACCTCGTCGTCGGCGGCGGCCCGGTAGAAGGCCTCGTCGAGGGCGTAGGTCATCGCGGAGTTCTGCGCGTTGCGGTACTCCGGGCGGTTCATGGTGACCACCGCCACGGGTCCGCGCCGCTCGTAGCGGACCACGGTCATCGGGGGGACCCTTCCGTTTTTCTAACAACTGTTTGGTAGAGTAAATCACGTGAAGCCTGACGAGGAGAGGGGTCCGCAGCGGTGAAGCCGTCACCGACGCCGCCGGGAGGGCCGGAGTTCCCGCAATCTCCGCAGCCTCCCGGGGCGCCGCCGTACGTCCGGGGGCACGGCCTGCTGCGCGGCCGGGTCGCGGTGGTGACCGCCGCCGCGGGCACCGGCATCGGCGGCGCCTGCGCCCGCCGCCTGCTGGAGGAGGGCGCCCGGGTGGTGGTGAGCGACGCCCACGAGCGGCGGCTGGCCGAGACCCTGGCCGAGCTGGAGAAGGAGTTCGGAGCCGGGGCGGTGACCGCCGTGCCGTGCGACGTGACCTCCGAGGAACAGGTGCGCGCCCTGTTCGCGGCCGCCGAGGAGCGCCTCGGGCCGGTGGACGTGCTGGTCAACAACGCCGGGCTCGGCGGCACGGCCAGGCTCGTCGAGATGACCGACGAGCAGTGGAACCGCGTGCTCGACGTGACCCTGACCGGGACCATGCGCTGCACCCGCGCCGCGCTGGCGCTCATGCAGCCGCGGGGCCGCGGCGTGGTCGTGAACAACGCCTCCGTGGTCGGCTGGCGCGCGCAGGAGGGCCAGGCCCACTACGCGGCGGCCAAGGCCGGGGTCATGGCGCTGACCAGGTGCGCGGCCGTCGAGGCCGCGCCGTACGGCGTGCGGGTCAACGCGGTGGCGCCCTCGCTGGCCATGCACGCGAACCTGGTCAGGGTGACCACCGAGGAGCTGCTGGCCGAGCTCACCGCCAGGGAGGCGCTCGGGCGCGCGGCGGAGCCCTGGGAGGTCGCCAACGTTATCGTCTTCCTCGCGAGCGACTACTCCTCCTACCTGACCGGAGAGGTCGTCTCCGTCTCCAGCCAGCACCCCTGAGAGGTCCGTCTCCCATGAGCCCACGACGCCGAGACTCCGAGAGCGCCGCCACCGCCCGCGCCGGGCGGCGGGCCGAGCTGCTCGCCACGGCCGCGGAGGTGTTCGCGTCCCGGGGATACTCCGCCACCACGGTCCGCGAGGTGGCGGACGCGGCGGGCATACTCGGCGGCAGCCTCTACTACCACTTCGACTCCAAGGAGTCGATGGTCGACGAGATCCTCTCGACGTTCCTGACCGACATGTGGGCGTCCTACGACCGCATCACCGCCTCGGGGCTCGGTGCGCGCGAGACCTTCCACCAGCTGATCGCCGAGTCGTTCCGGATGATCGACCTGTACCGCCCGGCGGTCATGATCTACCAGAACGAGTCCAGGCACCTGGCGGCGAGCCCGCGCTTCTCCTACCTGCTCGACTCCATGCGGCGCTTCCGCGAGATGTGGCTCTCGGTGCTGGACCGGGGCGTCCTCGACGGGGAGTTCCGCGCCGACCTCGACACCGGCCTGATCTACCGCTTCATCCGCGACACCGTCTGGGTGGCCGCGAGCTGGTACCGCAGCGACGGCCCGCTGAGCGCGGACGAGATCGCCCGGCAGTACATCGTGATGGTCCTGGAAGGGATCCTGGAGACCTGAGGAGTTCACCGTGGCCATTCGGACGACCCCCGGAACGGCCCCCCGGACGGAGGCGTACATCGTCGAGGCGGTCCGCACCCCCGTGGGGCGGCGCGGCGGCGGCCTGTCGGGGGTGCACCCCGCCGACCTGGGCGCCCACGCGCTGACCGCGCTGATGGAGCGCTCCGGGGTCGACCCGGCCGCGGTGGAGGACGTGGTATTCGGGTGCGTGGACACGGTCGGCCCGCAGGCCGGGGACGTCGCCCGCACCTGCTGGCTGGCGGCCGGGCTGCCCGAGGAGGTGCCCGGCGTCACGGTAGACCGGCAGTGCGGCTCCTCGCAGCAGGCGGTGCACTTCGCCGCGCAGGCCGTGCTCTCCGGCACCGCCGATCTGGTGGTCGCCGGCGGCGTGCAGAGCATGTCGCAGGTTCCCATCGGCTACGCGATGACCGCCGGGCAGGCGCTCGGCTTCGACACGCCCTTCACCGGGTCGAAGGGCTGGCGGGCCCGGTACGGCGGGCAGGAGGTCTCCCAGTTCCGCGGGGCCGAGATGATCGCCGAGCACTGGGGCATCTCCCGCGAGGAGATGGAGGCCTTCGCCTGCGAGTCGCACCGGCGGGCGGTCCGGGCGATCGACGAGGGGCGCTTCACCCGGGAGAGCGCGCCGCTGGAGGGCGTCGAGCACGACGAGGGGCCGCGCCGCGACACCTCGCCCGAGAGGATGGCCGGGCTGCGGACCCTGGTGGAGGGCGGCCGGCTGACCGCGGCGCTGGCCTCGCAGGTCTCCGACGGCGCCGCGGCCCTGCTGATCGCCTCCGAGGAGGCGGTGCGCGTCCACGGGCTGCGTCCCCGCGCCCGCGTGCACCACCTCTCCGCGCGCGGCGAGGACCCGGTCCGGATGCTCTCGGCGCCGATCCCCGCCACGGCGTACGCGCTGAAGAAGGCGGGCATGGCGATCGGCGACGTCGACGTGGTGGAGATCAACGAGGCGTTCGCCCCGGTCGTGCTGGCCTGGCTGAAGGAGACGGGCGCCGACCCGGCGCGGGTCAACCCGAACGGCGGCGCGATCGCGCTCGGCCATCCGCTCGGGGCCACCGGCGCCCGGCTGATGACCACGCTCCTGCACGAGCTGGAGCGCACCGGCGGCCGGTACGGCCTGCAGACCATGTGCGAGGGCGGCGGCCAGGCCAACGTCACCGTCATCGAGCGTCTCTGAGCGGGCGTCCGGTACGGGCATCCGCTGAATCCCCCATGCCCTCTGACCTGCAGGTCGCGTCCATGGCGCTTACCCGGTCCGACTCCCGTGGACGCCGTCTTGCGATCTTGTTCAGGAGTCGGCCGGTTGATGGGATCCGGTGGCTGCGGGGGCGGTCCATGCGAGCAGCATGCGGAGGGAGTCGTGGGACGAGGTGCCCGGCTGGGCCGCGTACGTGATCAGCGCCTGGTCGGGGTCGTCGGCGGCGCGCAGGGTTTCGTAGGTCAGTTCCAGGTCGCCGACCAACGGGTGGTGGAACCTCTTGATGCCCGAGGTCTTGTCCTGGACCGGATGTTCCGCCCACAGGCGGCGGAAGTCCTCGCTCCTCATCGACAGCTCCCCGATCAGGTGTGCCAACTGCGGGTCGGTGGAGTGATTCCGTCCTGCCTCCAGATGGAGGTAGGCCACGTTCTCGCGGGCGCAGGAGGACCAGTCCGCGTACAGCTCCCGGGACGCCGGGTCGAGGAAGGTGATCCGGGCGATGTTGCGCTCGGCCGGGTCCACGGCGGCGTAGTCGCCGAAAAGGGCGCACGCCGCCGGGTTCCAGGCCAGGATGTCCATGCGCCGGCCCATCACCACCGCCGGTACATCCTTCAACTCCTCCAGCAGCCGCCGGAGCATCGGCCGCGCGCTCTGCCGGCGGATCCGGTGTTGGCGCGCTGAACGGGCGGTGCGCCGCGGTCGGGCCAGGTGGTGCAGGTGGCGGGTCTCGTCGTCGTTCAGCCGCAGTGCGCGGGCGAGGGCGTCGAGCACGGCGTCCGAGGGGTTGGACACGCGGCCCTGTTCCATCCGGGTGTAGTAGTCGACGCTCATGCCGGCGAGCTCGGCGATCTCCTCGCGGCGCAGGCCCGCGACACGGCGCGTCCCGCCGAAATCCGGTAGGTCCACGTCCTGCGGGTGCAGGCGGGCGCGGCGGTTCCGGAGGAAGTCGCTCAGACTGGTCGCGGTGCTCATACGACGATTGTGGCCGATCGCGGCGGTGTGCTGCCTGGCCCTGCCGGTGCCAGGCAGCACGCCGCCGGCCTGCGACCCGGAGCGGGGATGTCAGGCCTGGCGGGTCGGCAGGACGATCGACTGGCGCAGATTGACGTGCCGGCGACGGCTGACGGTGTACGCGATGAGGTCGGCGATGTCTTCGGCGGTGAGGGCTGGGATCGCGGTGAACATCCCGTCGAGCTGCCCGCGCAGTTCCGCGTTGTCGATGTGCCCACCGAGTTCGGTGTCGGTCAGGCCCGGCTCGATGGTACTGACCCGGACGTCGCGTGGGCCCAGCTCGGTGCGCAGTGCGGCGGACAGCTGGGTGAGGGCGGCCTTGGTGGCCCCGTACACGGCGTAGTCGGGGAAGAGGACGTGAGAGGCGATGGAGGAGACGTTGACCAGGTCGGCGGTGCGGCCATCGGCGGCGGCCGCGGCGAGGTCGGGGGTGAACGCTCGGATGACGCGCAGAGCGCCGGTGAGGTTGGTGTCGATCATGCGGGTCCATTCGTCGAGCCGGCCCTCGGTGAGGGGGTTGGGCAGCATCACGCCGGCGTTGTTGACCACCAGGTCGACCAGGCCGTAGGCATCGTGGACGGCCTTGACCGCAGCGTCGACGGAGGACTGGTCGGTGATGTCGGCGGTGACGGCGAGGGCCTGGCCTCCGGCGGCGGTGAGTTCAGCGGCCAGCGCGTCCAGCCGGTCGGTGCGCCGGGCGAGCAGGGCGACGCGGGCGCCGCCCTCGGCGAGCAGGCGAGCGGTGGCTGCTCCCATGCCGCTGGCCGCTCCGGTCACGACGGCGGTGCGGGTGGTGAGTGAGGGATAGCTCATGGGGTTCTCCCAGGTCTGCTGTGCGGGCCGGTTCCGGCACCCCGGCGGGCCGGTGCGGTAGGCGGATGCCGACCACTCTGCGCCCGGCAGGGACGGCCGACCAGTGCCTGCCGTTCCCTGGGAGAGCCGGTACCACCCTGGGTCGGTCGGGAGGCGTACGGGCTGCCTTGGCCCGGACCTGAAGCATGTCTGCCCGGTCGTCGGCGGCGTCCGGGTTAGGTTGGCCCCACCACGAGCCGTACGGCACGCCAAGGGGACGATGCTCGCCGATCCGGCCTCCGCCGCCGCCCTCGACGGCCACCGCGACTTCGGCCGGGCCGTGCCCACCCCCGACCACTTCCTGCCGCTGCTCTACCTGGCGGGCCTGGCCGGCGCCGACGGCGGCGCCACCGAGGTGCTCATCGACGGCTACGCCTACGGCTCGCTGTCCATGACCGCCTACACACTCGACCTGAGCTGCCCCGGTGCCGACGGCGGCACCGCACCGGCGCCGCCCCTGCCCGGTGACGTGCCGCCCGACGCCTCCAACATGTGACCGGTGGCCTCGCCGGCCTCGTCGGCGGCCGTTGCCAGGGACGGCGATGCGACCGGCGTCGCCGCAGGCGGACGGTCGTGCGCACACGCGATCCCGAGCCGCGGCGACCGGTGGGCGTTCCGTGGGCGCGGAATGTCGTTCTATTTCATATGAAAAGCGGGATAATCCGATAAAAGCATGGCTCTCGATTATCCGCCGCTCTATGATCTTCTCCTTGACGCATGTCAATGGAGAACGGGGAAGATGGACGCGATACGGGACCGGCGGTTCCTCGCGTTGATCGCCGTGGCGATCGCGATCACTCTGTTCGGCCTGTACGCGCTGGTGGCGGGGGCGGACACCGGGGACGGCGGGGGCGCGGCCGAGCGGTCCCGGCCCGGCCCCGCGCGCCCCCGGGTCATGGAGCTGTCACCCGTCCCGGACGCCGAGCCCGCCCCGTCCGCCGTTCTCACCCCCGGGCCCTCCGCGCTTCCCCCGACACCCGCGCCCGTGCCCCCGACGCCCGCGCCGCCGACGCCCGCGCCCGCGCCGCCGGACGGACCCGGACCGGTCGCGGCGAGGTACTTCGACGCCTGGCGGGCCGGCGACCTGGCCGCCATGGCGGGCCTGGTCGCCGGCCCGCCCTCCGACTTCGCCGAGCGGCACCGCAGGTTCAGCGCCGACCTGCGGGTCACGTCGGTCTCCCTGACCCCCGGCACCCCGTCCGGCGGCGGGGACACCGCCGAGGTGCCCTTCACCGGGGCGCGGGAGGTCGCGGGGCTGGGCCGGTGGGAGTTCTCGTCGGTCCTGCGCCTGGCGCGGCGGGACGGCTCCTGGAAGGTGCTCTGGTCGCCGGAGACCCTGCACCCCGCGCTCGGCGGCGGCGGGACCCTGCGCCGCAGGGAGACCCCGGTGCCCCGGCCCGCCACGCTCACCCGCGAGGGCCTGCCGTTCCCCCGCGACAGCAGGGCGGGCGACCACTACACCGGACTGGACGGCACGGCGGTCGACGTGGAACTGGTGGAGAAGCCCTCGGGCCGGGTGCTGCTGGCCGCCCGCGCCCCCGAGGTGCCGGGCACGCGGACCACGATCTCCCAGGCAGTGCAGGCCGCCGCCGCCCGCGCCCTGGACGGCGTCGGGCAGCCCGCCGCGATCGTGGCCGTGGACGTGCCGACCGGCCAGGTGCGCGCGGTGGCGGACACGCTGGGCGCCAGGGGGGCGTTCGCGGGCCTCTACCCGCCCGGCTCGACGTTCAAGGCGGTGACCGCCGCGGCGCTGCTGCGCACCGGCCTGACCCCGGACTCCCCGGTCCCCTGCCCGGCGACCTACACCATCCCGAACGGCCGGAGCTTCGACAACGACGGCGGTGCCGACCACGGCACCGTGCCCCTGGCCACGGCCTTCGCGCTCTCCTGCAACACCACCTTCGCCCAGCAGGCCCGCGAGCGGCTCCGCGGCGGCGGGCTCCGGGCCGAGGCCGCCGACCGCTTCGGCTTCCGTGAGAAGCCGGGTGCGAGCACCTGCCGCATCCAGGAGGCCGCCACCGCGGACGACCTCGGGGCCGACGCCATCGGCCAGCACTCGGTGCTGGCCAGCCCGCTGTGCATGGCCGAGGTCGCCGCCGCGGTCGCGAGCGGCACCTGGAGGCCGGCGATCACCACCGAGCAGCCGCCCGCCGACGCGCCCGCCCCCGTGCCGCTGGACGAGGGCGTGGCGGCCGGCCTGCGGGCGATGATGAGCGCCGCGGTCACCCGGGGCACGGCCGCCCAGGCGGGGCTGCCCCCGGACACGGCGGGCAAGACCGGCACCGCGGAGGTCACCGGGATGCGCTCCCACGCCTGGTTCATCGGCTACCGGGGCGATCTGGCCTTCGCGGTGCTCGTCCGGAACGGCGGGAGCGGCGCCGCCGTGGCGGCCCCGATCGCCGCCCGTTTCCTCCACGCTCTCTGAAGCGGCGCCGCCGGCGGACGGCTCCGTCGTCCGGCCCCGGGTGCGTTCCGTTCCGGGGAAGGGGGTCACCCGGCCGGGGCGCGGGAAGCGGGTCGGCCCCTGGCGATGATGTACGGGACCAGCTCGCCCATTCCCCGCACGGTGAGCGGGCTCACCGGCCGCAGCTCGAAGGAGGCGTCGCCCTCCAGCTCCTCGGCCACCGCGGGCCCGGCGAGAACGGCGTCGGCGGGGGCGAGCGCGGTGAGCCTGCTGGCCAGGTTGACCGTGGTGCCGAACACGTCGCCCATGCGGCCGATCACCTGGCCGACGGCCAGTCCCACCCGCAGGGCCGGTACGCCCCTGGTCCGGGCGTGGACCTCCACGAGCCGCAGGGCGATCTCGGCCGCCGCGGCGGAGGTGTCGGCGACGAACAGCACCGAGTCGCCGAGCGTCTTCACCACCCGGCCCTCCGAGGAGGCGACCACGTCGGCCGACCGGCTCTCGAAGCGTTCGACCAGGCGGGCCAGCTCCGTCTCGGTGATCTGGCGGCTCAGCCGGGTGAACCCGACCAGGTCGGCGAAGCCCACGGCCAGCCGTACGGTGCTCGTCTCCTGGTCCACGACGCGGCCCGCCGCGGCGGCCAGCTGCCGCCGCCAGGCGTAGACCAGCAGCTGCTCCAGGTCCGGCACCACCCGGTCCGCCCGCGTCCGCCAGGCGGATGCGCGCTCGCCGAGCGGGACGCCGGCCTGGTCGAGGACCTCGGCCCCGAGTACGGCCTGCGACTCGGCCAGCCGGGCGGTGGCCCTGCCCAGCGACCGGGTCACCAGGAGCGCGTGCTCCTCGTCGTAGGTCCCGTCGCGCACCAGGCCGACCAGCGTCCGGAGCGCCTCGACGTCGGAGTCGGTGAACTCCACCGCGTCGTCCGGGACGTTGGCGAAGCCGAAGGCGCGCCAGAACCGCCGCGCGCGGTACATCGGCACGCCGGCCATCGCGGCCACCTGGTGGCTCGTGTAGCGGCGGTGCTGCCGGAGGAACGCGCCCGCCAGTTCGTCCGTCAACGGATCCTCGACCGTGGTCAACCCTGCTCGTCCTGGCCCCGTGGGGGGAATCGCAACATACATCCTGCATGCTGCCGGATGCCAGGACCGGGGCGCCCCGCCGGCTGATCACCGTGTCGGAGCCGTCAGACGCGCCAGGGCATGTGCTGGAGCGTCCAGGTGTTGCCGTCCGGGTCGGCGAAACGGGCATAGTAGACGCCGCCCAGGTCCTCGACCGGCTCCACGTCCGCGCCGCGCCCGATGAGCTCCGCGCGGGCCTTCTCGATGTCGCTCACCACCAGGTGCAGGCCGCGCAGCGTGCCGGCCGGCATGTCGAGGGACTCGATGCCCTCGGTCAGGGTGATCGAGCAGGCCGAGCCCGGCGGGGTGAGCTGGACGACGCGGACCCCGTCCGCAGGCCGCACGTCGACGTCCACCTGGAAACCGAGGCGGTCGGCGTAGAAGGCCTTGGCCCGGTCGATGTCGGTGACGGGCACCGGGACGAGTTCGAGGAGGAACATGCCGGGGCGGACCGGCGGCGCGGCGGGGTCCACCGGGACGTCGGCGACGTCGGCCGGGATCTCGGTCTGCGTGGGCCGGGCCGGAGTGGGTCGGGTGTCGGTCATCGTGGTCCGCCTTTCAGGGTCATCTCGGTGAGCATCCCGGCGAGACGGTCGTACGCCTCGCCCGCGCCGCGTTCCATGGGGGTGCGGAGCACGCTGTCGCGGACCTTCCGCGAGGGGTAGCGCGCCGTGGTGGTCATCGCGGTCCGGCCGTCCCGCTCGTCGAAGACGGTCGTGACGAGGGCTTCGCCTTCCTCCCAGCCGTCGTGGACCTCGCTCTGGACCAGCCGGCCGGGCGCGTCGATCTCGTGGAACACCCCGCCGAGGCCCATCTCGGCGCCGTCCGGGCCGCGCGAGACGAAGCGCCAGGCGCCGCCCGGACGCAGGTCGACCTCGCAGACGACGAGGTGCCAGCCGCGCGCGCCGTGCCACCGCCGGAGCAGCTCGGGCCGGGTGAAGGCGTCGAAGACGAGCCGGCGGGGAGCGGTGAAGGTCCTGGTGAGCATGAGGCCGGCGCCGGGCAGCGCCCGCACCGTCAGGCCTCCGCCCTGCGCCTGCCGCGGGGTCACGGGGTCCCCTGCTCTGCGGCGTCCGGTCCGTCGTGGTCGAGCTCGCCGAGCAGGGCGTCCAGCCGCTGGTAGCTCTCCTCCCAGTAGGAGCGGTAGCCCGCCAGCCAGTCGACGGCGTCCTTGAGCGGGGCGGCCTCCAGCCGGCAGGGCCTGCGCTGCGCGTCGCGCCCCCGGGAGACCAGCCCGGCGCGCTCCAGCACCCGCAGGTGCTTGGAGATGCCCGGCTGGCTCATCGCGAACGGCGCGGCCAGCTCGGTCACCGTGGCCTCGCCCTCCATCAGCCGGGCGAGGATCGCTCGCCGGGTCGGGTCGGCCAGCGCGGCGAACGTCGCGTCGAGAACGTCGGCAGCCATATTGATTACCTTCCGGTTCTATAACCAGATGGTTTTCTACCGTGCTGGATCGCGGCCTGTCAAGGACCACGGGCTCGCGCCCGCCGGCCCGCCGGCCGGCGGATGAGGCGCCGCCGGCGAACGATGACCGCGACCCGGTGCCGCGGCGGCCTCATGCGTGTGGATTCACCGGACAGGCCTTAGGGTGCACAGCGTGTACGTGAAGATCTGCGGGCTGCGAGAGCCCGGGCATGTGGCCGCGGCGGTCGAGGCGGGCGCGGACGCGATCGGCTTCGTCCTCACCCGCAGTCCCCGGCGGATCACCCCGGAGCAGGCGCGGGAGCTGGCCGCGGCGGTGCCCGCGCACGTCCTGACCGTGGCGGTGTTCGCCGGAGAGGCGCCGGAGGAGGTGCGGGCGGCCGCGCTGGAGTCCGGGGTGCGCGCCGTCCAGCTGCACGGCGACCACCCGCACGGGGACTTCACCGCCCTGAAGGACCTCGGCCTCACGCTGGTGCGCGCGGGAGCGGCGGGCGCGGACCTGCGCTGCGGCGCCTTCGACGAGGATCTGCTGATCGTCGACGCGCCCCGGCCGGGCTCGGGCGAGCCGTGGGACTGGGCCGCGGTGCGCGGGCGCCCGGAGGGCCGCTGGATGCTGGCCGGAGGCCTCGACCCGTCTAACGTGGCCCGCGCGATCGCCGAGGCGCGCCCGTGGGGGGTCGACGTGTCGAGCGGGGTGGAGACCGCGCCCGGCGTGAAGGACGCCGGGCTCATCCGGGAGTTCGTCGCCGCCGCTCGCGGCGGGACTGAGCCGGCGTAGCGGCCGTCCCGGCCCCGGCCGTCCCGGCCCCGGCGGGGCCGGGACGCGGGGTCCGCGGGCCGGTCGGGCGGGAGCGCCGCGCCGGCCGCGTCGTCCCGCGCCGGCGGCGGACCGGGGCCCTGCCGCGCGGCTCCGGGTCAGGGGCGCAACGCCGCGAGCTGCTGCTCGAAGGGGACGACGGCGTCGAAGGGGTCGGAGGGCTGCGGGGCGGGGGCGGACCGGCCCGCCACCAGGGCGGCCAGCTCCTCCGCGGCGCGGTCGATCCGGGCGGCCAGGCCGTCGGCGCCCGCGTCCCCGGCCGAGCCCCAGTCCTCGGACGCGGCGTAGACCGCGGTGGGGACGACGACCGCGCGCAGGTAGGCGAAGAGCGGGCGGAGCGCGTGCTCCAGGGCGAGCGAGTGGCGCGCCGTACCGCCGGTCGCCGCGACGAGCACGGGCTTGCCGGTGAGCGCGGTGTTCTCGATCACGTCGAAGAACGACTTGAAGAGCCCGCTGTAGGAGGCGGTGAAGATCGGCGTCACGGCGATGAGGCCGTCCGCCCCCGCCACCGCCTCGACCGCCTCGCGCAGCGCGGCGCCGGGGAACCCGGTCACCAGGTTGTTGGCGATGTCGACGGCCAGGTCGCGCAGTTCCACCACGCGCACCTCCACCGCCCGCTCCCCGGCCAGCCGGGCGCGGACCGCCCCGGCCAGCCGGTCGGCCAGCAGCCGCGTCGACGAGGGCCGGCCGAGACCGGCCGAGACGGCCACGATCTTCAGGGTTTCCATCGGGTTCTCCAGTGCGGTGCGTGCGGGAGGGCGGATCAGGCGGCGGGGCCGGTGGTCTCCCCGGCGGTACGGCGGATCAGGCGGCGGGGCCGGTGGGGACGGGGGCCTCCCCGGCGGCTCCGGCGGTACGGCGGGCGACCAGGGCCGCGTGGGTGGGGCCGTCCGGCACGCCGGCGGGACGGCGGGCGGCGAACTCCCTGCGGAGCACCGGCACGACCTCCTCGCCGAGGATGTCGAGCTGCTCCAGCACGGTCTTCAGTGGCAGGCCGGCGTGGTCCATCAGGAACAGCTGGCGCTGGTAGTCGCCGAAGGACTCGCGGAAGGTCAGCGTCCGGTCGATCACCTGCTGCGGGCTGCCCACGGTGAGCGGGGTCTCGGCCGTGAACTCCTCCAGCGACGGGCCGTGGCCGTACACCGGGGCGTTGTCGAAGTAGGGGCGGAACTCCCGTACCGCGTCCTGGGAGTTCTTCCGCATGAACACCTGGCCGCCGAGCCCGACGATCGCCTGCTCCGGGGTGCCGTGGCCGTAGTGGGCGAAGCGCTCCCGGTAGAGGCCGATCAGCCGGATGAAGTGCTCCTTCGGCCAGAAGATGTTGTTGGCGAAGAACCCGTCGCCGTAGTAGGCCGCCTGCTCGGCGATCTCCGGGCTGCGGATCGAGCCGTGCCAGACGAACGGCGGGACCCCGTCGAGCGGCCGGGGGGTCGAGGTGAAGCCCTGCAGGGCGGTGCGGAAACGCCCCTGCCAGTCCACCACGTCCTCGCGCCAGAGCCTGTGCAGCAGCGCGTAGTTCTCGACGGCCAGCGGGATGCCCTGCCGGATGTCCTGCCCGAACCAGGGGTAGACCGGCCCGGTGTTGCCGCGGCCCATCATCAGGTCGACGCGCCCGTCGGCCAGGTGCTGCAGCATGGCGTAGTCTTCGGCGATCTTGACCGGGTCGTTGGTCGTGATCAGGGTCGTGGCCGTGGAGAGGATGAGCCGTTCGGTCCGGGCGGCGATGTAGCCGAGCATGGTCGTCGGCGACGACGGCACGAAGGGCGGGTTGTGGTGCTCGCCGGTGGCGAAGACGTCCAGGCCGACCTCCTCCGCCTTGAGTGCTATGGCCACCATGGCCTTGATCCGCTCGTGCTCGCTCGGCGTCCGGCCCGTGGTCGGGTCCGTGGTGACGTCGCCTACGGTGAAGATCCCGAACTGCATCGTGCTCACCGTCCTCCATCTCGTTGAACTTTCAACTTTCCTCAGCGCTGCAGAACGAGAGCGTATTCCCTCCGGCCGCCGTCCGCCCGGACAGGCTCAACGGAATCGTCCCGGTGGAGACGGGTAGGGGCGGAGGGAGCCCTCGACCGGGAGGGACCGTGACCTCCGTGACCTCCGTGACCTCTATGACCTCTATGACCTCCGTGACCGCCACCCTCGCCCTGGCGGGGGACACCATGCTCGGTCGCGGTGTCGGCGAGCTGCTGGCCGGGCCCGCGGACCACCTGTCCGGCGAGATCCGCGCGCACCTCGCCGCGGCCGACCTGGTCGTGCTCAACCTGGAGTGCTGTGTCTCCGCGCGGGGCGAGCCCTGGGACGCGCCCGGCAAGCCGTTCCACTTCCGGGCCCCGCCGCGGGCCGCGGAGCTGCTCGCCGGGCTCGGGGCCGGATGCGTCACGCTGGCCAACAACCACGCGCTCGACTACGGGCGCACCGCGCTGCTGGACACCCTCGGCCACCTGGACCGGGCCGGGATCCGGACGGTGGGGGCCGGGGTGACGGAGGAGGAGGCCAGGGCGGGCGCGGTCCTGGCGGCGGGCGGCCTGCGGATCGGCGTGCTCGGCGTCACCGACCACCCGGACGACTTCGCCGCGCGCCCGGACGCCCCCGGGGTCGCCTACGCCGACCTGCCGTGCGGCGTCCCGTCCTGGCTGACCGACCGGATCGGCGCGCTGCGCGAGCGCGCCGACCTCCTGCTGGTCACCCCGCACTGGGGACCCAACATGACCACGGCACCCCTGCCGTACGTGCGCTCCGCGGCCGGGACGCTGGTCGCCGCGGGGGCGGACCTGGTCGCGGGCCACTCGGCGCACCTGTTCCACGGCGTCGCCCCGCCCGTCCTGTACGACCTCGGCGACTTCGTCGACGACTACTACGCCGACCCCGGCCTCCGCAACGACCTGGGCCTGCTCTTCCTGGTCACCCTGGACGGACGGGGACCGGTACGGCTGCGCGCGGTGCCGCTCAGACTGGAGTACGGCCGCACCGGCCCGGCCCGCGGCGGGGACCGGGAGTGGATCAGGGACCGGTTCACCGCCGCCTGCGCGGCCCTGGGCTCCGGCCTCCGCAACGACCTGGGCCTGCTCGTCCTGGACCTCCGCTGAGTGGTCCGGCACCGGGGCGCCGTATCCGGGGGCACCGCACCGGCGGCCTGCTCAGACCCCGAACAGGCGGGCCGCGTCGTCGTGGCAGACGGCGCGCAGCCGGTCGTCCCCGAGTCCGAGGCCGGCCAGGCCCCGCAGGGCCTCGGCGTAGGGACAGGGGATGTTCGGGAAGCCGGTGCCGAGCAGGACCCGGTCTCCGAGGTCCGCCGGGCGCGGCAGCTCGACCCGGGGGAACGGCGCCAGCGCCTCGCTGAAGGCGGTGAAGGCCATCGTGGTGTCCAGGAACACGCCTTCGTACCGTTGGGCGAGGTCCAGGAACTCGGCGTGCTCCGGCATGCCCATGTGCGCGACCACCAGCCGCAGGCGCGGGTGGTGTAGTGCACCGCGCCGTGCGGGTCGAGCTCCCTGCCGATGCGTTGCCGCCCAAGCCCAGGTGCTACAGGCTCAGTACCGGTAGTGTCCGATCAGAGACTGCAGCTCACCGCCCATCCGGGCCAGTTCGGCCGTGGCGCGCTTGGCTTCGTCGATACCGCCGGCCGCATTCTGGGCGGCCTCGGCCACTCCGGCGATGTTGGCCGCGATGTCGCTCGTGCCGGTCGCGGCGTCGGTGACGCTGCGGTTGATCTCGCCGGTCGTGGCGGTCTGCTCCTCGACCGCGCTGGCGATGGTCGTCTGGTAATCGTTGATCTTGCTGATCACGTCGGTGATCTGTGCGATCGCCTCGACGGAACCTTGGCTGTCGCTCTGAAGGGTCGCGATCCGGCCGGCGATGTTCTCGGTGGCCCTGGCGGTCTCCTGGGCCAGGTCCTTGACCTCGCCGGCGACGACCGCGAAGCCCTTGCCGGCGTCGCCGGCGCGGGCGGCCTCGATGGTGGCATTCAGCGCCAGCAGGTTCGTCTGCTCGGCGATCGAGGTGATGACCTTGATGACTTCACCGATTTCCCGCGACGACTCGCCCAGCTTGGTCATGGTGCGGTTGGTCGATTCGGCGATTTCGACGGCGTCGCCGACGACCCGGGCGGCCTCGTTGGCGTTCTGTGAGATCTCCCGGATGGACATGCCCATCTGCTCGGCGGCTGCGGCGACGGTCTGCACGTTGTGCGCCACCTGCTCAGCCGTACTGCTGACGACGGCGGCCCGGCCGCTCGCCTGGTCGGCGCTGCCGGCCACCAGCTCGCTGGTGGCCGACAGTTCCTGTGAGGACGAGGCCAGCGTGTCGGCGCTGCCTGCGATCGTGCGGACCAGGTCGAGTTTGCGCGTCAGTTCGTCGTTGAACGCATCGGCCAGCGCGGACAGCTCCTGGGTGCCTGCGGGGGTGAGCTGGAAGGTCAGATCGTCGTGGTCACGCGTACGCAGGGAGGCGGTGTAGGCGACGACGACGCCGCCGACCTTCGTCTGCAGCAGGAACAGGACCGCGCCCATCGCGACGGGCAGCAGCACGGCGAGCCCGATCAGCAGCCGGATCGAGGCGTCGGTCGTGCTGTTGGCGTCTTCGACGGCCTGTGCCGAGCGGTCGTTCAGCAGTTTCTGGAATTCGTCCATCGGGCCGGTGATGACCGCCTTGTCGGCGGCGTACTTGGCGTCGAACATGATGGTGCGCGCGACCTCGAGCTTGCGTGCCGGGCTGAGCGCCTCGTCGGCCGCATCGAGCTCGGTCTGCGCGATGGCCGGTGGCATGTCGGCCGGAGCCGTCCCGGACGCCTCCAGGACCAGCCGCTGGGACCGGGACTCGGTCTTCACCAGCGCGTCGGAATTGGCTTTGGCCTCGTCGACGAGCGCGAGCTCCTCCTGGCCCGCACCGAGCTGCTTGAGCCGGGCCAGGGCCTGGTCGCGGGTCTTGGTGACGTCGACCTCGTTCCAGTAGTCGTCCAGGTGCGCGCGGTCCGTGGTGACCGCGTACATGCGTGCCTCGTCGGTGAGATGGTCCGAGGCGGACTGGAGCTGCAGGCCCAGGGTCCTGAACTGGGCCTGCCGGTCGTAGGCGAGCTTTTCCTCCGTCACAGCAGAGCTGACGAGCATCACCGCGAACACCAGCAGGCCGGTGAACAGCACGAGCGTTCCGATGGCCGCCTTATTGATGGTCGACTGCCGCACTCGTCGGCTTCGATTAGCGGACATGTCGGCGCTCCTTGCTCGTAGCCGTTTCCATCCGGGCTCGGATGTCTCTCCGAATATCGGCCGGGAGCCGCGGAGCCGAAGGTATTCGGTGATACTCCGATCGAACCCGTAGGGTCCGTCTGCATGATCACCATGGCTAGGTGCTCAGCCCGGTCGCGGTGAGGCACACGTCGGGCGGATGCGGCCCGGAATGGATCTTCTTCGGCCTGCACTTCACGATCCAGACCAGATCGTCAAGATCGGTGAGTGGCGACGGGGCCGGCCGCCGCCCGGCGCAGCAGCGGCCGGACCCTTTCAGCCGGGTTCGGCTCCGGCGCATACGCCGGCAGCCACTCAGCGCCGGCCACGGCGAAGTCGTCCGGCTCCCGGACCAGGTGCACGTTGTCCCAGCACCACACCAGCGGAGTACACGGCCACGAGCGGCGGACTCAAGGGACCTACGGCATCTTCTCAACTTCGACGGCGAGGCGGACGCCGATGTTCTTCTGAGATCTTGTCTTGCTCCGGTCCCTGGGAGATGGTGGAGACCGTGTGCCGGACGGGAGGTGGCATGTCCTTTCTCACCGAAGACGACGTCTACGACCATGTCCACGGGATCTGCTTCAAGACCGGCCCGCCCGGGCTGACCGGCATCGAGTCGGAATGGCTGGTCACCGACCCGGCCAGACCCGGCGAGCACGTCCCCCTGCCCCGCCTCACCGCCGCCGTCCGGGCGGCCTCCCCGCTGCCCTCGGGCAGCGCCGTCACCTACGAACCCGGCGGCCAGCTGGAGCTCAGCTCCCCGCCCCTGCCCGGTCCGGCCGCCGCCCGCCAGGCCCTCGAGGCCGACCTGCGCCACCTGGACCCGCACCTGGCCGCCGCGGGACTGCGCCGCACCGGATGCGGGCTGGATCCGCGCAGATCCCCCCTGCGGCAGCTGGACCTCCCCCGGTACACCGCGATGGAGGCGTACTTCGACGCCCGCAACGCGGCCGGGCGCGCCATGATGTGCTGCACCGCCTCCATCCAGGTCTGCCTCGACATCGGCCGCGACCTCGGCGAAGCACGCGCCCGCTGGCGGCTGCTGCACCGGCTGGGGCCGGTGCTGGTGGCGGCGTTCGCCAACTCGCCCCTGTGGCGGGGGCGCCCCACCGGCTGGCGCTCCACCCGGCAGGCCTTCTGGACGGCGCTCGACCCGTCGCGCAGCCGTACCGTGCCGGACGGCGGCCCCGATCCGGCGGCGGCCTGGGCGCGCTACGCGCTCGACGCGCGGGTCATGGCCGTGCGGCGGACCGACGGCCCGTGGGCCGTCGACCCGGGCCTGACCTTCCGGGACTGGCTCGGGGGAGGCCGGTACGGCCGGCCGACGGCCGACGACCTCGACTACCACCTGAGCACGCTGTTCCCGCCGGTCCGGCCGCGCGGCTGGTTCGAGCTGCGGATGATCGACGCCCTGCCCGAACCGTGGTGGCCGGTGCCGCTCGCCGTCGCGGCCGCCCTGACCGACGACCCCCGGGCCGCGGACGCGTGCGCCGAGGCCGTCGAGCCCCTGCCCCCGGACGCCTGGGAGGGCGCGGCCCGCACCGGACCGGGCGGACCGGGGCTCGCCCGGGCGGCGCGGAGCTGCTTCGCCGCGGCCCGCGACGCCCTGCCCCGGATCGGGTCCGCCGACCTGGTGCCCCTGGTGGACGCCTACATCGAACGCTACGTCGAACCCGGCCGGTGCCCGGCCGACGACCTGCTCTGCGAGGTGCCGACTTGACCACCGAGGATGTGACCACCGAAGGCGTGAACAGCGCGGACACGACCACCGAGGACATGACCACCGAGGACATGACCACCGAGGAGGAGATCAAGGAACGCGTCGCCGCGGAGCTGGAGGCCGTACGGCGGCGCAGTCTCGGGCTGACCGTGGACGTCCTGGACACCGGGGAGCTGACGGCCCAGCACTCGCCGCTGATGTCCCCGCTGGTGTGGGACCTGGCCCACGTCGGCAACTACGAGGAGCAGTGGCTGGTGCGGGCCGCGGCCGGGGACGCGCCGCTCCGGCCGGAGATCGACCGGCTCTACGACGCCTTCGAGCACCCCCGGGCGGACCGGGTAGCTCTGCCCCTGCTGCCGCCGCGCGAGGCGCGGAGCTACCTCGACCAGGTGCGTTCGCGGGTGCTGGACTCCCTCGGCCGGGTCCGGTTCACCCCCGACCGGCCGCTGCTGGCGGGCGGCTTCGTCTACGGGATGGTCGTCCAGCACGAGCACCAGCACGACGAGACGATGCTCGCCACCCACCAGCTCCGCCGGGGCGGGCCGGTGCTGGACGAACCGGCCGTCCCGGTGCCCGGAGCCCTGCCCGGACCGGCGGAGGTCCTCGTCGGGGAGGGCCCCTTCACGATGGGCACGGACGGGGGTACGGAGGGGAGCGGCGCCGGGGGCGGCGACCCGTGGTCCTACGACAACGAGCGCCCCGCCCACACCGTGCACCTGCCCGCCTACTGGATCGACGCCGCCCCGGTCGCCAACCGCGCCTACCTGGAGTTCGTGGCGGACGGCGGGTACGACCACCCCCGATGGTGGACGCCCGCCGGGTGGGAGTGGCGCAACCGGTCGGGGAAGCGGGCCCCGGCCTTCTGGACGCGGGAGGGCGGGCAGTGGACGCGGCGCCGCTTCGGCCGGACCGAGCCGCTCCCGCCGGACGAGCCGGTGCAGCACGTGTGCTGGTACGAGGCCGACGCCTACGCCCGCTGGGCCGGCAAGCGGCTGCCCACGGAGGCCGAGTGGGAGAAGGCGGCCCGGTTCGACCCCGCGACCGGGACCTCCCGCCGCTTCCCCTGGGGCGACGCCGATCCCGGACCGGACCACGCCAACCTGGGCCAGCGCAGGCTGGGGCCCGCCCCGGCGGGCGCGTTCCCCGCGGGGGCCTCGCCGTACGGCTGCCGGCAGATGATCGGCGACGTGTGGGAGTGGACCTCGACCGACTTCACCGGCTACCCCGGCTTCGCGGTCTTCCCCTACGCGGAGTACTCCGAGGTGTTCTTCGGCAGTGAGTACAAGGTGCTGCGCGGCGGCTCGTGGGCGACCCACCCGTCGGTGGCCCGGGCCACGTTCCGCAACTGGGACCTCCCAGTCCGGCGGCAGATCTTCGCCGGGTTCCGCTGCGCCCGGGACGCCGCCTAGATGTGCCGCCACCTGGCCTACCTCGGGCCGCCCGTCACGCTGCACGAGCTGCTGCACGTCCCGGAGCACTCCCTGCTCACCCAGTCCTACGCCCCCCGCCGCCAGCAGCACGGCCTGGTCAACGCCGACGGGTACGGGGTGGGCTGGTACCACCCCGGCCGCGCCCGCCCGGTCCGCTACCGCAGGGCCGCGCCGATGTGGGCGGACGCCTCCTTCGCCGAGGTCGCGCAGGTGGTCTCGGCGGCCTGCGTGCTGGCGGCGGTGCGCAGCGCCACCCCGGGCTTCCCCGTCGACGAGTCCTGCGCCCAGCCGTTCACCTGCGACGACCGGCTGTTCAGCCACAACGGCAGGATCGACGACTTCACCGGAGTGGAGGAGCGGCTGCGCGGTCTCGGCGAGGGCGGCGTCCCCGACGCCCGCGCCCCCGTCGACTCCGCGCTGCTGTTCGCCATGGCCGTACGGCTCTGGCGGCGGGGGAGCCCGCTGGACGGCGCGCTCGCGTCGGTCGCAGCCCGGGCCGCCGCGCTCGCGCCCGGCCGCTACAACCTGCTCGCCACCGACGGCGTACGGCTGGCCGCCACCGCCTGCGGCGACAGCCTGTACCTGCGGTGCGACGGCGAATCCGTGGTGATCGCCTCCGAACCCTTCGACGACGACGCCCGCTGGCGGCCGGTCCCCGACGGCTCCCTCGTCACCGCGGACGCGCACGGCGCCGTCATCCGCCCGATCAAGGAGATCGCATGTCTGAACCCGTTGTCGAGTACCACCTGACCCCGGACGACCTGGCCAAGTCGCTCCGCCGGGACGTGTACGACGGGCTGGCCGCCGCCCCCAGGACGCTGCCGCCCAAGTGGTTCTACGACGAGCGCGGCAGCGGGCTGTTCGAGGAGATCACCCGGCTGGAGGAGTACTACCTCACCCGCGCCGAGAAGACGATCCTGCGCGGGCGGGCGGCCGAGGTCGCCGCCGCGACCGGGGCCGACACGCTCATCGAGCTGGGCGCGGGCTCTGGGGAGAAGACCCGGCTGCTGCTCGGCGCGCTGCGCTCGGCCGGCACGCTCCGGCGGTACGTGCCGGTCGACGTCAGCGGCGACTTCCTGGCCGCCTCCGCCCGGCGGATCGGCGCCGAGTACCCCGGCCTGTCCGTGCGGGCGGTCGTCGCCGACTTCGAACGGCACCTGGACGTCCTGCCGGACGGGGGCAGGAGACTGGTCGCCTTCCTGGGCTCGACCGTCGGCAACCTGTCCCCGGCGGAGCGCCGGTCGTTCTACGGGGGACTGCGCGCGGTCCTGGGGCCCGGCGACTCCCTGCTGCTCGGGTTCGACCTGGTCAAGGATCCGGCCCGGCTGCTGGCGGCCTACGACGACGCGCAGGGGGTCACCGCCGAGTTCAACCGGAACGTGCTGCGCGTCGTCAACCGGGAGCTGGGCGCGGACTTCGTGCCCGAGGCGTTCGAGCACGTCGCCGTCTGGGACGCCGAGGCCGAGTGGATGGAGATGCGCCTGCGCTCCGCGACCGGCCAGCGGGTGCGCATCCCCGACCTGGAGCTGGAGCTGGACTTCGCGGCGGGGGAGGAGATCCGTACCGAGATCTCCGCCAAGTTCCGGCCCGCGGGCGTGCGCGCCGAACTGGAGGGCGCCGGGTTCGCGGTGGAGCACTGGTGGACCGACCCGCCGGGCGACTTCGCCCTGTGCGTCGCCGGGGTCGGCGGGGATCCCGGAGCGGGGGAGGGATGAGACCGGCCCGGACGGCGGGCCGGTCTCCGCCCCGGCCTCCGCCACGGCATCGACGCCGTCTCGTCGGCCCGCGCTGCGGCCGCCGGACCCGGGCCCGCGCGGCGGACCGCGCCCGTCCGCCGCGTGGGCATGGCAGTCTGGGATCCGGCCGCGGGCCGGTGTCCGGGACGGGGCGGCGGCTCCGACGTCTCCGGTGAGGGCGCCGGAGAATCCGGTGCCGGAAGCGGAGGAGACACCGTGAAGTACATGATCCTGACCTACGCCTCGCAGCAGGACTACGACGCCATGGCCGGCCGGCCCGGTGAGCCGGGCGCCTGGTCCGCGGAGGACTTCGCGGCGATGGGCGCGTTCATGGAGTCCTTCAACAAGGACCTGGAGGAGTCCGGCGAGCTCGTCGAGACGCGGGGCCTGACCGCCCCGGTCCACACCCGCAGGGTCGGGCCGCTGCGGGAGGGCGTGCCGGTCGTGACGGACGGGCCGTACGCCGAGACCCAGGAGGTCCTGGCGGGCTACTGGATCGTGGAGTGCGAGAGCTTCGACCGGGCGACCGAGATCGCGGCCCGGCTGGCGGAGTGCCCGGCCCCGGCCGACGTCGTCGCGCGCGCGGTGGCGGACGTGCGGCCGCTCGCCGACTCCCAGGGCGACCTGGAGTTCTGATCCCCGCCATGCCCGGTTCCGAGGTCGAGGACCTGCTGCGCCCGCTGGCGCCGCAGGTCCTCGGCGCGCTGGTACGGCGCTACGGGCACTTCGACGCCGCCGAGGACGCGGTGCAGGAGGCGCTCCTGGCGGCCGCCGTGCAGTGGCCCCGGGAGGGCGTCCCCGGCAACCCCCGGGGGTGGCTGATCACGGTCGCCTCGCGCCGGCTGACCGACCTGCTCCGCAGCGAGCAGGCCCGGCGGAACCGCGAGGACGCCGTCACCCGGTGGACGCCTCCCGGCGGACGGACGGCGCCCGCCGCCGACCGGCCGCCCTCGGAGGGCGACGACACGCTGATCCTGCTGTTCATGTGCTGCCACCCCGCGCTCTCCCCGGCGTCGCAGATCGCGCTCACCCTGCGGGCGGTCGGCGGGCTGTCCACCGCGGAGGTCGCCCGCGCGTTCCTGGTGCCGGAGGCGACCATGACCCGGCGGATCAGCCGGGCCAAGCAGCGGATCAGGGACAGCGGCGCGCCCTTCCGGATGCCCTCGCCCGGGGAGCGCGCCGAGCGGCTCGGCGCGGTGCTCCACGTCCTCTACCTGGTCTTCAACGAGGGCTACACCAGCACGTCGGGGCCGGACCTGTACCGCGCCGAGCTCTCGGCGGAGGCGATCCGGCTGGCCCGCACGGTCCACCGGCTGCTGCCCGGAGACGGCGAGGCGGCGGCGCTGCTCGCGCTGATGCTGCTCACCGACGCGCGGCGGCCGGCGCGCACCGGGCCGGACGGCGAGCTGGTCCCGATGGCCGAGCAGGACCGGAGCCGGTGGGACGCCGAGGCCGTCGCCGAGGGCGTGGCCCTCATCACCGCGGTCCTCCCCCGGGGACCGGTCGGCCCCTACCAGCTCCAGGCGGCGATCGCCGCGGTCCACGCGGAGGCGCCGAGCGCCGCGGAGACGGACTGGCCGCAGATCGCGGCGCTGTACGAGCTGCTGATGCGGGTCTCCGGCGGTCCCGTGGTGGCGCTGAACCACGCGGTGGCGGTGGCGATGGCCCGCGGTTCGCAGGCGGGGCTGGACCTGGTCGACAAGCTCGGGACGGACGAGCGCATCGCCGGGGACCACCGGCTGCACGCGGTCCGCGCGCACCTGCTGGAGGAGGCCGGCGACCGCGCGGCGGCGTACGAGGCCTACCTGGAGGCGGCCCGGCGGGCGACCGGCCTGGCCCAGCAGCGCTACCTGCACGCCCGCGCGGCCCGGCTGGCCGGCGGGCACTGAGCGGCGGGGCGGACAGGTGATCCCGCGGTTCCGGACCGTTCCCCGCTCTCCGGGCCTCCCCTGCCCCGGGCCGCGGGGCGCTCCCGGTGCGGGATCACCTGGAAGGGGCCGCGGGCCCGTCCTCGTCGTCGACCAGCAGGAAGTCGGGCCGGTTCTCGCGCCACTCGGGCACGTCCATCGAGTTGAGCACGGAGATCAGTTTCTTCTCCTCGTAGATGAAGTGCGTCTGCATGATCGCCGACAGTGCCTGGACCTCCTCACGCACCCTGGCGGCCGTGGCCGGGTCGGGCTCCTCCGGGAGGGACTCGAGCAGTCTCTGCAGATTTCCCATCAGCCAGTCCAGCTGGTTGTGGTCCGTGCGCAGGTCGGAGAGCACCTTGCGCAGCTCGGGGTGCTCCTCGGCGATCGCCGGGAACGCACCCCTGTCCTCACCGGTGTGGTGGCGCGTCAGGGCGGTGCAGAAGGAGAGGCAGTGGGCGCGCAGGTCCCGCGGCGGAAGCCCCTTGCCGTCGAAGTAGTCGTCGATGCCGTCCTGGAGGTCCTCCAGCATCTCGCGGAGCCAGAGGTGCACTTCGAGCAACTGCGTGCCCAGGGCGGTGAGGCGGCTGCCCGCCTCGGAACGTGCGTCCATGCGCTTCCTTCGGGTGGGGTGGTTCCGTCCAGTGTTCCCGAAGTCCCTGGAGACGGCGAACTCCATCCGTAGGGGTGTACCACGTCGTAGCGTTCACCCGAAAGGTGCGTCCGCTCTCTGTGACTCTGTCATCTCAGCAATCCGATCATCGCAGGCCGGGGACACCTTTCTCTATTGGTGATCTTCTGGATGGAATTCCCGCTGAATATTCGAGGCCAGTGCGAAGTGGACGGTAGCGGTCTGTCAGGGGCCCTGCTCGTCGGTGGGGTCGAAGGGGAACGATGTCATGCCTGCGGCTCTACCGGGTCACAGGGTGATTTCACGATCAGCTCTCAAACAAGCGGTCAGGGGGCAATCGTCGGGATGATTGTGATCGCGATCGTGGGTGCGGGGGTCGGTGTGGGAGTCGGCGAGGCTGTGGGAGTCGGCGAGGCCGTGGGCAGGGGCGGAGGCGTGAGCGAGACCTTGTCCTCGATCCGGGACCCCTTCTCCACGAAGCGCTTCCGGATGTGGCCCGTGACGCCGCTCGCGCCCTTCACTTCACGCCAGTGCTCGCGGGAGCGTCGGCACTCGCCGGTGGTGGCCTGGCCGGAGAGGAGCACGTCAACGGCCTTGTAGTTCTTGTTCCAGGTGTAGGGCCGTTTGCCTGGCTTTCGGCGTACCTCGACGTAGTCCCCAGGGGGGACGTTGCGCACCTTGTACAGGCAGGTGCGTTCGTCCTGGGCATGGACGGGCGCTGTGGTGAGGGTGTCGAGGGCGACCAGGCCGCCGCTGGCGACGACTGCCGCGGCAAGGGCGCTGATGGCTCTTCTCGAGAACATTCGTCACTCCTCTCTGTGGATGCAGTGGCCATGGCCTTGATGTCCGTGTACACAGCGCGAATAACCGACATAAGGAACTATGGGTAGAATGTGTATCGTAACTATAGTTCTTCTTGTAGATATATCTAGCAAAAGCCATATATCCCCTAAATGGTGAAAATGTTCAGTACTCCGATCGCGGTCTCGATCTTCCACGATCTCCGCGTGGTCGGCTGAAGCGTTCGGCTATGGTGTGTTCTCGCGACCTGGCCAGCGCAGCCACCCGGCATCGCGCACGCGGGCCGGCTGTTCGCCCTGGAAGAGGGCGGCTTCCCCTACGAGGTGACGCCGGACCTCGCCACGATCGGGGCGCACACCTTCGACGAGGTCCTGCAGACCCCGATGACCGCGCACCCGAAGACTTGCCCGATCACGGGTGAGCTGTTGTTCTTCGGCTATCAGCTGCGTCCGCCGTACCTGACCTGCTACCGCGTCTCGGCCGTCGGCGAGGTGGTGCAGACGCGGGTCGTGGACGTGCCGCGCGCGACGATGATGCACGACTTCGCCATCACCCGCAACCACGTGATCTTCATGGATCTGCCGGTCGTCTTCGACCACGTCCAGGCCGCAGCGGGCGGGCCGCCGTGGCGCTGGGACGACGCACACCGCGCCCGGTTCGGCGTACTGGCACGTACGGCCGGCGACGACGCGCCCGTCCGCTGGTTCGACGTCGCCCCGTGCTACGTGTGGCACACCATGAACGCCTTCGAGGACCCCCAAGGCGACACGATCACCGTCACCGGCACCCGCGTCCCCACGCTGTGGCGCGGCGGCGCCGACGACTTGGAGGGCGGGCTCCCGGTCCTGTACCGCTGGACGCTGGGCCTGCGGTCGGGCACGGTCGCCGAGGAACCGCTCGACGACGCGCCCAGCGAATACCCCCGCATTGCCGACTCGATGCTCGGGCTGCCCCACCGTTACGGCTACACGACGAGCTTCTCCCTGGACACCGAGCCCGAGCGGTCGCAGATCTACGCCTACGACCTCAACGGCGGCGGCGGCGGCGAACGGGCGGTGCACCGCCTCCCTGCGGGCCACACCTGCGGCGAGGCCGTCTTCGTGCCCAGTGCCGGGACCGGTGAGAACGAGGGCTTCCTGATGACATTCGCCCACGACCGCGGCGCCGGTAGGAGCTACCTGGCCATCCTGGACGCCGCCGACCTGGCCGCGCCCCCGCTCGCCGAGGTACATCTCCCGATGCGCATCCCCGCGGGTTTCCACGGCAACTGGATCCCGGTCTGAGCATCGAGGAAACCAGATCGGGTGCTCGCCTCCGCCCCGGCAGGTGATCCTGCCGATCTCATGGACATCGGCGGGCGGTCAGCTGATGCCGATGACAAGAGTGTCACGGGCGGTGCCGACGATCTCGGCGGTGATCCGGTCAACGCCGTCGTGAAGTCGCTGACCTGCCTGGCGCCGATGTGGAAGCAGTCGGTCAGGGCGTGGGGCATCTCCAACGGCGGGTGTTGTTCCGCCCAGTGCGCGTAGGAAAGGAGATATCTTCCATGAGCATGTCGACCCGCATCGACGTTCCTGACCTGTTCGCCGCGTCTTACGGCGTGAACGGCGCCGAGGCACGCGCTTGGATCACCGATCTGCCCCGCCTCGGCCGCGAGTTCCTGGACCGTTGGGGACTGCGGCTCGACGGCCCGGCCGCATACGGCATGGCCTCGCTGGTGCTGCCCGTGCTTCAGGCCGGCGGGACACCTGCCGTCCTCAAGCTTCAACAGCTCCGGGAGGAGACCGCCGGCACCGCCATCGGGCTGCGGACGTGGAAAGGCGACGGCATCGTCCGTCTGCTCGACTACGACGAGAAAAGCGGCACGCAGCTGCTGGAACGCCTGGATGCGGCCCGGCCCCTGTCGGCGGTGGCCGACGATGGCGCGGCCGTGCAGATCCTGGCCGAACTGATGGCCCGCCTGACGTCGCTGCCTGCCCCCAGGGAGCTGCGGCGGCTGTCCGACATCGCCGCGGCCATGCTCGACCAGGTCCCGCAGGCTGTGCCCGCGCTGCTTGATCCTGGCGAGCAGCGGCTGGTGCGCACCTGCGCGTCCGCCGTGGCCGAACTCATCGGTGAGGCCGGCGACCGCCTGCTGCATTGGGACCTGCACTACGACAACGTCCTGGCAGGGGAGCGGGAACCCTGGCTGGCGATTGACCCTGAACCGCTGGCGGGCGACCCGGGGTTCGAGTTGCTGCCGGCACTGGACAACCGGTGGGAGGAGGTGGAGGCCACCGGTGATGTGGCTCGCGCGGTGCTGCGCCGCTTCGACCTGCTGACCGAGGTCCTCGGCTTCGACCGGGGGCGGGCGGTCGGATGGACCCTCGGCCGCGTGCTGCAAAACGCCCTGTGGGACATCGAAGACGGCAAGACGACACTCGACCCTGCCCAGGTCGCCATCGCCCTGGCGCTGCTGCGGCAGCGAGGATGAGAAGGGAAGGCGGCTCCTGCGGTGCACGGGGTGATCAAGCGCTGAAGCCGTGCTCGTCCCGGTAGCGCGCCGAGCAGCGCGTTGACCAGGTGCATCCGGTAGGGCACCATGCCGCCGAGCCGAGCCGAGCCGAGCCGAGCCGAGCCGAGCCGAGCCGAGCCGAGCCGAGCCGCTTCGGTCGCGTGTATGGAAAGGGGCGGGAGGTGGAGGAGGGGGGCGCGGATGATGTCTTCCGCCTGCCCCGGTACCCCTGCACCCGGAGGCTGCGCACCGCCGTCCCGGAGACGGCCCGTCCCACCTCGTAGGCCTGCACCCTCCGGACCTCCGAACCCGTGCCCCCGTGCCGCGTAGACCGCGCGGCACGACGGCACGGCCGCTCACGGACGGATCCGGCATCCGGCTTGACGCGGAGGTTCCGGGGCCCTATAAACACACTAAGCCTACTAAACAAGTGGGAAATATGGGGAGGACTCATGAAGGCTCGCAGGGCCCGCGGAGCGGTGGCGGCACTGGCCGCACTGGCGCTCACCACCTTGGCGGCGGCCTGCGGGAACGCCGAGCCCGCCGGGACGACCGCCGTGGCCGCCGTCGACGGAGGCGGACCGGCCGAGGTCAGGCTCGGCTACTTCCCGAACATCACGCACGCCACCGCGCTGGTCGGGGTGGAGAAGGGCCTGTACGCCAAGCACCTCGGCTCCGGCACGGCGCTCAAGACCAGTACCTTCAACGCCGGCCCCGCCGCGATCGAGGCGGTCTTCTCCGGCGCGGTCGACGCCACCTACGTCGGCCCCAACCCGGCCATCAACGCCTGGGCCAAGTCCAAGGGCCAGGCCATCAAGATCGTCGCGGGAGCGGCCTCGGGCGGTGTCTTCCTCGTCGTCAAGCCGGGCATCGAGAGCGTCGAGGACCTCAGGGGCAAGAAGATCGCCACCCCGCAGCTCGGCAACACCCAGGACGTGGCGCTGCGCTACTGGCTCGACTCCAAGGGCGTCAAGACCGACACCAAGGGCGGCGGCGAGGTCTCGATCGTGCCGCAGGAGAACTCCCAGACCATCCAGACCTTCGCCACCGGCGACATCGACGGCGCCTGGGTGCCCGAGCCGTTCGCCAGCCGCCTCATCACCGAGAGCGGCGGCAAGGTGCTGGTCGACGAGCGGGACCTGTGGCCGGGCAAGGAGTTCGTGATCACCCACCTGATCGTCCGCCAGGAGTTCGCGAAGGAGCACCCGGAGGCGGTGCGGAAGCTCATCGAGGCCCACGTGGAAGCCAACGAGTTCATCGCCTCCGACCCGGCCGGGGCCGCCGAGACGGCCAACGCCGCGCTGGAGAAGCTGGCGGGCAAGCCGCTCAAGCCCGAGGTGCTCGACAGCGCCTTCAAGAACATCACCTTCACCGACGACCCGATCGCCTCGTCCCTGGTGGGCAGCGCCGACCACGCCGTCAAGGTCGGTCTGCTCGAGCCGGTGGACCTCACCGGCATCTACGACCTGAAGATCCTGAACGAGGTCCTCGCCGCCAAGGGCCGGCCGCAGATCTCCGACAAGTGAGGCTCCCCGGCGGGGTCCGCCGAGGCAAGAGGAGGAACACGTGACCGCTCCGCTCACGGAGCAGGCCGCCGGCCGGGCGGAGGGCCGCGGGCCCGCCGTCCGGCTGGAGGCCGTCTCCAAGATGTACGGCCAGGGCCGGACCGGCCTGCTGGCCCTCGACGAGGTCTCCCTGGACGTCGGCGCCGGGGAGTTCGTCTGCCTGCTCGGTGCCTCCGGCTGCGGCAAGAGCACCCTGCTCTCCCTCGTGGCCGGGCTCGACCGGCCCACCGCCGGGCGGATCGAGGCCGACGGGGGCCGGGTGGCGATGATGTTCCAGGAGCCGGCGCTCTTCCCCTGGCTGACCGTCTCGGCCAACATCGAGATGGCGCTCCGGGCCAAGGGCGTGACCCGGGCGGAGCGCCGGGCGCGCGCCGCGGAGTTCCTGGAGACCGTGCACCTCGGCGGGTTCGGCGCCAAGCGCCCGCACGAGCTCTCCGGCGGCATGCGTCAGCGGGTCGCGCTGGCCCGCGCGCTCGCCCAGGACGCCGACGTGCTGCTGATGGACGAGCCGTTCGGCGCGCTCGACGCGATGACCCGCGACCTGCTCCACGACGAGCTGGAGCGCATCTGGCGCGAGCGGAACCTGTCGGTCCTGTTCGTCACGCACAACGTCCGGGAGGCCGTACGGCTCGGCGACCGGGTGGTCCTGCTGAGCAGCCGCCCCGGCCGGGTCGTCGAGGACTTCCCGGTGACGCTGGAGCGGCCCCGCCGCACCGACTCCGCCGAGGTGGCCGAGCAGGCGGGCCGGATCACCGACCGGCTGCGCGAGGAGGTCATGCGCCATGGCCGCTGACCCCGCCCGCGCCGCCCTCGCCCTCGCCGTCCCGACCCTTCCCGCCGCCGGCGGAGCACCCTGGGAGGTGGCCCGAGATGGCCGTTGAAGCAGACACCCGGCGCGGCGACGTCCACGCCCGGCAGCTCGCCGGTCTCGACGCGCTGGAGCTGACCACCCGGCAGCGCAGGGGGCTCGCCTCCCGGATCTGGTCCGGGATCTGGCCGATCGCGTCCGCCGTCGCGCTCGTCCTGGTGGCCTGGCAGCTGGTCGTGCTGGCCGGCTGGTGGCCCGAGTACGTCTTCGCCGGCCCCGTCACGACCCTCGGCGTGCTCGCCGAGCGCCTCGGCGAGGCGGAGTTCTACACGGCCGTGACCGTCACCATGCGGCGCGCGGTCGCCGGGTTCGCGCTGGCGATCGCGGTCGGCCTCGTGGTCGGCGCGCTCGTCTCGCGCATCCGCCCGCTGCGCAGGGCCGTGGGCTCGCTGATCACCGGCCTGCAGACCATGCCGTCGATCGCCTGGTTCCCGCTGGCGATCCTGCTGTTCGGGCTGACCGAGAGCGCCATCATGTTCGTCGTCGTGCTCGGCGCCGCGCCGTCCATCGCCAACGGGCTCATCGCCGGGGTCGACTACACCCCGCCGATCCTGCTGCGCGCCGGGCACATGCTCGGCCTGCGGCGGCTCCGGCTCTACCGGCACGTGATCCTGCCCGCCTCCCTGCCGTCGTTCCTGGCCGGGCTGAAGCAGGGCTGGGCCTTCGCCTGGCGCTCCCTGATGGCCGGCGAGCTGCTGGTCATCATCGCCAACCAGCCCTCCCTCGGCGAGCAGCTGCACTTCGCCCGGGAGCTGGCCGACTCGCCGGGCCTGCTCGCGACGATGATCGTGATCCTGGTGATCGGCATCGTGGTGGACGTGCTGTTCGGGGCCGCCGACAACGCCCTGCGCCGCCGGTGGGGCCTGCACCAGGCCGTCGACTGACCACGTGATCCGCGTGGGGGAGGAGGTGGCGGGCACCGTCCTCACCCGCGAGGGTGAGGAGGTCAGGACCTGGGCGGACCTGGCCGAGACCCGGTTCTGAGCGGGTGACCGTCCGAGCGAACCGTTGATACTTTACTGACATTACGTAATAAATCGGACATCCTGTTGTTACTTCATCGGTTGAGTCCTATCGTAGGAAAGCGCTTACCCGGCCGGACGGCCGGTGATGGCGCAGCACTCTCACTCCCCCCGATGAAGGTGAGACACAGCATGAAACGAACAGTCGCCCTGCGCAGCCTGCTGGCTGCGGGGGCCGCCGCGGCCACCGGCGCCGCCCTCATGGTGGCCCTGCCGCTCTCGCCCGCCTCGGCCGCGGTCGGCAGCGCCAACGGTTTCGCCGCCGGGACCACCGGCGGCAGCGGTGGATCGACCGTGAGGGTCAGCTCCGGTACCGGCATCCACCAGGCTCTCTGCGGCCGGCCCAGCACCAGCACCCCGATCACCATCGAGGTCGAGGGCACGATCAACCACGGCAACACCTCGAAGGTCTCGGGCAGTTGCAGCACCGCTGACGACGTGATCGAGCTCAAGGGCATCAGCAACGTCACGATCATCGGCGTGGGCAGAGGCGCGACGTTCGACCAGCTGGGCATCCACATCCGGGACTCCAGCAACATCATCATCCAGAACGTGACGATCAAGAACGTGAAGAAGTCCGGCTCGCCGACCTCCAACGGCGGCGACGCCATCGGCATGGAGAGCACGGTCCGCAACGTCTGGGTCGACCACGTGACCCTGGAGGCGTCCGGCGGTGAGTCGGAGGGCTACGACGGCCTGTTCGACATGAAGAACGACGTCGAGAACGTGACGCTGTCCTACAGCATCCTGCGCAACTCGGGCCGTGGCGGCCTGATCGGGTCGAGCGAGAGCGACACCGGCAGCGGCAACATCACGTTCCATCACAACCTGTACTCGAACATCGACTCGCGGACGCCGTTGCTGCGTGGCGGTGTCGCGCACATCTACAACAACTACTACGTGAACCTGCACGAGTCGGGCATCAACTCGCGGGCCGGTGCCAAGGCGAGGGTGGAGAACAACTACTTCAAGGACTCCAAGGACGTCCTCGGTACGTTCTACACCGATCAGAAGGGCACCTACCAGGCCAGCGGCAACATCCTGGACAACGTGACCTGGTCGAGCGCCGGCTCGGACAACTACCCGGCCGGGCCCGGCATGACGTCCACCGGCTCGGTCGGCATCGGCTACGGCTACGGCCTCGACGGTGCCTCCTGCGTGCCGAACATCGTGCAGGCCACGGCTGGCGCCAACAACGGCTTCAAGGTGTCGGACGGCAGCTGCAACCCGACCGGCCCGACCTCCAGCCCGACCGCCAGCCCCACTTCCAGCCCGACCTCCAGTCCCACTTCCAGCCCGACCTCGCAGCCGACCTCGCAGCCGGGCGGCACCAACCTGAGCCTGAGCGGCGGCGCCGACGGCTCCAGCAAGGCCAGCGGCACCAGCTACGGCAACGTCAAGGACGGCAGCACGAGCACCTACTGGTCGCCCAACGGCTCGACCGGCCATGTCTCGGTCAAGTGGGGCAGCGCCACGACGGTGAGCAGCGCCGTCATCAAGCAGGCCTCCGGTGGCGGCTCCATCGGCGCGTGGCGCCTGCTCAACGGTGACAACGGCTCCGTCCTGGCCAGCGGCAGCGGCAGCCCGAACGTGATCTCCTTCGCCTCGACCTCGTTGAAGAAGCTCACCTTCAGCATCACCAGCGCATCCGGCACACCGCGGATCGCCGAGTTCGAGACGTACGCCGGCAGCGGCTCGACCCCGACCTCCGGCCCGACCGCCACCCCCACCGCCACTCCGACCGTCACCCCCACGGGCGACCCCGGTACCGGCACGCCGACCGGGCAGTGGCCGTCCTCGGCGGGTTCGGTGAAGATCTCCGGCACCGTGTCGGTGTCCGGCACCTTCGACGGCGGGATGAAGACCTACTGCTGCATCGGCGACGGCGGCCAGAGCGAGTCGCAGGACCCGATGTTCAAGATCGCCAACGGCGGCACCCTGCAGAACGTCATCATCGGCTCCCCCGCCGGTGACGGCGTGCACTGCGAGGGCACCTGCACGCTGAAGAACGTGTGGTGGAACGACATCGGCGAGGACGCCGCCACCTTCAAGGGCACCGGCGGCGGCACCTCCTACGTCATCGGTGGCGGCGCCAGGTCCGGCTCCGACAAGACGTTCCAGCACAACGGCAACGGCACGGTCAGCATCTCCGGCTTCTACCTCAAGGGTTCGGGCAAGCTGTACCGGGCGTGCGGCAACTGCTCCAGCTCGCACCAGCGCCACGTGAAGATCGACAACGTGCTGGTCTCCGACGTCGACATGGTCGCCGGCATCAACAGCAACTGGGGCGACACCGCCACCATCACCCGCCTCGTCGTCGACGGCAGCGCCACCGTCTGCGGCAAGTACAAGGGCGTCAGCAAGGGCAGCGAGCCCAGCTACATCGGTGAAGGCTGGAACGACTCCAACTGTAAGGTCAACAAGAGCGACGTCACCTACAGGTAAGCCGTAGGCACGTCCGCGAAAGGGGCGCTCACCGCGAGGTGGGCGCCCCTTCCGATCCCGGTCCGGAACCGGCCGCCTGACGGGTGATCGGGTCCGAACGGCGGCCGAACGGACTGAACTCCTGCGAGGAGAGGTCAGCCCTTCACCGCGCCGGCGGCCAGGCCCGCGCCCACCCGGCGCTGCAGGAACAGGAAGACCACCAGGACCGGCAGCGCGAACAGGGTGGCGGCGGCCATGGTGGCGCCCCAGTCGGTGCCGAACACGTCGCGGAAGGACGAGAGCCAGACGGGGAGGGTGCGCTTGCCCCGGTCCTTGATGATCAGCACGTTGACGAACGCGAACTCGTTCCACGCCGTGACGAACCCGAACAGCGAGGTGGCCATCAGCCCCGGTGCGAGCAGCGGGAAGACCACCTTGCGGAAGGCGGCCGGGCGGGTGCAGCCGTCGACCAGCGCGGCCTCCTCCAGTTCTGCGGGGACGGCGGCCAGGAAGCCGCGCAGGGTCACGATCGTGAACGGAAGCGTGACCATGAAGTAGACGCCGGTGAGCATCGCCAGGGAGTCGAGCAGCCCGGTGTCCCGGGCGATGACGAACATCGGCACGAGCAGCGCCTCCCACGGCGCCATCTGCGCGGCGAAGACCATGACGATGAAGGGCCCTCTGCCGCGCCAGCGCATCCGGGCCACGGCCACGGCCGACAGCAGGGCCACCGCCAGTGCCAGCAGCACGGCGGCGGCGGTGACGGCCAGGCTGTTGCGCCAGAACGTCCAGAACCCGTCGGCGGCCACGGCGGTGGCGAAGTGCTCCAGGGTCGGGCGCGCGGGCCACAGACCCGGCGTCCCGGCCTGGATCTCCGCCGTCGGCCGGAACGCGGTGGCGAACATCCAGTAGACCGGGAAGGCCATCACCGCGAGCACGGCCGCGGCGCAGGCGTTGAGGGCGATCCTGCCGGGCCGCACCGGCCGCCTCCGCCGTGCCGCCCTGGCGGGAGCCCCGGCGGACGCCCCGCCGCCCGCCCTCCCCTCGGCCGGACGCATTCCCGCGGGCCGGCTCCTTCCTGCCGGGAGCGTCCTCACGAGCCGGCTCCTTCCTGGCGGAGCATCCGCCGCAGGTTGCCGGCCAGCGCGACGGCGAGGACGGCGACGGTGAGCATGGCGACGGCCGAGCCCAGGTCGTAGCGGTGCAGGACCCGGGCGACCTTGAAGGCGTAGACCGGCAGCGTGGTGGTCGCGCCGTCGGGCCCGCCCTGGCCGAGCACCCAGATCTGCGGGAAGCACTTGAAGACCCAGATCACCTCCAGCGAGGTGACGAGTGCGAACATCGGCCGCAGGATCGGGAAGGTCACCCGGGCGAAGATCTGCGGGCCGGTGCCGCCGTCGATCCTGGCCGACTCGTACAGCTCGGCGGGGATCGTGGTCAGGCCCGCGTAGAGGGTGAGCGCGGCGAACGGCACCGACTGCCAGACCACCAGCGCCACCAGCACACCGAACATCGCCCCGCCGTCGGCGAACCACGAGTGGCCCTGGAACGAGTCGAAGCCCGCGGCCACCAGCAGCCGGTTGACGATCCCCAGCTCCGACTGGAACAGCCACTGGAAGATCGTCGTGGCCGCGATGACCGGGGTGGCCCAGACCAGGGCGAGCACGCTCATCAGGGCGACGCGCATGCGGCGGCCGAGCCGCGCCAGCATGAGCGCGACGGCGGTCGACAGGCCCACGATGAGCAGCACGTTGACCGCGGTCCAGACGAAGGTGCGCAGCGTGACCGCCCAGAACTCCTCGGCGGCCAGCAGCTTGCGGTAGTTGTCCAGGCCGGTGAGCCGCGCGCCGCCCCGGACGAGCTCGCCCATCCGGAAGTGCTGTACGGAGATCAGCGCGGCGCGCAGCAGCGGGTAGAGCAGCAGGAACACGCCCCCGGCCACGGTGGGGGCGATGAGCAGGTAGGGCCAGAGGTTCCTGGTCCGCACGCGGGTCCCTCAGGATCCGCTGTTGAGGGTCGTGGTGATGGCCTCGGAGGCCTTGCGCGCCTCGGCCGCCGGGTCCTTCCCGGTGAGCACGGCGGTCATATACTGCTTGATCACCGAGGTGGCCTCGACCGCCGCCCAGTTCGGCGTGTTGGGCGTGGCCCTGCCGTTCGCGGCGCCCCGGGCCATGGCGGCGGTGCCCTCGTCGGCGTCGAGCACGTGCGCCAGCGAGGCCCTGTTCGGCACGAAGTTCATCGCCTTGGCCAGCTCGGTCTGGAAGTCCTCCCCGGCCAGGGCCTTGACCACCGCGTAGGCGGCGTCCGGGTGCCGCGACGCCTCAGGGATGATCAGGTCGGAGCCCCCGGTGAACACCGCTCCGGGCCTGTCGGCCGTCTTGCCGGGGATCGGGAAGAAACCCATCTTCCCCTTCATCTCCGGTGCGACCTCCAGCACCCGGGCCGCGCCGCCCGGCACGCTGATCATCTGGGCGACCCTGCCCTGCGCGAACACCTCGTGCTGCGGGGGATTGGCCTCGTCGGCGTCCTTGGGCCCGTCGCCGAGGGCCTGGAGCCGCCGGTAGAAGTCCATGCCGGCCAGGGCCTGCGGGGTGTCGAGGGCGCCCCTCCACCTGCCGCCCTCCTTGACGGCGAGGTCGCCGCCCTCGTCCCAGATGAACCCGGCGAGCGCGTACCACGTCTGCCCGGTGAGGTAGATGCCCTGGTCCCCGCCCCGGTCGAGCCGGGCGGTGATCTCCAGCCACTCGTCGCGGGTCCTGGGCGGCGCCTCGATGCCGGCCTTCTTGAACAGGTCCTTGTTGTAGACGACGACCCGGTTGGCGGCGTACCAGGGCACGCCGTACTGCCTGCCGTCGATGTTGCCCGGCTGGGCCAGGCCGGGGATCCAGTCGGCGCCGCCGAGGTCGGCGACCTTGCCGCTGAGGTCCCTGACCCCGCCGCTGGCGGCGTACTGGGCGACCTGGGTGTTGCCGACCTCGATCACGTCGGGGGCGTCCGTGCTGGCCAGGGCGGCGGTGATCCGCTCACCGATGCCGTCCCAGGCCTGGATCTGGACGTCGAGGTCCACGCCGGGGTGGGCGCTCTCGTAGCCGGTCTCGAAACGCTTGACGAGCTCGTCCGTGACGCTCCCGTCCATGATCCATACGGTGAGCCTGACGGGCCCGGAGTCCGCGGGGGCGGCGGACCCGCCGCCGGAGCCGGAGCCGGAGCCGGAGCCGCAGGCGGCGGCGGTGGCCAGGGCCAGCGCGGCCGCGGCGGCCAGGAGTCGGTGCTTCATGTCTCTGCTCTTTCCAGGGGGTACGGCCCGCGGGCCGGGCGGGCACGGGACGCGGCCGGGGTACGGCCCGGAGCCGGTACGGCTCCCGCGCGGGAGCCGTACCGGGTCCTCAGGGGCTCGGGACGGTGTCGGTGAACGCGGTGGAGGCGGCGCGGAGGGCGCCGACCCTGCTCAGCACCTCAGCGGGCGGGACGACCTCGTTCCTGCTGTGGTAGACCCAGTCGACCTGCTGGCGGTAGGCGCGCCGGGCGGAGCCGCCCTGCAGGTCGATGAACCACTGGTTGAACATGATCCACATGGGGGTCTCGGGGTAGTGTTCGCCGCCGTGGTCGGCGAACAGGCGCCCGTCGACGTAGTAGCGGACCCGGCGAGGTGCGGGGGCCCCGAGCCGGGGCTCGGGGCCGGGGGTCAGCCGCCCCTGCGGATGCGGCCGGCGTAGCGGGCCTCCAGGGCGAGGTTGTGCGCGTCTCCCTCCGGGACGTTCGCCGACAGGTAGACCGGCGGAGCCTGGCCCGCGGCGAGCAGCTCCGCCACCGCCCGGGTGACGACGAGCTGGGCGAGCAGCACCGAGGTGATCGTGGACACGGCGGCGACGGCGCCCCCGCCGGGCAGGGGCAGGACCGCGTCGCCGTACGGGGCGCGGTTGTCGAGCACCACGTCGGCGAGGTCGCAGAGCTTGCGTCCGGAGGGGTGCCTGGCGGGTACGGCGGAGCTGTGCGCGAGCGAGGTGAGGGCGACCAGGTCGTGGCCGCGCTCCTTGACCAGGGAGGCCAGCTCGACGACGACGCCGTTGACGCCCGAGCTGGAGATGATCACGAACAGGTCGCCGGCCTCGACCGGGGCGGCGTCGAGGATCCGGTGCGCGACCGCCGGGTCGCGTTCGAGGTCGTAGCGTTCGAGCTCCGTGCGGTCGGCCCCGCCGTACAGGACGATGTCCCGCAGCGCGAGCCGGTTGGTCGGCACCAGCCCTCCCGCGCGGCCGGCGATCTCCATGGCGACCGCCTCGGAGTGCCCCGAGCCGAACGCCTGGACGACGCCGCCCCGGTTCAGCGCCCCGACGACCAGGCCGGCCGCCGCCGCGATGGGACCCGCCTGCTCGACGGGGATCTCCCGGACGAGCCGGGAGACGTGCCGGACGTAGGCGTCCGGATCCGGAGGGGCGATCGTCCCTGCGGCCGTGCCGGTCTCTGCGCTCATTTCTCTCCTTCCGGGAGCCGGTGCCCGGTCACCGCGCGGGCGGTCAGGTCGAACGCGTCCCGGGTGCGCTCGTAGGTGCGCTGCGCGACCGAGACGTAGACCACGTCGAGGACGAGCAGCTGGGAGTGGATGGCGGCGAAGCCGTCGGAGCGGAACGTCGTCCCCCTGCTGGCCGTGGTGACGACCAGCTCGGCCACCTCCGCCAGCGGCGACCTCGGATGGGAGGTGACCGCCACGGTGACGGCGCCGTGGCTGCCGGCCTCGGCGAGCACCTCGATGACCTCGCGGGTCCTGCCGCTGTGCGAGATGCCGATCGCCACGTCGCCCTGGCCGAGCAGCGCGGCGTCGGTGAGCGCGCTGTGCGCGTCGGACCTGCTCCAGGTGGGGACGCGGATGCGCTGCAGGCGGTATTCCATCTCGCTGGCCACCGCCGCGCTGCTGGAGACCCCGAACAGCAGCACCCGGCCGGCCTGGGCGATCGCGCTCGCGATCTTCTCCACGGAGGCCAGGTCGAGCTGCGCGGCGGTCTCCTGGATCAGCCGGATGTCGTTGCCGGAGACCACGCCCAGCACCCGCTCGAGCCCGTCGTCGGGCAGGATCTCCTGCCCGATGTCGGTCTCCCAGCGCTGCTGCGCGACCCGGCCGGTCTCCGTGGCGAGGGCGACGCGCAGCTCGGCGTAGCCGCCGAAGCCGAGCGCCCGGCAGAAGCGGGTGACCGTGGCGGTCGAGGTGGCGCTCCGCTCGGCCAGGTCGACGATGGTCAGCCGGGCGGCGGCGGCCGGGGCGGCGAGGATCACCTCGGCCACCTTCCGCAGGGCGTCGGGCATCTCGTCCTGTTCGGTCCTGATCAGATGCAGCAGTTCCACCGTCATCCCTCCATCCTTGCGGTGAAAATTATGCTCAGACCCTGGCATGGTCAAGGGCGGCGGGTAATAATTTTCACATGGATCTGGTGCTCGGTGTGGACGCCGGTGGGACGTCGACCCGCGCGGTGGTCGTCACGACGGCGGGGGACGTGGTGGGCCGCGGCCGGGCGGGCGGCGGCAATCCGGCGGCGCTCGGCGCCGAGCGGGCGTTCGGCAACCTCGGGCTGGCCGTGCGCGAGGCTCTCACCTCGGCGGACCCGGCCGAGGTCAGAGCGGTGACCGTCGGGCTCGCCGGTGCGGGGACGCTCCGGGACCCGGCCGTGCGGGCGGCCTTCGAGCGGACCGTGCGCGGCTGCGGACCGGCGGTCCCGCCCCGGGCGGTCGGCGATGCGGTGGTCGCCTTCGCGGCGGGTACGGCCGCGCCGTCCGGCACCGTCCTGATCTCCGGCACCGGGGCCGTCGCGGTGAGGATCACCGGCCGCGAGCCGGTCGCGGTGGCGGACGGGCACGGCTGGCTGCTCGGCGACGAGGGCTCGGCGTTCTGGCTCGGCCGGGCCGCGGCCCGCGCCGCCGTCCGGCAGGCCGGACCCGGACGGCCGTGGCGCGACCTGGGGCCGCTCGCCCGGTTCGTCGTCCGGCATCTGCTGCCCGAGATCGCGGGAGAGATCGGGGGCGCCGAGGAGGTCGAAGCGGCCGAAGGGGCCGGGGTCACCGGAGGAGCCGGGGGGTGTGAGCGGACGGCGGGAGCCGGGGCCGTCGGCTCCGGGAAGCCGGTCGACGAGCCGGTCGACGGGCTGGCCGACCTGCTCGCCACCGCGGCACAGGCCCGGCACCCGCTCGCCCTGGCCGAGTTGGCCCCCCTGGTCGTCCGGGCGGCCCGCCTCGGGGATCCATCCGCGGAGGAGATCGTGGCCGGCGCGGCCGCCCGCCTGGCCGGGACGGCGGCCCGGGTGCACGACCCCGCCCCGGACGCGCCGATCGTGCTGGCCGGCGGCGTGCTGACGAGCGGGGGACCGGTGCGGCGGGCCGTGGTGGACCTGCTCCGGCGGAGGTGGGGGGATCCGCCGATCGTCGTCGCGGGAGACGGCGCCGGGGCCGCCGCGTGGCTCGCGGCCGTGCCGTTCCTGGGCCGGGAGGAGGCCGCCGGGCTCCACCGCTGTTTCGTCGGCCCCGGAGCCGTCCGGCCCGGAGCCCCCGGCCCGGCGGGCGGATCCGATCCCGGAGGGTGAGGCCGGTCCGCGGCGCGCTCCTCGGCACGTCCGGCCCTGCGCCGCGCGGTGGGCCCGGCTCGGGGGGCGCAGGAGCCGGTCCGGTCCCGCTACCGGTCCTGCTGCCGGATCCGTCCGCGGTGTTCCGGCCTTCAGGGCCCCGTTGCCCGATCCGGCGTGACTTGCCGGAAGCGGCTGATGCCCCGCATCGAGATGGCCTGCCACTGGAGCTCACCACGTGATCCGCGAGATCGGGCGATGGAGCCCTTCGGGCCGGGGAGCGCGTCAACCGGAGACGGTGTCGACGAAGGCGGTGGAGGCCGTACGGAACGACTGGACCCTGCTCCGCACGTCGGCGGGCGGGACGACCTCGTTCCTGCTGTGGTAGACCCAGTCGACCTGCTGGTGGTAGTTCCGCGGGGCGGAGCCGCTCCGCAGCTCGATGAACCACTGGTTGAACATGATCGACATTGGTGTCTCGGGATAGTGCTCGCCGCCGTGGTCGGCGACCAGGCGCCCGTCGACGTAGTACCTGGCCCGTCCGCCGGAGACCTGGAGGACCAGGTCGTGCCAGCCGGCGAAGCTGGCCCGCTCCGCGGTGTGGGTGTTGACGGCCTTCCAGGGCTCGGCCTGGTAGGTCTCCCAGGTCGTGGTGAACATGGTGGGCCCGGACTCGCCCCAGCCGCCGTTGGGGAGATACTCGAAGTCCAGCTCGCCGTAGTCGGGGTCCATGCTCCTCTCCAGCGGGGTGATGGTGAAGAACGTCTGCACCACGTGCTCGCCGTCGGGGCCGGAGACCGGGGCGTCGCTGAACTTCACCCGCGCGGCGTAGGTGCCCTCGAAGAACTTGCGCCGGGTCGTCGACAGCTCGGACTGGACGGTGCCCGCGCCGGTGCCGTCGGTGGAGGCGCTGAGCTGCAGGACGCGATCGCCGTTCACCGAGGGGAAGGTGACCGCCGAGGGCGACCAGCCGGCTCCGGGCACGCCGGGACCGCCGCCGCCGGAGCGCACCCGCCAGCCGTGCTGCGCGAGCTTCGGGTCGGATGGGCCGCTGTAGGCGAAGTCGTCGAACAGCGTGCCCTGCCCGCCGGAACCTCCCGGCGAGGGGGTGGCCGGAGGGGGCGTGGGAGTGGACGGGGGCTTCGGCGTGGGGGTGGCCGGAGGGGGCGTGGGGGTGGGCGCCGGACCCGTGCCGCTCGGCTGCGCGCCCCAGACGAGCCGGCCGCCGACGTGGACGGTCGCCCTGTCCCAGTCGGCGTAGCTCGTACGGCCCGCTCCGAAGGAGTGGTCGTCGGACTGGTCGAACGTCCGCCAGTCCGGCCGGTGGAAGCGCAGCTCCAGGTCGCCGGTGTCGGTGCCGGGCGCCAGCCTCCCGGAGGTGAAGCCGACCTCCAGGTAGCGGTCGGCGCCTCGCACCGGCTTCGCCAGCGGGACGAACCGGCCGGTCACGGTGGAGCAGCGGACCCTCGCCCACGAGCAGGCGAAGCGGTGGCCGGTCTCGCCCTTGAAGTAATAGCGGATCTTCACCTGGCTGAGCGCGACGGGGGCCGTGCCGTCATTGATGATCTTGAAAAGCGGCTCGACCTGATCAGTGAGGGCCTCTGTGGAGGTGGTCATGTACTGCAGGCGCAGCGACTGGGTGGCGGCCGTGGCGGCGCTCGCCGGGTCCGAGACTCCGGCGCCCGTCGGGAACAGCAGCGCTGCCGTCGTGACCAGAGAGCCGACGGTGGTTCTTCGCAAGGATCACTCCAGGTCGGGGGATGCCTAGCCTCTTTGCGGACAGGAAGGTCTCCTGTTCTCCGCAGGGGCGGATCCATGCTCTCCCGGCGGCCGACGTTCTCTGGGCGCCATAAGACGGATATAAGGCAGTTTTAAGGTGCAGCGAGACGGAGCCGTCCGGCGGCCGCCCCGCGGCCGGGCCCAGCGCCGGACGAGGAGGCGCGGCGAGGCCCTCGGCGGGCGCGCAACAGTAGGCGGCCATCGCCAGGAAGACGACAAACCTCCGGAGAGCCGACGGCAGGTTCGGAAACTGTCGGTGGCAACAGCGATGATCACTCTCACCTCCAAGGGAAGGACACCCGGTCATGGCGACGTTCGTTTTGATCCACGGCGGCGGCGTCGCCTGGCAGTGGCACCTGCTCGACCCCGAGCTGCGCGCCCGGGGCCACGACGTCGTCGCCGTCGACCTGCCCCTCGAACAGGAAACAGCGGGATTGGCCGAGCTCACCGACACGGTGGTGGAGGCCATCGGCGAGCGCACCGACCTGGTCGTGGTCGCCCACTCCTGGGGCGGGTTCGTCGGTCCGCTGGTGTGCGAGCGGGTCCGCACCGACCTGCTGGTCCTGCTGGCGGGCATGATCCCCGCGCCGGGCGAGCCGCCAGGCGACTGGTGGACCGCGACCGGCTTCGAAGCGTCCGGCGGCGACGACATCGACGGAGATCCGGTGGCCACCTTCTGCCATGACGTGCCGCCTGCCTTGGCCGCCGAAGCGATGCGCCGGGGTCAGGGCCACGCCGAACGCTCGCTGGTCGAGCCCTGGCCGTTGACGGCTTGGCCCGATGTGGCGACCAGAGTTCTGATCTGCCGCGACGACCGGTTCTTCGGCCCGGAGTTCATGCGCCGGATCGCACGCGAGCGCCTGGACGTCGTCCCCGACGAAATCGGTGGCAGCCACATGGTGATGCTCTCCCGGCCGCAGGAACTGGCCGACCGCCTCGACGGCTACGCCCGGCACATCTAGCCGACGTCCCGCTCGCGGCCGGGCGGCGCCTCGGGTCCGGGCGGTTCAGTCGTCCCGGCGCCGCGTGGAACCAAGGATCCGGTTCGCGATGCGCGCCCCGTGCTGCCGGGCCGAGGCGCGGTGCGGGCTGTGCCGTACGACGCCACCACCGATCACTGGTGACGTCCGATCTCACTGACGACAACCGGGCGCACGGCCACTGACATCAACCGGCTCTGTCCCGCGCTCAAGGACCTGCATGGTGCAGGGGCTCCGGGAGGGCGGAGCATCGTTGAACGGGATCAGCCCTGAGCTCGGTCTGGCCTTTCGCACGGTCCGTAAGCGCGCCGGCGCCGACAGCGTGGAGGAGCTGCCGGCCCCGATCCTCCACCGTTCAAGGAGCCCATCAACCGGGCGCGCAACAGGAGGTCCCCGGCGGGCGTCAGTAGGCGTCGGCGCGGCGCATGGCACGCGGTCGGCCGTCGGGGTCGCACAGCATGCGGTAGAGCGGCGTGGCCAGGGCGGCGGTCCACGGCGGCAGGGGGCCGGGCTCGTGCAGGCGCAGCCGTCCCGGCGGGCGCGGCCCGCGGCGGCCTCCGGCGTGCCAGCGCTCGAGGGCGGCCGCCGCGGCGGCGTAGGCGTCGAAGAACGCGCGCGGATCCAGCAGTCCCCCGTCGTCCCCGTCGCCGCGGTCCAGGTGCTCGCGGGCGAGCGCCAGCCGCAGGTCCCGGGGCAGGCGGCGCGCTCCGTCGCCGTGCCCGCCGGGGTCGCGGGGTTCCCGCGGGTCCCGCGTCCCGTCCAGGATCGCGCAGGTGAGCTCCGAGTCGTACGTCCAGGAACGGCGGTTGAAGTTGTCCGAGCCGACGGTCATCCACGTGTCGTCGACGATGCAGACCTTGGCGTGCACGTAGACCGGCGTGCCCTGGTGGTTCTCGATCCCGTAGACCGCGACCCGGTCCCCGCCGGCCTCCTTGAGCACGGACAGGGCCTGCTGCCGCCCGAGGACCTGCGGGGTCCCGGCGATCAGGCCGTCCTGGTCGGGGTGGAGCGGCAGGACACCGATCATCAGCAGCTCCGGGTGGGCCCGGAGCGCTTCGGCGAAGGAGGCGGCGACCTGCGGTGACCAGAGGTACTGGTCCTCGATGTAGATCAGGGACCGGGCGCGGCGCAGCGCCTTGAGATACCCGCGGGCGACGCTGTGCTCCCCCTCCGGCGCGAAGGCGTAGCGGGAGCGGCGCTGCGGGTAGGTGCGCAGCAGCTGCACGGCGTGCGGCCCGCAGACCGGCGGATCGGGGGACTGCGGCGGCAGCGGGTCGGCGTGCGTGTCGTCGTGGCGGAGCAGGTCGGCGAGGCGGTGCACGGGGTTGCGGGTCAGCGGCTTGGGGTCGGTCCACCGCTCCCGGAAGACCGCCTCCACATCACCCACGACCGGGCCCTGGAGCGCGACCTGCACGTCGTGCCAGGGCGGCCGGGGGCCGTACACCTTCGCCATCGGGGCGGCCTGCGGGTCGCCACCGTGCGAGGCGTCGTCGCGGCGGGTCCGGCACAGGTCGATCCCGCCGACGTAGGCGATGTCGCGCCGGGGGTCGTCGCGGTGCCGCAGCACCACGAGCTTCTGGTGGTGCGAGCCGCCGGGCGGGACCCGCATGTCGCGCAGGTACTCCCCGCCCGCCGCCTCGATCACCTCCCCGAGGTTGCGGTTCTCCTCGGAGCTGAAGCGGAGCCGGTCCCAGTGGGAGCGCCAGAGCAGGCCCTTGACGACGACGCCGCGCCGGGCGGCGTCCGCGAACACCTCGGCGACCTCGGTGCCGGGGCCGTCCAGCCGCTCGTCGGGGTCTCCGCGCCAGTCGGTGAAGAACAGCAGGTCGCCCTCGCGCAGCTCCCGGACGCGGGCGAGCAGGTCGGCGAAGTACGCGGAGCCGTGCACCAGGGGCCGGACCGCGTTGCCGGTGGACCAGGCGGTGCCGTCGCCGTGCCGGGAGTCGATCACCGTGGCCGGGTTGCCGCGCTCGGCGGCGGTGAGGAACCAGTCGTGGACGCGCACAGGCGCGAACTACCCCTTTTTCCCCGTTCGACGCACGGCCGACGTCGGCCGGCCAGAGGCCGTCCCGCTCGCGCCAGCCCGAGATCTCGCGTCCGCTGCTCACCACCGCCTCCTCCCGGCCGGAGGTGCCGTACCCGTGGGCCTGGTAGACGATCCGGCGGCCGTCGCGGCCGGAATCCTCGCCGGTGAGCAGGAGGGGAGCGGTCAGCGTGTGGACACCGGTCCGCAGGTGGACGGTGACGTCGCCGGCGAGCGTGCGGACGTGGTCGCGCGCCCGTTCCAGGGTGGCGAAGGGCCGCTCCGGCGTGCCCGGGCCGGAGTCGTCACCGGTGGGGGAGACGTGGACATGGTTCATCGGTGTACGCGGGGAGGCCGTCCGGCTGGCGGAGGCGGCCAGGGCCGAGCGGCGCACGGGGGTGAGCGAGGAGGCGTGGTGGGGCGCGCGCGACTCCCTGTTCGAGAGGCTCGGCCGTCATCCGGTGCTGACGGCCGTGTGGGAGGAAGACGGCTACGACCGGCCCGAGGATCCGTTCGAGTTCGGCCTGCAGCGGGTGCTCGACGGTGTCGAGGCACTCATCCGAGCCAGGAGTGACGAAATAGGTGACGAAACAATGGCGTGTGCGGTGTGCGGCACGGCCGTGGTGCGGCCCGCCTCGGGTCGGCCCCGCACCTACTGCTCGCACGCGTGCCGGCAGCGCGCCTACCGGGACCGCCGTGCCGCGCCGGCCCTGCGACCTCGCGGTGACCGGTGACGGCCTGCCGGGAGCGCTGCGCGGATCTCCGCCGGGAGCCGGTGGCCGCCGCGGGCGGGACGCCCACCGCGGGCGCGGTCAGAGGCTCTTCCACCGGGGCGTGTCGTCGGCGTCCCACTCCAGCCGGTCGACCACGTCGACCACCCCGTGCACCCGCTGGACCAGCCGGGTCACCAGGTGCGCGTCGCTGCGGAGCCGCATGCGCCCGGCCAGGGTGACGATCCCGCGGTCGACCGTGGCGGTCGCGTCGCTCGGGCCGGACCACAGGGGGCGCCGCAGGATGTCGCGGTTCACCTCCTCGGCGATCTCGGCGTCGCTCCGGACGAAGACCTTCAGCAGGTCCTGGCGGCTGACGATGCCCTCCAGCCGTCCTGCGGCGTCCACGACCGGCAGGCGCTTGACTCCGCGCTCGTCCATGAGCCGCATCGCGGAGACGATCGAGGCCTGCGAGCGGATCGTGACCGCCGGGGCGGTCATCAGCTCGGCCGCCGTGTCCCCGACGGCCTTGCGCCGGGTGTCCTCCCGGCCGCCGAGCCGGTGCCGGAGCCGGACGCGCAGCGGCGGCTGGTAACCCTCCTGGTAGTACTGCTCCTTGAACTCCTCCTTGCGGAGCAGGTCGGCCTCGGAGACGACGCCGAGGACGTGGCCCTCGCCGTCGACGACCGGGACCGCGCTCACCTCATGGTTGATCAGCACCTCGGCCACGTCCTTGAACGGCGTGCAGCCGTTGACGGACGTCACATCGGTGGTCATCACGTCCTTGACCTTGACGTGCATCCTTCAGTCCTCCTCGCGGAGCCGTTCCGCCGTTCCGCCGTTCCGCCGTTCCGCCGTCCCGCGTGGCGGCGGGACGGCCGTACGACCCGTCCTCCTGGCACCTTCCCCACATCCCCCGCATCTTCATCCCATCGCGGGGGAGGTTCTGAAGCCAGAGGACCAAGGTCCTCGCCCACGGGGTCCATCGGCCGCTGCGGCATGCGCCGCGACGGGGGTCGAATGGGAGCGGACCCCCCGAGGAGGACGACATGGCAGCACATGCGGACAGCACGACGCACGCGGGGACGACGGCGCACGTGGTGGTCGGCGCGGACGGCTCGCCCGCTTCCACGGCCGCGGTCGCCTGGGCCGCCGAGGACGCCGCGCGGCGCGGATGCGCCCTGCGGATCGTCCACGTCTGCGAGCCCTGGACCCTCGACATCCCGTTGGACACCCCGCCGGGCTTCCGCGACTCGGTCGGCGAGCACTGCCGGGAGGTCGCCGACGTGGCGCAGGACGTGGCCCGCGGGGTCGCGCCCGGGATCGAGGTGGACGCGGTGCTGGAATCCGGCCGGGTGGCCGAGGTCCTGCGTCGCGAGGCCGAGGACGCCGAGCAGGTCGTGGTCGGCAGCCGGGGCCTCGGCGGCTTCACCGGGCTGGTGCTGGGTTCGGTCTCGCTCGCGGTGGCCGGCCACGTGGCGGCGCCCGTCGTGGTGGCCAGGAACGTGCCGGAGGAGGTCCGGGGCCGGATCGTGGTGGGGTTCGACGGGTCCGAGCACTCGGCCGCCGCCCTGGCGTACGCCTTCGCCGAGGCCGGGCGGCGGGGCGCCCGCCTGCACGCGGTGCACAGCTGGCACATGCCCGTCCTCGGGCCGGGCGCCACCGCCTACACGCCGCTCGTCGAGGACCTCTTCGCCGCCGAGCGGCAGGTCGCAGAGGAGACGCTCCTGCCCTGGCAGGAGAAGTACCCGCAGGTCGAGGTGGAGCGGACGGTGGTCTGCGGCCACCCGGTCCTGACCCTCTGCGACGCCTCCGAGGGCGCCGACCTCGTCGTCGTCGGATCGCGGGGCCTGGGCACGCTCGGCTCGGCCGTACTGGGCTCGGTCAGCCACGGAGTGCTGCACCACGCCCACTGCCCCGTCGCGGTGGTGCGCGCCCGGGGCGGGTCCGCCGTCGAGGGCTGAGGAGTCACGGGGAGGCGGTGGGCGTCACGGCCTCGGATCGCCTCCCCGCTCCCGGCCGCCGGGCGCGGGGAGGTGCCTTCCGGCCGCTTCGAGCACCTGGCTCTTGGACGGGTTCACCATCGCCCTTCCGGCCACGGTCACGGTCGGCACGGTCTCGTTCCCGTCGGCGACCGAGCGGACGAACGCGGCCGCATCGGGATCCTTCCAGATGTTGACCTCGCTGTAGCGCAGCCGCGTGAAGCGCAGGCGCGCCCGCAGCCTCATGCAGTACGGGCAGCCGGGCCGCCAGTAGACGACCACGCCCGCGTGGTCCGCGTCCCTGTGCGACGCGGACCGGCCGCGGTGGGGCAGGTTCATGACGATCAGCAGCGCGAACAGGGCGAGGAGGAGGAACGCGGAGAACGACATACAGGAAGTATGTCAGGATTGTCTATTTGTGGCTTGTTTTAAAACGGGTGGCGTATCGGCTGGTGAAGGCCGTACGGCCCGAGGAGGATCAGCGGTATGTCCTCCCCGGCCTCGCACGAGGGGCGGGAACTCCTGATCGGCGGACATCGAAGCGGTACCTGTCACCCCCCGTGTACGCGGGGACGGTCTCCACGCGAGATGAGCCGCTGTTCGCGAAGGAACAGCGGCTCGCTCCTCCTGCCGGCGTTGCCCGGCGGGGAGGGCCTACAGGTCGGCTTCCAGGTCCGGGAGTGCCGTCCGCGGTTCCTGCGCCGTTCGGCGGGCTCCTTCCGGGCGGTCCGGCCGCGACCTGCCGGACCGCTCCCAGAGCGAACACCTTCACCGCACGCCGTCGGTCGGGGCATAACGCCGAGAGGATCCGTTCTGCACGACCTTGACGAAGACTTCGTCGCCGTTGCTCCAGGTCCCTCCTCGTCCACGTCGTGGACATACAGGGTGAGGCCGAATCCGAGCTGGGACGCGGCGGCGTTCGCCGGGGTCGCGCCGGCGAGGACCAGCGACCCGACAAGGCTCCGTACACCCATTCCCAGTGGCCGGCCGGCCGCCCGGCCGGACCTCCCGGCGTTTCTCGGGACACCGGGCCGACAGGGCCGAAAGTCCCACCGGGAGGTGACCTCAGGTCGGTCGGGGCGAGCCGTACGGCTCTGCGGGACGGGGGGCGCGAGCCGATGTACTGGGTGACGTAACCGAGAGACGAAAACCCCCGAGGAGCCCACCATGGCGATCATCGAAGGCCGCACCCACCTCAACGGCCGCCACACCGCCCCCGCCGCCCCCGCCACCCCGGTCGCGGCCGCCCCGGCCGCCGCCCGCACCCTGACCCCGGCCGCCGCCTACGGCCTGGCCGCCGCCCGCATCGCACTGGGCTGGGTCTTCCTGTGGGCCTTCGTCGACAAGATGTTCGGCCTGGGCTTCGCCACCCCCGCCGCCAAGGCCTGGATCAACGGCGGCAGCCCCACCACCGGCTTCCTCAAGGGCACCGGCGAGAACGCCCTCGGCGGCCTGTTCGGCGCCCTGGCCGGACAGGCCTGGGTCGACTGGCTGTTCATGACCGGCCTGGCAGGCGTCGGCACCGCCCTGATCCTGGGCATCGGCCTGCGCGTCGCCGCCGGCGCCGGTGCGACCATGATGCTCCTGATGTGGGCCGCCGCCCTGCCGCTGGAGACCAACCCCTTCATGGACGACCACATCGTCTACGCCGTCGTCCTGGTCGTCCTGGCCCTGACCCGCGCCGGCGACACCCTGGGCCTGGGCGCCCGGTGGGGCAAGACCGCCCTGGTCGAGCGCCTGCCGATCCTGAAGTGACCGCCCGCCCCGAAACGACCGCCCATCCCGAAACGACCATCCACTCCGAAACGACCATCCACTCCGAAACGACCATCCACTCCGAAACGACCGCCCGCCGCACCCGGCCGACCCAGCGCCCGCCTCCCCGGAAACCCGGGAGGCGGGCGCTCACGCGTTCCCCCGCTCCTCGCCGCGGCGCGCTTCCCGGCGGTCCGGGTCCCCGCCGGAGCCCCGGTTTCCCCGGATGGCCCGGCCGCGTGAAAGTTTCTTCGGGAGGCGCAGGTCGCGGGCACGGCGCGGGGCGCGGGATTGCCTCGCGGGACCGGGGCTTCCTACGGTCTCCTCGATGTCGAGGAGGACCGTATGACGTCTGCACGGCGCCTGAGCGTTCCGCTGTCACTGCTGTCCGCGCTGCTGCTCGCCGTGGCCCTGACGGTCGCGGACCAGGCGATCGGCGGCCGCCCGGCGGCGCGGGCGTTCGCCGCGCCGTACCAGGACCCGTCCCTGAGCGTGCCGGAGCGGGTGGCGGACCTGCTGTCCCGGATGTCGCTGGACGACAAGGTCGGGCAGATGACGCAGGCCGAGCGGGGAGCGCTCAGCCCGGTGTCGGACCTGGCGACGTACCGGATCGGCTCGGTGCTGTCGGGGGGCGGCTCGGCGCCCTCGCCGAACAACGCCACCGGCTGGGCGGACATGTACGACGCCTTCCAGCGGCAGGCGCTCTCGACCCCGCTCGGCATTCCGATGATCTACGGCGTGGACGCGGTGCACGGGCACAACAACGTCGCCGGGGCCACGATCTTCCCGCACAACATCGGACTGGGCGCCACGCGCGATCCCGGGCTGGTCGAGCGGATCGGCCGCGCCACCGCCGAGGAGGTCGCGGGCACCGGGGTGGACTGGACGTTCGCACCGTGCGTGTGCGTGGCGCGCAACGACCGGTGGGGCCGTACCTACGAGTCGTTCGGCGAGGACCCCGACCTGGTGAGCGCGATGACGACGATCGTCGACGGCTTCCAGGGACCCTCGCTGGACGGCCGGACGTCGGTGCTGGCCACCGCCAAGCACTACATCGGCGACGGCGGCACCACCGGGGGCGACGACCAGGGCGACACCCGGCTGGGCGAGGCCGAGCTGCGGGCGGTCCACCTGCCTCCGTTCAGGGCCGCGGTCGAGCGGGGCGTGGGGTCGGTGATGGTCTCCTACAGCAGCTGGAACGGGGTCAAGCTGCACGGCCACCGCCAGTTGATCACCGACGTCCTCAAGGGCGAGCTGGGCTTCACCGGCTTCGTGGTGTCCGACTGGGCGGGCATCGACCAGCTGGACGGGCAGGAGGGCTTCACCGCCGAGGAGGTCCGGTCGGCGGTGAACGCGGGCATCGACATGGTGATGGTCCCCAACGACTACCGCCGGTTCGTCTCGCTGCTCAAGGCCGAGGTGCAGGCCGGCCGGGTGCCGATGTCCAGGATCGACGACGCCAACCGGCGCATCCTGACCAAGAAGTTCGAGCTCGGGCTGTTCGAGCGGCCGCTGTCCGACCGGTCCCTGACCGGCGGGGTCGGCAGGGCCGAGCACCGCGCGCTGGCCCGCGAAGCCGTACGGAAGTCCCAGGTGCTGCTCAAGAACGACGGGCTCCTGCCGCTGGCGAAGAGCGGAGGGAAGATCTTCGTCGCGGGGCGGAACGCCGACGACATCGGCAACCAGAGCGGCGGCTGGACGATCAGCTGGCAGGGCTCCTCGGGGAACACCACGCCGGGGACGACGATCCTGCAGGGCATCAGGAACGCCGTAGGGTCCGGCGCGACCGTCACCTACAGCCGCGACGGGTCGGGCGTCGACTCCTCCTACCGGGCCGCGATCGCGGTGGTCGGGGAGACGCCGTACGCCGAGGGCCAGGGCGACCGGCCGGGCTCGCTCGGTCTGGACCCGGCCGACCTGGCGACGCTCCAGCGGCTCCGGGCGGCGGGGGTGCCGGTGGCGGTGGTGCTGGTCTCCGGGCGGCCGATGGACGTCGCCGCGCAGCTCGGCGACTGGAACGCGCTGCTGGCGGCGTGGCTGCCGGGCACCGAGGGCGGCGGGGTGGCCGACGTGCTGTTCGGCGACCACGCCCCCACCGGGCGGCTGCCGATGACCTGGATGCGGGAGGCCGGCCAGCAGCCGATCAACGCCGGGGACGGCAAGCCGGCGCTGTTCGAGTACGGCTTCGGCCTCACCTACTCGACGCCGACGCCGACCCCCACCCCCACCCCGACCCCCACCCCGACGCCGACCCCCACCCCGACGCCGACCCCCACCCCGTCCCCGTCCCCGACCGGAGGATGCGTGGTGACGTACCGGACGAACAGCTGGGGCAACGGGTTCACGGCCGAGGTGACGATCGTCAACAGGTCCGCGACCCCCGTCAGCGGCTGGACCCTCCAGTGGGCCTTCGGCGCGAACCAGAGGATCACCGGCTCCTGGAACGTCTCCCTCTCCCAGTCCGGCCGCCAGGTGACCGCGAAGAACGCGGCCTGGAACGCGTCCCTGGGAACGGCCTCCTTCGGCTTCCAGGGCACCCATGACGGAAGCAACCCGGTCCCGGACGCCTTCACCCTGAACGGCGCCGCCTGCTCGGTCGGCTGACGGCCCCGGGACGCCTCCGCGCCGAAGCCGCCCGCACCTGGCCGAGGTATGGGTCCGTCCCGGTGGCGGCCGATTGACATCGTTGTCATAGGAATCGTAGATTCTTCCTGCTTATCCGGTTAACCGGCTTCGTCCATGCACTTCGGAGGACACAGTGAGCAAGCGCCTGCCCGCCGCGGGCCCGGCATCCGGGGCCGGGTCGTGACCGTCCTGGCCGTGGACATCGGCGGCACCAAGTTCGCCGCCGCCGCGGTGGACGCCGACGGCACGGTGGTGACGCGCGCCGAGGTCCCGCTGAAGGACCGGGTCCACCCGGAGGAGGCGCTGCTGGAGGTGGTCGGCCGCGTCACCGACCGGGTGCCCGTCACCAGGCTGCAGGGCGTGGGCGTCGGCTCGGCGGGCCCGCTCGACCCGCGGGCCGGCACCGTCAGCCCGGTCAACATCCCGGCCTGGCGGGGCTTCCCGCTGCTGGACGCCCTCGGCCGGCTGGTCCCCGGCCGTCCGGTACGGCTGGCGGGCGACGGCCAGTGCATGGCGCTGGGCGAGTGGTGGCGGGGACTGCCGAAGGGGGAACCTGCCCGGTCCGTGCTCGGCATGGTCGTCTCCACCGGCGTGGGCGGCGGCTTCGTCTTCGACGGCGTCCCCCACCTCGGCCCGACCGGCAACGCCGGGCACATCGGCCACATCGCCGTCGACCCGGACGGTGAGCCGTGCCCGTGCGGGGCCGCCGGCTGCGTGGAGACCGTCGCCAGCGGACCGAGCATGGTGCGCTGGGCCCGCGCGAACGGCTGGACCGGTGACGACGCCCGGGCTCTCGCGGCCGACGCCCGCGCCGGGGTCTCCGTCGCCGAGCTGGCGTTCCGGCGGGCCGCCGACGCGCTGGCCACCGCGATCCTGACCGCCTCGGCCCTGCTCGACCTGGACCGCGTCGTCATCGGGGGCGGCGTGGCCGCCGCCGGCCCGGTCCTGCTGGACCCCCTCCGGCAGGCCGTCGCCCGCAACGCCGGGCTCGGCTTCCTGCACCGCCTGCGGGTGGAAGCGACCTCCCTGGGCCGCGACGCCGGCCTGCTCGGCGCCGCCGCCCTGGTGCTGTCGCCCTCCCGCCCCGAGGTCCCGCCGGCGCCCGCCGGTGCTCCGGCCCGCGAACCGGTGCCCGCCGGTGTCCCGGCCCGCGAACCGAGGGACACCGCATGCACCTGATGACCAACCCCGTCAAGGACTACGCCTGGGGATCGCGCACCGACATCGCGGCCCTCACCGGCCGGCCCGTGCCCGCCCCCGGCCCGGAGGCGGAGATGTGGCTCGGCGCCCACCCCGCCGGCCCGTCGCTGCTGACCGGGGACGGGCGCTCGCTGGCCGAGGCCATCGCCGCCGACCCCCTCGGGCAGCTGGGCGAGGAGACGCTCACCCGGTTCGGCGCGCGCCTGCCGTACCTGATGAAGCTCATCGCGGTCGCCCGGCCCCTCTCACTGCAGGTGCACCCCTCCGCCGGGCAGGCGGCCGACGGCCACGCCCGGGGCGTCTACGGCGACCCCTGGCCCAAGCCGGAGCTGGTGTGCGCGCTCACGCCGTTCACCGCGCTGGCCGGGTTCCGCCCTCCGGAGCAGGCCGCGATGCTCGTCGACCGGCTGGGCGTGCCGGCGCTGGCGGAGACGACGGAGCTGCTGCGGCGGGGCGCCGTGCTCGACGCCCTGCGCGTCCTCCTGGAAGGCGACCGGGCCACCGAGCAGATCGTCTGGGCGGCCTCCGCCGTGCACCATCCCGACTACGCGCTGGTGGTCCGGCTGGCCCGGCAGTACCCCGGCGACCCCGCCTGCCTGGCCCCGCTGCTGCTGCGGCGGCACGAACTCGCCCCCGGGCAGGCGCTCTTCCTGGGCGCGGGAGTGCTCCACTGCTACCTCAGGGGGTTCGGGGTGGAGATCATGGGCGGTTCCGACAACGTCATGCGGGCCGGGCTCACCGCCAAGCCGCTCGACGTCCCCGAGCTGCTGCGCGTCACCGACCCGGCGGCCGTCCCCCTGCCGGTGGAGGAGCGGGACGGCCTGTACGCCACGCCGTCCCCGGAGTTCCGGCTGCGGAGGCTGACCGGGACGGGGGAGCACCGGCTGGCGGGCGGGACGCCCCGCATCCTGCTGTGCACCGAGGGCGCGGCCGACGCCGGTCCCCTCCGGCTGGCGGCGGGGGAGTCGGCCTTCGTCCCGGCGGCCGGGGGCGCCGTCACGGTGACCACCACCGGCACCGTGTTCTGCGCGGAACCGGGAACCGCCGGCCCGTCCTGAGGCGTTCGGGGCCGGTCGCGCCGGGGACCGCGGGAACGGGTGGAAGATAATCGGGTTGTTTCCCGTCCGGCGTGTCGATCCGCGGCCGCCCCGTTCGACCTAGGGATGACAGGGTCGAGAGGCGGCCCGGAGTCAAGGAGGTCGAAGATGGCGAAGTACATGCTGATCCTGCGCGGCACCGACGAGTCCCTCGCGAAGATGATGGAGACGCCCTTCGAGCAGATGCTCGAGACGATGGGCCGCTTCAACGACGAGCTGATCCGGGCCGGCGTGCTGGTGGCCGCCGAGGGACTGGAGGACCCGGCCCAGGGTGTGGTCGTCGACTTCAGCGGCGAGACGCCGGTGGTCACCGACGGCCCGTACGGCGAGACGAAGGAGCTGTTCGGCGGCTTCTACATCATCGACGTGGCCTCGAAGGAGGAGGCGGTCGAGTGGGCCAGGCGGATCCCGGCGGTCACCGGCACCAAGTGCGAGATCCGCCGGGTGCCGGGCATCGACGAGTTCCCGCAGGACAACGAGTGGATCGCCAGGGAGCGGGCGTGGCGCGAGCGGACCGGCCAGCTGTGAGCCCCGAGGCCGGCGGCCCGCCGCGCACCGAGTCGGCGCGGCGGGCCGTCGAGGCCGTCTGGCGGATCGAGTCCGCCCGGATCGTCGGCGCGCTGACCCGCTACACCGGGGATTTCGAGCTCGCCGAGGACGTCGCGCAGGAGGCGGTGGCGGAGGCGCTCGTCACCTGGTCGCGCGAGGGCGCACCGGAGAGCCCGGTGGGCTGGCTGCTGTCGACCGCACGGCGGCGCGCCATCGACGCCTTCCGCCGCAGGTCGGCGCTCGACGAGCGGTACGCCGCGCTCGCCGGCCGGCTCACCGAGGGGGAGGCGAGCTCCGGCGCGGCGGTCCCGCCGGACCGGCGGGACGACCTGCCGTGGGATCCGGACCGGATCGACGACGACGTCCTGGCGCTGATGTTCACGGCCTGCCACCCGGTGCTCGCGCCCGAGGCGCGGGTGGCCCTGACGCTGCGCGTGGTCGGCGGCCTGTCGAGCGAGGAGATCGCCCGGGGGTTCCTCGTGCCCGTGCCGACCGTCCAGGCGCGGATCACGCGGGCGAAGAAGACGATCGCCGCGGCGAAGGTGCCGTTCGAGCTGCCGCCGGCCGGGGAACGGCGCGAGCGGCTCGGCGGCGTGCTGAGCGTGCTGTACGTGATCTTCACGGAGGGTTCGACGGCGACGAGCGGCGACCGGCTGCTCCGCTCCGACCTCGCCTACGAGGCGATCCGGCTGGCCCGGACGCTGTCCGCGCTGCTGCCCGGCGAGCCGGAGGTGCACGGGCTGCTCGCCCTGTTCGAGCTCACCGCCGCGCGCTTTCCCGCCCGCGTCGGACCCGACGGCGAGGCGGTGCTCCTGGAGGACCAGGACCGGCGGCTGTGGGACCGGTCGGCGATCCGCCGGGGCCTGGCCGCGCTCGGCCGGGCCTCGGCCGCCGGGCGCGGCCTGGGACCGTACGGGCTGCAGGCGGCGATCGCCGCCTGCCACGCGTCGGCGCCCTCGGTGCCGGAGACCGACTGGGAGCGCGTCGTGCTCCTGTACGAGGCGCTGGGCCGTGTGGCGCCCTCGCCCGTCGTCGAGCTCAACCGGGCCGTCGCCGTCGCGATGGCCGACGGGCCGGGGCGGGCGCTGTCCATCGTGGACGAACTGGTCGCCTCCGACCGCCTGTCGGGGTCCCACCTGCTGCCGGGCGTGCGCGGCGAGCTGCTGGCCCGCCTGGGCAGGACCGCCGAGGCGCGGGCGGAGCTGGAGCTCGCCGCCCGGCTCTGCCGCAACGTCCGCGAACGGTCGGTGCTGCTGCGCAAGGCGGCCGCGCTGGCCTGAGCGGAGGTCCCCGCCCGGCGGGCGCGTCACCGGCCCGCGGCCGGCCGCGTGTCCCCGGGCGCCGGGCGGTACGGGAGTCTGCGTATTTGTACATGGTCGGCCCGGCCCCCGTCCGCGACCATCGGTACGGCGGCGCACCTGGCCGTGCGCCGCCGTACAGGCGATGGTGACCCGGGGCGGGAGCGTCGATGGGCGAGGTGCAGGAGCGGGTCCCGCTCGCGGACAGGGCGGTCTTCGGCACCGCCGATCTCGACGAGGCCCGCGAGCAGGTGGCCCGGGTGTTCTGCCCGCACCGGCTGGAGCCGGCCGGCCGGGCCGCGCCGCTGGCCGCCCGGCTCAACTCCGCGCAGCCGGGCTCGGTGCGGGTGAACTACCTCGACTACGGCGCGGACGTGCGCATCGAGCCGGGGGAGCTGGAGGCCTTCTTCCTGGTGCAGATCCCGCTCGCCGGGCGCAGCCTGATCCGGTGCGGCGGGCAGGAGATCGTCTCGACGCCCGCCCTGGCCTCCCTGCCCTCGCCGACGGAGTACCTGGACATGCGCTGGGCGGCGGGCTGCCCGCAGCTGATCGTCAAGTTCGACCGGCCGGCCGTCGAGGAGGCGCTGGAGCGCATGCTCGGCCGGCGGCCCGACCGGCCCCTGGTCTTCGACCTGGGGGTGGACATGACGGCGGGCTGGGCACGGGGCTGGCGGTCGATGGCCGACCTGCTCGTCGCGGCGGCGGAGTGCGACGACGGTCTCGCCGCGCAGCCGCTCGCCGTCGCCCACCTGGAGGGAGCGCTGCTCACCTCGCTGCTCACCATGCAGCCGTCGAACCACCGGGACCTGCTGAACGCGCCCCGGCCCGCGGCCGTGCCCAAGGTGGTGCGCCGGGCGATGGAGTTCATCGAGGGCCACGCCCACGAGCCGCTGACGACCGGCGACGTCGCGCGCGCCGTGGCGGTCAGCGGCCGCTCGCTCCAGGAGGGGTTCCGCCGCCACCTCGGCCTGACCCCGATGACCTACCTGCGGGACGTGCGGCTGAGCCGGGTCCACGACGAGCTGGCGGCCGGCGACCCCGCCCGCCGCACCGTGACCGGGGTGGCCGCGCGCTGGGGCTTCCTGCACCAGGGGCGCTTCGCCGCGGCCTACCGCGCCCGGTACGGCCAGGCGCCGTCGCAGACGCTGCGCGGCCGCTGAGGGAGTCCCGGCCGGCGGTGCGGAGGTCTCCGAAGGAGACCTCGCGACCTGGGGCCGGGGTGCCCGGGCGAGGTGCACGGGGCCGGGAGGGTCAGCGGAAGCCGGCCGCGTGGTCGCGGGCCCATTCGGCGTACGTACGCGGGGGCCGGCCGGTGACCTGCTCGACGTCCGGCCAGACCCGCATCAGCGTGGACCAGTCCTGCTCGGCGTAGCCGCCGCCCTCGGGCGCGTCGCCGCCGTACTCGGCGAACCCGAGCATGAGGTCGGCCGACTCGGCGGCGAAGCCGCCCTGCGCCCTCATCAGTTCCCGCGCCCGCTCCCGGGTGACCTCCTCGTAGCGGACCTCCTCGCCGAGCGCCGCGCCGATGGCCGCGACCTGCTCGCGGACGCTCACCAGGCCGGGACCGGTGACCGTGTAAGCCCGGCCGTGGTGGCCGTCCTGGAGCAGCGCGGCCACCGCGACGGCGGCGATGTCGGCCTCGTGGACGAGCATCGTCGGCTCGTCGGCGAACGGATAGCGCACCACCCGCTCAGCTCGGACGGAGGGCGCCCAGATCTGCAGCGTGTTCACCATGAACCCGCACGGCCGCACGTGCGTCCACTCCATCCCCGACTCCTCGACCGCCTCCTCCACCGGGTTGGTGTGCAGGCCCGCGGTCACCGACGCCGCCGACAGGTCCACCACCCGCCGTACTCCGGCCCGCTCGGCCATCGCCACGACCTCCCGTGCGGTCTCGTCCACCGGGAACAGGTACATCCGGTCGATCCCGTCGAACGCGGGCGCGACGCTCCCGGGCTCGGCCAGGTCGCCCCGCACCACCTCCACCTGCGGCGGTAGTCCGGCGGCCGCCGGGTTCCTGGTCAGCGCCCGCACCTCGGTGCCCGCCCGGACCAACCGGTCCACCACGTTGCGGCCGACGAAGCCCGTCGCCCCGGTCACCAGGATCTTCATGTGCGTTCCTTCCGCCGTTCCGATCACGAGGGCAACGCTAGAGTCCATTCCGGCCATTTTCTGACCGGAATGGACGGGATCCTGAAGTCATGGCGAACACGAGTGCACGCACGCTGCGCCGCGACATCGACCGGCTGCGCGAACTGGGTTGTCCCGTCCACTCGGGTCGCGGCCTGGCCGGCGGTTACCGGCTCCGCTCGGGTACGGCGATGCCGCCGCTGCTGCTCGACGACTTCGACTGGCCGGTGCTGATCCTGGCCGCCACCGGGGCGGACTTCGACGTCGTCCATCCGCCGGAGTTCCACCGGTACCTGCGTGAGCTGGGTGAACGCCTCCTCCGGGCCGGGAGCGCCTAGCCGGGCGGGTCCGGACCCGCCCGGAGGGCCGCTTCTGCGCCCCGGTTCGGGGACGACGTGCGGACGACCGATGACGGACCCCTCCGCGCGCGGAGATCCCGCGCCAGGCGGACGGAACCCGCGCTGAGCGGATGGCCCGGACCGCGGCGCCCGCCGTACCGTTCTTCTCAGGCGCCGATCGACCATCCACCGGAAAACCCTGGAGAAGGGACACCTCACCATGCGCAGGATCCTCATCGTCGGCGCCGGGCAGGCGGGCCTCCACCTCGCCCTCGGCCTGCTCCGCAACGGCTACGACGTCACCGTCGTCTCCAACCGGACCCCGGAGGAGATCCGGGACGGCCGGGTCATGTCCGGCCAGGCCATGTTCGGCACGGCCCTCGGCCACGAGCGCGACCTCGGCCTGGACCTGTGGGCGGGCGAGTGCCCGCCGATCGAAGGGATGCAGCTCACCGTGGCCGGCCCCGGCGGCGGCCGGGCGATCGACTGGGCGGCCCGGCTCGGCACGCCCGCCCGCTCGGTCGACCAGCGGCTGAAGATGCCCGCCTGGATGGCCGAGGTCGAGCGGCTCGGCGGCAAGCTCGTCATCCACGACGCCGGGGTCGGCGACCTGGAGGCGTACGCCGCCGAGTACGACCTCGTCATGGTCGCCGCGGGCAAGGGGCCGATCGCCTCGCTGTTCGAGCGGGACGCCGCCCGCTCGCCGTACGACGCCCCGCAGCGGGCCCTGGCCGTGACCTACGTCACCGGGCTGACGCCGAGGCCGGAGCACTCCGCGGTCTGCTTCAACCTGATCCCAGGTGTCGGCGAGTACTTCGTCTTCCCGGCCCTCACCGCCGCCGGCCCCTGCGAGATCATGGTCTTCGAGGGGGTGCCCGGCGGGCCGATGGACTGCTGGGGCGACGTGCGCACCCCCGCCGAGCACCTGGCCAGGAGCCGGCGGATCCTGGAGACCTTCCTGCCCTGGGAGGCCGAGCGCTGCGCGGGCGTCGAGCTCACCGACTCCGGCGGCGTGCTGACCGGCCGCTTCGCCCCGACCGTGCGCCGCCCGGTCGCGACGCTGCCCTCGGGCGCGCCGGTCCTGGGGGTCGCCGACGTCGTCGTGCTCAACGACCCGATCACCGGGCAGGGGTCCAACAACGCCGCCAAGTGCGCCGCCTCCTATCTGGCGGACATCCTGGAGCGCGGCGGACGGCCGTTCGACGCGGCCTGGATGGAGGAGACCTTCGAGCGCTACTGGCGGGTCGCCCGGCACGTCACCGCCTGGACGAACGCGCTCCTCGCGCCCCCGCCGCCGCACGTCCTGGAGATCCTGCAGGCCGCGGGCCGGGTGCCGGAGGTGGCCTCGCGCTTCGTCAACGGCTTCGACGACCCGGCGGACTTCTCCGAGTGGTTCATGGACCCCGCCTCGGCGGGCGGCTACCTGGCGCGCACCGGCGCCCGAGGGGAGTGAGCGGCCGTGCGATCCCTGCGCGAGGCCCTCGGGCAGTACGCGACCGGGGTGGCGGTGGTCACCGCCGCCGCCCCGGGCGGGGACCGGGCCGGAGTCACCGTCAACTCCTTCACCTCGGTTTCGCTCGACCCGCCCCTGGTGCTGTGGTGCCTGACCCGGAACTCGCCCAGCGTGCCCGTCTTCCTGCGGGCCGGGCGGTTCACGGTCAACGTCCTGGCCGAGGACCAGGACCACCTGTCCCGGCGGTTCGCCACGCCGCTGCCCGACAAGTTCGCCGGGGTGGAGACGCTGCCCGGCCCCGGCGGTGCGCCGCTGCTGGCCGGGACCCTGGCGTACTTCGCCTGCCGTACGGCGACCGTCCACGAGGCCGGCGACCACCTCATCCTCATCGGGGAGGTCGAGCGCTTCCACCGCGCGGAGGGCGAGCCGCTGGTCTTCCACGCCGGCCGCTACCGCTCCGCGGCGCCGCTCGGCGCCGTCCCGGTCCAGGTCCCGGCGCGCTGCGCCTGACGCGCTCTCCGGCCGAAGGCCCGAGCCCGGCCGAATCCCGGCGGCGGCCGGCGGGCGCCGCCGGTCCGTCCCGCCGACCGGACCCGCCGGCCCGTTCCGGCGGGCGGCTCACCAGCCCGCTCCGGCGGCCCGCGCGGGTGCGCCGGAGCGGGGCCCCCAGATCGCGGGATAGTCCGGATAGCCGTAGCCGACGACCTCGCCCTTGGACCGGATGCGCCGCTCGACCCGGCCGTTGTCGGTGTTGCCCTCGATCGTGGTGATCGTGCCGTCGCCGTTGTCCTGCTTCACCAGGCCCATGTGGTCGATGCGGTAGACGCCCTCGCCGCCCTCCCCGTCGATGTCGAAGTAGACGACGGCGCCCGGGGCGGGGGCGTTGCCCCAGCGCCCGTCGAGCTGGAACCGCCTGGCCCAGGTGACGACGTAGACGTCCGAGCCGACCGTGGGGCGGAGCCCCGCCTGCTCGCCGACCCAGGAGACGAACATCGCGCACCAGGGGGCGTTGGCGTAGGCCCGGATGCTGTGGCCGTCGCGGGCCGCGGTCTCCCAGGCCCGGGAGGTCTCCATGTACCAGGAGTGGAACTTGGTGCCGCCGCCGTCGGCGTCCTCCCGGATCCCGACCTGCTGCTCGGCCACGCTCAGCATCCGCGCCACCGCCGCCTGCGGCGCCCGCCCCGCGGTCCAGTACGGCGCGGCCTGGGCGGGCGGGCCGGTCCGGGAACCCGGTGGGACACCGGACATCAGGGCCGGGACGCCGGCGAGGGCCGCCCCCGCGACGAGAACCGCGCTGAGGGCCAGCCGGGGAAGGCTGGAGGGGGGGAGGGAACGGGGAACGCGATCATTGATCATCCCGGGTTCACTCCTTGTCTCCGCGCCGCCTGCCGGGCCGGCCGGCGGATGAGAGAATTCGTCGAGAACTCCGAGGTCAGTCTAACATCCGCCCGCTTCGATGATCGTTCGTCGGTCCGGGAGGCGGCTCAGCGCCGTGCGGAGACCCAGCCGCGTCCGGCGGCCAGGCAGCCGGCCTGGAACCGGCTGCGGGCGTCCAGGCGCTCCATCAGCTCGGCGGTGACGCGGCGCAGGGTGCGCACGGAGACGTCGAGCTTGCGGGCGACGGCCTCGTCGGTGAGCCCCATCGACAGCAGGCGCAGGACCTCGCGCTCCTGGCTGCTCAGCCCCCGCTCGTCGCGGTGGGGCTCGTCGCCGAACGCGTCGGCCCGCTCCCAGATCCCTTCGAACAGCGCGGTCAGGGCGGTGATGACGCCCGCGCCGCGGAGCAGGACCGCGCCGACGCTGCTGTCGTCCGGGTCGATCGGGAGCAGCGCCGCCTCCCGGTCGAAGACGATCATCCGGGTCGGCAGGGCGGGGATCGTGCGCACCCGCCCGCCGAGCTCGGCCAGCCAGGTCGCGTAGGCGGCGGTGTGCTGGTCGTTGCGGACGCTGTCGAGGTAGACGATGCGGATCCGCACGCCGTTCTCCAGCAGCGCCCGGTCGAGCGGCCTGCTGGCGTCGATGTTCGCCAGGGTCTGGGCGCCCTGGGGCTCGAACCCGCGCAGCTCGTGCCGGCAGCGCAGGGCCAGTTCCTCGATGCGCGTGCGGACGGTGTCGATGCCGAGCAGCGTCTCGGCGCCGTCGCTGGGCTGGGCGGGGTTCAGGTCCGCGTAGGCCGCGATCATCTGGGCGACGGCCGTCCGGCCCCGCTCGATCTCCTGCTGGCGGCTCAGCAGCGCCGCCTCCTCCCGGGCGAGCAGCGCGGACAGGCCGACCTCGGGACGCACCAGGCGCAGCACGCCCGGCTCCTCCCAGGAGGGCCGGAGCAGCGACAGCCGGGCCAGCTCGTCGAGCGCGTCGCGGATCCGGGGGACCGGCCAGCCCAGCTTCTCGCTCAGTTCGGACACCCCGTGGGAGGGGTTCTCCAGGATGGCGCGGTAGACGGTCTCCTCGGCGGACCCGAGGCCAAGCAGTGAGAGCACGACCCCTCCCGGTGGCGGACGCGAGCACGGCGCGACCGGTCGGGGATCGACACCGACCTTCCGGCGGTCGCAGTGTGAAACTAGGGCGAAGGGGTCATGCCGGGGTTATGCGGCCACCGGCGGGCCACGCGGCCCCGGGCCGGTCCCGCCACGGCCCGCGGCCGTGCCGGGGCCACGCGGCCACCGGATAACCCGGCGTTAACCACCCGCCCGGAAGGTCCTCGGCGGAGACGTCTCCCCTGGCAGACTCCTGCACGGCAGGTGCCTGCCAGGGCGGATCCCTGGCGGATCCGGCGGCCGGTGGAGACCGTCGAGCCATGTACCTCATCAACGCCCGCCTGCGGGCCCCCGAGGAGGACGGCTCCCGCCCGCCGCCCGCGCCGCGGATCCCGGTCCGCGAGCTCCGCGACCTCGTCCTCGCCCTGGCCGATCCCGCCGACCGGATCGAGCACGTATACGGCGCGGTGAGCGCCGTCGGCGCCGATCTCGGCCTCTTCGTCCTACAGCCCACCCTCGAAGCCGCCGAGAGCGCCGCGGAACGGCTCTGCCGGCGCTGCCTCGCGGCGTCCCCCCGGCTCGCCGGCTGGTCCCTGGACGGCTGCGCCGCCGGCCTCGTCCCCTGCCTGGCCGAGGCCCTGCTGCTCGGCGGCGGGCCTGGCAGCGTCCTGCCATTGCAGGGCGCTGACAGGCGCCGGGGCTTATCCCGGAACTGATTGGCGGCAAGAATCCGAAGGGCCGGAGAAAACGCGGTTGATCTCCGGGGAGGAATTCACGGCCGCACCGGTCGATTGAGCCGGCGCGACGCCGGCGGAAAGGAAGGGGAGAACAATGAACGGAATCGGCCGTCCCGCCGCGCTCGGCGCCCTGTCCCTCGCGGCCGCGTTCGCCTTCGCGGCCCCGTCCCCGGTGTGCCCGGTGTCCCGGGTGTCCCCGGCCCACCTCGCGGCGGACGGTCCGGCGGGCTCCGCGCCCGGCGCCGGGCCGCTCCCCGCGCTCGGCGCCGGCTGGCAGTGACCGGCCGGCGAAGCACCTGGTCCGGGCGGTAGCCCGGCAAGTCGTCTGGGAGGCGACCACAGTGAACCATCAGGAAGTCGAAGTACTGGCGATCGGAGCAGGCCCCTCCAACCTCGCCCTCGCGGTGGCGCTGGAGGAGCTCTCACCCGAGCTGGCGAGCAGGACCCTGCTCCTCGAACAGCACGAGGACGTGTCCTGGCAGCGCGGCATGCTGCTGCCCTGGGCGCAGAGTCAGGTGTCCTTTCTGAAGGACCTCGTGACACTGCGGAATCCGCGGAGCAGATTCTCGTTCGTCAATTATCTGCACTCGGCCGGAAGGCTCAATGAATTCGTCAACCTGGGCAGCTTCACCCCCTACCGGAGTGAGATATCGGAATATCTCCTGTGGGTGGCGCAGTCGCTGTCGCGGGTGCGGATCGAGTACAGCCGGCGGTGCGTCAGGATCGAGCCGGTCCTGACGTCCGGCGGCGAGGTGGAGGAGTGGCGCGCCGAGCTCGGCGACGGCTCCACCGTCACCGCCCGCACCCTCGTGGTCGGCGCCGGCCGCGACCCGCACATCCCCGAGGTGTTCGGCGCGCTGCCGCGGGAGCGGATCATCCACAGCACCGAGTACACGCGGGGGATCAGCCGGTTCGACCACGGCGCGCCGCACCGGGTCGCGGTGATCGGCGGAGCGCAGAGCGCGGCCGAGATGCTCTGGGCCACCCACCAGGGCATGCCCGAGGCCCAGTGCACCATGGTCATGCGCTCCATCGGCCTCAACGGCTACGAGAGCAGCAGGTTCACCAACGAGCTCTTCTACTCCTCGTTCATCGACGAGTTCTACGGCGCGAAGCCGGAGGCGCGCCGCCAGCTCCTGTCCGAGATGCACCGCAGCAACTACGCGGGGCTCTCACCCGGCCTGCTGGACACCCTGTACCGGCAGATCTACCTCGAGCGGCTCAACGGCGCGGAACGGCTCAGGATGATCACGATGGCGGAGATCACCGCCGCCGGGCTCGACGGGGACGAGATCGTGCTGACCCTGACCGACCGCAAGAGCGGGAACCGCACCGAGCTGCCCTGCGACATCCTGCTGCTGGGCACCGGCTTCGACCGCCGGATGCCCTGGCTGGTCCGCGACCTGGCGGCCCGGGCCGGCCTGGAGGAGATCACCGTCGACCGGGTCTACCGGCTCGGCCTGCCCCCGGGCTCCGGCGCCGCCTGCTACCTGCAGGGCGTCAACGAGGACACGCACGGCATCGCCGACTCGCTGCTCAGCGTGCTCGCCACCCGTGCCGAGGAGATCGTCGGGGACATCCAGGACCGCCTGGCCGCCACCGAGCTGCTCGCGCCGTTCGCCCTGCCCGTCGCCTCCTGACCGCCCCACCGCCGCCCCACCGCGGCCCCCGTCCGCGACCCCGCCCGCCATCCCGTCCACCACCGCGCTCCCACCGCGCCTTCCGGCCCGTGCGGCGACCCCGCCGCGGCCCCGTCCGATCCGAGGAGCCCTCCATGGACCTCAGTACCTTCGACCCCGACCAGCTCAGGCCCGACAACGGCCTGCTCGCCAAACGGCTGCTGCCCTGGACCACGCTGAACGCCCCGTTCGAGGGCGCCTGGTGCGTGGTCCGGCCCGGCACCGCCTCCACCCGGCACGCCCACCACGAGTACGAGATCTTCATCGCCGTGTCCGGCGAGGCGGTCCTGGAGAGCGAGGGCGACCGGGCCGCCTTCGCCGCCGGGGACGTCGCCTACTTCCCGCCCGGCACCGACCACCGGGTCGTCAACGACGGCGCCGCCGACTTCGAGATGTACGGCATCTGGTGGGACGCCGACATGACCGGCGCCTTCACCGCCCGCCACGAGCAGGGCCACCGGCAGAGCCACGAGCGCGACGCCCAGGAGGAGAGATGACACGGACGATCGTCATCGCCGCCACCCCCACCCCCAACGGGGACCTGCACGTCGGGCACATGGCGGGGCCGTACCTCGCCGGCGACGTGTACGCCCGCTACCTGCGCGCCGACGGCCGGCCGGTGACCTACGCGACCTGCACCGACGACAGCCAGTCCTACATGGTCTCGACCGCGCGGGCGCGCGGCACGACCCCCGGAGAGCTCTGCCGGACCTCGACCGGGCAGATCGGCCGGTCGGTGGAGGCCATGGGCATCTCCCTGGCGCAGCTGCCGCCCGTCGACGACGTCTACCGCCGGACGGTGCTCGACTTCGTGACCGCCCTGCACCGGCAGGGGCGCTTCGAGACCCGGACCGTGCGCATGCCGTACGCCGAGAACGCGGGGACCTACCTGTTCGACGGCCTGGTCAAGGGGGAGTGCCCGTCCTGCCTGGCCGAGAGCTGCGGGGGGTCCTGCGAGGGCTGCGGCCGGCCCAACCACTTCGACGACCTGATCGGCCCCCGCTCGGTCCTCGACCCCGCCGACCCGGTGACCTCGCGGGAGGCGACCGTCCTGGTCCTGCCCATGGAGCACTACCGAAAGGAGCTCACCGCCTACTACGCGGCCCGCCAGGACGTCTGGCGGCGGCACGGCGCGCAGCTCGTCCGGGAGATCCTGGCCGGTCCGCTCCCCGAGATCCCGATCACGGTGCCGTCGCCGGGCTGGGGGATCGACGCCCCGTTCGCCGAGACCCCCGGCCAGATCCTCTACCCGTGGATCGAGGCCATGCCCGCCTCCGTCTACGCCACCTGGAAGGCGGCGGGAGAGCCCGAGGGCCCGGTCGACGCGCTCTGGCGGGCCGGGAGCGGCAACCGCCTCGTCTACTTCCACGGCTTCGACAACGTCTACTTCTGGGGGATGCTCGACCTGGTGATGCTGCTCGCCCACGGCGATCGCTACATCACCCCGGACGCCAACGTCTGCAACGAGTTCTACGAGCTGGAGAACGAGAAGTTCTCCACCAGCCGGGGCCACCTCATCCGCGGCGCCGACCTCGTCGCGGAGGTCCCGCGCGACCTGGTCCGGTTCTACCTCGCCCTGACCTGCCCCGAGGACCAGCGGGCCAACTTCACCAGGGAGGGACTCGACCAGGTGGCCGAGCGGCGCCTGCGCGCGCCGTGGAACGCGCTGGCCGACCGGATCGACGCCCTCGTCACCGACCCCGGCGAGGAGCTCCCCGTCACAGATGAGGGCCGCCGCCGGGCGGCCGTCATGGTGGAGCGGTTCCGCCTCTGCTACGACCTGCCGTCCTTCAGCCTGACCCGGGCGGCGGACGGGATCGTCACCCAGCTCGGCCGGCTGCTGGCGGCCGAGCGCGCCGAGACCGGCGACCTGCTGCTGGAGGCGCGCACCCTGCTGGCCTGCGCGGCCCCCATCCTGATCGACGTCGCCGCCGAGGCCGAGACGCGCGGGGTGAAGCTCACCCTGGAGACCGGCGCCGAGACGGTCGCCTCCTTCCTGCTGCCACGACTGCCCGGGAGCGCCCGATGAGACTGCTCGCCCTGGAGGCGCGCCAGAACGCCTCCTACTACCAGTCCCGCTACCACCAGGTCGCCGACCTCGGCGCCGAGCTGTACGTGCTGAACGGGATCGGCACGCCGGACTTCTGGCCGCAGGACCGCTACCGCGTCGCCGGCTCCCAGCGGATCGACGACCTCATCACCGAGGCGAAGGCCTGGCACGAGCAGGAGCGCTTCGACGGGGTCATCACCTTCTCCGAGTCGGCCGTGACCGCGGTCGCCGCGGTCGCCGAGGCGCTCGGCCTGCCGGGCGTCGGCCCGGAGGCGGCCAGGACCAGCCGGAACAAGCTGCTGATGCGCGAGGCGCACCGCAGGCACGGCGCCCCGCACCCCGACTTCCGCCTGGTGGCCGACGTGGAGGAGGCGCGGCGGGCCGCCGAGGACTTCGGCTACCCCGTCATCCTCAAGCCGACGCTCGGCGCGGCCAGCAACTTCGTGTTCCGCATCGACGACGAGGAGGAGCTGCGGGAGACCTTCCCGCGGGCGGCCGAGGGCATCGCGGGCATGTCGTGGTACGCCATGGAGGCCGAGGGGATCGACCTCGGCCCGCACGGCCTGATGGTCGAGGCCTTCCTCGACGGGGAGGAGTTCCTGATCGAGGCCGTCGCCTGGGACGGCGAGGTCTACCTGGGCTCGATCGTGGACCGGATCACCGCCGAGGGCGGGACCTTCGACGACGACGTGCACCACGCGCCGACCTCGCTCGGCCCGGAGCAGGTGGCCGCCGTGCACCGGGTCGTCGCGGCGGGCGCCCGCGCCCAGGGGCTGGACCGCAGCGTGATGCACGCCGAGGTGCGCTTCCACCGCGGCGAGCCGTACCTGCTGGAGATCGCGATCCGCCCCGGCGGCGGGGGACTGGACCTCATCGCCCGGATCACCGCCGACCACTGCCCGATCCGCGCCGTCATGGACGTGGCGCGCGGCGTGCGGCCCCGGGTCCGCCACTACGAGCCGACCGGCGTCCACGTCACCGCCATGTGCCTGCTCTGCGACGCGGGCCGGATCGAGCGGATCGACGTGCCCGCCGAGGTGAGCGGGTCGGACCGGGTCTTCTTCCTCAAGATCACCGCCCGGCCCGGGGACGTCGTCCGCCGCCCGCCGGAGGGCAACAGCATCCTCGGCTTCCTGGGCACCACCGGCGACTCGCTGGAGGACGCCCGGCAGACCATGAACGACCTCGCGGACCGGATCCGCGTCGAACTCTCCCCGATCGGAGACCGGTGATGACCCAGCTGACCGTCGCCCCCGCCCAGACCGCAGTCCCCGAGCGGCCCGCCGTCCCCGCGCAGGCCCCCGCGGCCCGCGGTGCGGCCCCCGGCGGGCGGACCGCCCGGACCCGCCGCTACCTGATGTGCCCGCCCACCCACTTCGACGTCGTCTACTCCATCAACCCCTGGATGGACCCTGGCAAGCCGGTGGACGGCGCCCTGGCGCGCCTCCAGTGGGAGGGGCTGCTCCGCGCCTTCCAGGCCCTCGGCCACCGGGTGGAGCTCATCGAGCCGCTGGCCGGCTACCCCGACATGGTCTTCGCCGCCAACGGCGCCACGGTCATCGGCGGGAAGGTGCTCTCGGCGCGCTTCCGGCACGCCGAGCGGGCCGCGGAGGGCCCGGCCTACCTGGAGTGGTTCCGCGCCCGCGGCTACGAGACCCGCGAGGCCGTCCACGTCAACGAGGGGGAGGGCGACTACCTGGCCGCCGGCCGCTACCTGCTCGCCGGGACCGGCTTCCGCACCGACGTCCGCTCGCACCGCGAGGCCGAGAGGTTCTTCGGCCTCCCCGTCGCCGGGCTCCGGCTGGTGGACCCGCGCTTCTACCACCTCGACACGGCGCTGGCCGTACTCGACGACGAACTGATCATGTACTACCCGGGGGCGTTCTCCCGGGAGAGCCAGGGCGTGCTGCGCGTGCTCTACCCCGACGCGGTCATCGCCACCGAGGCCGACGCCGAGGCCTTCGGCCTGAACGCCGTCTCCGACGGCCGCCACGTCCTGATGCCGCCCGCCGCCACCCACCTCATGGACGAGCTGCGCGAGCGCGGCTTCGAACCGATCGGCGTGGAGCTGTCGGAGCTGCTCAAGTCCGGCGGCAGCGCCAAGTGCTGCACGCTGGAGCTGCGCGGGGGTCCCCGATGAGCACCCCGGAGAACGGCTACGAGGGACGGCGCTTCACCTCCGGGGACGTGCCCGCCGGGGTGGAGTCGCCGACCGCGACCTACCGGCAGGACGGGGACCTGCTGTGGGGCGAGTTCGCCGGCGGGCACGCCCGGCGCGGCGCCCTCACCGGGGTCTGCGCCCCCGACGGCACCCTCGACTTCGCCTACTGCATGGTCCTGGACACCGGGGAGATCGTCTCGGGCCGCTGCCACAGCACCCCGGAGACGCTCGCCGACGGGCGCGTCCGGCTGCACGAGGAGTGGGAGCGGTACGGCGAGCACGCCGCCACCGGCGTCTCCCTGCTGGAGGAGCTCCCCGCCGCCGCCACAGCCACAGCCACCGCCGAGAACGAGAACGAGTACGAGGACGAGGACGAGGACCGGACATGACCGCGACCATCGACACCGCGACCGCCGACGCCCCGACCGCCGACACGGCGGCCCCCGCGCGCCCGCGCGGTGAGACCCCCGTCAAGGGCGGGACCGTCACCTGGGCCTGCGCGCCCGGCTTCCCGCCGTCGATCATCTTCCCGTTCACCCCGCCGGAGCGCTTCGGCACCCGCAACCTGCTGGAATTCCAGATCCTGATGTACCGGCCGCTGTACTTCTTCGGCACCCACGGCACACCCGAGGTCGACTACGACCTCAGCATCGGCGAGCCGCCGGAGTGGAGCGAGGACGGGCGGACGGTCACCGTCACGATCAAGCCCTGGAAGTGGTCCAACGGCGAGACCGTCTGCGCGGACAACGTCCTGTTCTGGGTCAACATGATGGCCGTCAAGGGCGAGCGCTACGGCGAGTACGTCCCCGGGTACTTCCCCGACAACCTGGTCTCCTACGGCAAGCTCGCCGAGGACAGGGTCTACTTCACCTTCGACAAGGCCTACTCCAAGCGCTGGGTGCTGATGAACCAGCTCAGCACCATCACCCCGATGCCCCGGGCCTGGGACCGGACCGCCGACGGGCCGGCCAACGCGTCGGAGGACCCCGCCGACGTCGAGGCCGTCTACGACTTCCTGATGGCAGAGAACGGCGGCGTGCTGGAGGAGGACAACTCCGACCGCGTGCACTGGGCCGACAGCCCCGTCTGGAGCGTGGTCAGCGGCCCGTGGCGGCTGAAGAGCTACACCATGGACGGCGTCGTCACCTTCGTGCCCAACGAGCACTACTCCGGCCCGAACAAGCCCCACCTCGACGAGTTCCGCCAGATCCCGTTCATGTCGGACGGCGAGGAGTACGAGCGGCTCCTGGCCGGACCGGACGGCCCGGACGGCGTCCAGGTCGGCTACCTGCCGCTCAGCTTCAGCACCGAGCCCACCGACGACCCCACCAGGGGCGGGCCGAACCCGCTCGCCGAGAACTACACGCTGGTCCCGCAGGCCGCGTTCTGCATCCGCTACATCCCCCTCAACTACAACAACCCGACCGTGGCCGGGAAGATGCTCGCCCAGACCTACATCCGGCAGGCGATGCAGCACACGCTCGACCAGGACCGGGCGGCCCGCGAGATCTACCACGGCTACGCCTACCGGCAGGACGGCCCCGTGCCCTGCCACCCCGCGAGCGACCTGGTCTCGCCCGCCCTGCGGGGCGCGCCGGTCCTGCCGTTCGACCCCGAGCGGGCCCGCGCGCTGCTGGCCGCCAACGGCTGGGACACGAGCGTCTTCCCCGCGGTGTGCACCGGCCCCGGCGAGGGCCCCGGCCAGGCGGGCGCGGGCATCCCGGCCGGCACGAAGCTCAGCTTCTCGCTCCGGTACGCCGAGGGGCGCCCGGCGCTCACCCTGCTGATGGAGCGGTTCCGCGACGACGCGGCGCGCGCCGGCATCGAGCTGCGGCTGCAGGAGGTCTACGGCTCGGTCCTGGTCGCCGAGGACGCCCCGTGCGTCCCCGGACCGGACAGCCCCTGCCTGTGGGAGCTGAGCACCTGGGGCGGCGGCTGGGTCTACCACTTCCCGAGCGGCGAGATCCTGTTCAAGACCGACGCCGGCGGCAACTTCGGCCACTACACCGACCCGAAGGCCGACGAGCTCATCGCGAAGTCGGTCACCACCGACGACCTGGGCGCGCTCTACGACTACCAGGACTACATCGCCGAGCAGGTCCCGGTCATCTTCATCCCGAACTTCTCGCTGCGGCTGTTCGAGGTCGCGAACGGCCTGCGGGGCTTCGAGCCGATCAACCCCTTCGGCATGATCGCGCCGGAGAACTGGTACTACGTCGAGAGCGGGGAGTGACGCCGTGACCTCCGCCGCGACGCTCACCGCCTTCTCCGGGGCACCCCTCGCCGGGGCACCCGTCGCCGTCATCCCCGCCCACCACCTGATGACCTTCCTCCTCCAGCTCGGCCTGCTCCTCGGCCTGGCGACCCTGCTCGGACGGCTCTCCGCCCGGTTCGGGCTGCCGGCGCTCCTCGGCGAGCTGTGCGCGGGCATTCTCATCGGGCCGTCGCTGCTGGCCAACGCGGCCCCGGACCTGTTCGCCTGGCTGCTGCCGCAGGACCCGGCCCGCTTCCACCTGATCGACGCCGTCGGCCAGCTCGGCGTCCTGCTCCTGGTCGGCATGACCGGCATGCACCTCGACACCGGCTTCCTGCGGCGCCAGGGCAGGTCGGCGGCCTGGATCAGCGGCACGGGACTCCTGGTGCCCCTCGCCCTCGGCGTCGGGATCGGGTTCCTGGCCCCGCCGGAGATGATCGCCGGCGGCACCGACCCCGCGGTGTTCGCCCTCTTCCTCGGCGTCGCGCTGTGCGTCAGCGCGATCCCCGTCATCGCCAAGATCCTCACCGAGATGCGCCTGCTCCACCGGGACATCGGCCAGCTCATCCTGAGCACCTCCGTGATCGACGACGTGGCGGGCTGGTTCCTGCTCTCCGTGGTCTCCGCGCTCGCCACCGCCGGAGCCCGCACCGGCCAGGCGGCGCTGACCGCGATCGCGCTGCTGGCGGTGTTCGTCCTGGCCTCCCTGCTGATCGGCCGCAGGGTGGTCGCGGCGGTGCTGCGGCTGGCCGACCGCGGCCACGGGGACCGCACCCTGATCGCCGCGGTGACCGTGCTGTTCCTGCTCTTCGCGGCGGTGACCCACGCGCTGGGCTTCGAGGCCATCCTCGGCGCCTTCGTCTGCGGGGCGCTCATCGGCTCGGCCCCGGACCTGAAGGTCGCCCGGCTCGCCCCGCTGCAGACGTTCGTCGCCGCGGTGCTGGCGCCGATCTTCTTCGCCACGGCGGGCCTGCGGATGGACCTGACCGAGCTGGCGAACCCCGTCGTGCTCGGTGCGGGCCTGCTGGTCCTCGCCGTCGCCGTCGCCGGCAAGTTCGCCGGGGCCTACCTCGGGGCGCGCATCGCGCGGCGCACCCGCTGGGAGGCGCTCGCCCTGGGCGCCGGCCTCAACTCCCGGGGCGTCATCGAGGTGATCGTCGCCATGGTCGGACTCCGGCTCGGCGTGCTCACCACCGCGTCCTACACGGTGATCGTCCTCGTCGCGGTCGTGACCTCGATGATGGCGCCGCCCCTGCTCCGCTTCGCGGCCTCCCGCATCGCCCCCACCGAGGACGAGGTCGTCCGCGAGGAGTTCTTCGACGCCCTGGAGACCCCCGGGCAGACCACCGACAAGCAGTTCGTGACGACCGCCAAGGAGGCGTGACATGACCGCAGACGACCGCCCGCTCGTCCTGCTGATCGCGACGGGGATGCGGCACTACCGCGAGTACCTGCTGCGCTCGATCGCGACCGGGTACCGGATCCACCTGTTCGCCACCGCCGAGCCCGGCTGGGAGCGCGAGTACGTCACCGGCTGGACCCTGGTGGACAGCACCGTGGACGGCCCCGGCATGGTCCCCGCCGCGCTCGACCTGGCCGCGCGCGAGCCCGTCCAGGGCGTGCTGTGCTGGGACGAGGCCAGGATCCTGGCCGCCGCCCACGTCGCGGAGGCCCTGGGCCTGCCCGGCGGCGACACCGCGATGGTGCGCCGCTGCCGCGACAAGCACCTCACCCGGGTCGCGCTCGACGCCCGCGGCGTGCCGCAGCCGCGCTCCCTGGCCGTCGGCACGCTGGAGGAGGCGCTGAAGGCCGCCGGCGAGACCGGCTACCCGGCCATCCTCAAACCGCGCGGCCTCGGCGGCAGCCTGGGCGTGATCCGGGTCGAGGACCCGGAGGAGCTCGCCGAGCGGTTCGCGTTCGTCCGCGACCTCACCGTCCCCGACGGCGCCACGTTCGACGTGCCCGTCCTGGTCGAGGAGTACGCCGACGGCCCCGAGGTGAGCGTGGACGCCGTCGTCCGGGACGGCGTGGTGACGCCGCTCTTCCTGGCCCGCAAGGTCCTCGGCTACGAGCCGTACTGCGAGGAGGTGGGCCACTACGTCGACGCCCGCGACGAGCTCCTGCACGACCCGGAGTTCCGCCGCGTCCTGCAGGACACCCACACCGCCCTCGGGTTCACCGACGGGTTCACCCACACGGAGATCAAGCTCTCCTCCCGGGGCCTGCGCGTCATCGAGGTCAACGGCCGCCTCGGCGGGGACATGATCCCCTACCTCGGGCTCCTCACCACCGGGATCGACCCCGGCCTGGCCGCCGCGGCGGTGGCCTGCGGGCGCGCGCCCGACGTGACGCCCCGGCGCGAGCTGGCCGCCGGGGTCCGCTTCTTCTACGTCGCGGAGGACGATACGACGATCGGGTCGATCGCCTTCGACGAGGCCGGCCTGCCCGGGGCCGTCGACCGGGCGATCCCGGTCGTCGAGCCCGGAGCGACCGTCTCACCCCCGCCCAAGGGCACCCTGTGGGGCCGCGTCGCCTACGCGACCGCGGTCTCCGCCGACCTCGCCGAGTGCCGCGCCGCCCTGGACGCGGCCGAGGCCAACCTGGAAGTGAAGGCAGCAGCATGACCGCCGTCGTCGGGAACGAAGAGACCACCGGGCCCGCGAAGCCCACCGAGCCCACCGATCCCACCGGAGCCGCGAAGCCCGCCGGGACCCCGCCGGCCCCGCCGGGCCAGGGCGACGACGGCGTGCTCGTCACCCTCAGGGAGACGTCCCGCGCGGCCAAGGCGCTGCTGCTCGGCGTGTTCGTCAACAAGCTCGCCGCGTTCATCCAGATCTACCTCGTGCTGTTCCTGACCAACCGCGGGTTCTCCCCGACCCAGGCGGGCCTCGCGCTCGGCGTCTACGGCGCGGGCGCGGTCGTGGGCTCGCTCGTCGGCGGGTCGCTCTCCGACCGGATCGGGCCGCGCGCGGCCACGCTGGTCAGCATGACGGGATCGGCCGCGCTGATCGTCTCCATCCTCTACCTGCCCACCTACCCGCTCCTGCTGGGCGCGATCTTCCTGGTCAGCACGGTCGGCCAGTTCTACCGGCCGGCGGCCCAGGTGCTCCTGACCGAGCTGACGCCCAAGCACCGCCTCGTGATGATCACCGCGGTGTACCGGCTCGGGCTCAACCTCGGCATGACCGCGGCCCCGCTGATCGGCGCGGCGCTGCTGTCGGTCTCCTACAACGCGCTCTTCTGGGGCGAGGCCGCCGCCGCGCTCACCTTCGCCGTCATCGCCTCGCTCGCGCTGCCCCGGCGGGTCGCGCGGCCCGCGGCCGAGCAGCAGGCCGCCGAGCCGGAGCCCGCGGGCGGGTCGGGCTACCGGGCGGTCCTCGCCGACCGGCGCTACAGCCTCTACCTGGTCGCGGTCCTGCTCACCTCCATCGTGTACTGCCAGTACACGGCCACGCTCCCGCTGGACGTCGCCGCGGCGGGGATCAGCCTGTGGTGGTACGGCGCCGCCGTCTCGCTCAACGGGTTCATCGTGATCACCTGCGAGCTGGCGATGACGAAGGTCGTGCAGCGGTGGCCGATCCGGCTCACCGCGCTGCTCGGGCTGGGCCTGGTCTCCGTCGGCTACGCGATCTACGCCATCTCCCCGCTGCCGATCTGGTTCATGGTCGGCACCCTGGTCTGGACCCTCTCGGAGATCATCGGCGGGCCGACGGTCTTCGCCTACCCGGCCATGGCGGGCCCCGAACGGCTGCGCGGCCGCTACATCGGCGCCATGCAGAGCGTCTTCGGCCTCGGCACCGCACTCGGCCCGGTCCTCGGCACACTGGTGTGGTTCCAGGTCGGCCGCGCGGTGTGGCTCTGGGCGGCCCTGGTCGCCGCCGTCGCGACCGTCGCCGGACTGCTCGGCATGCGCACCCCTGCGACCGGGGCCGAGGAGCCGCAGCCCGCGGCCGCCTCGGCCGGCTGAGCGGGGGTGCGGTGATGCCGAGGATCGCCGTCGTCGGAGGAGGGATCGCCGGAGTCACCCTGGCGTGGCGCCTGTGCGAGTCCATCCGGGGAACCGCCGTCCACCTCTACACCGGGGAGCCGTACCGCAGGGCCGACGCGAGCGCGGCCTCCGGCGGGCTGACCCGGGCCTTCGAACCCGACCCCGACCTGTGCATGGAGGCCGCCGCGAGCCTCGCCGAGCTCCAGTCGGACCCCGTGCTGCAGGCCTGGGCCTCCTACCGGGAGACCGGGTCGGTCTACCTGATGCCGGCCCTGGGCCGCGACACCGCCGAACTGGTGGACGCCGTGCGGAGCCGCATCCCGGGCTCGGTCGAACTGCTCGACGCCGGGCGGCTCACCGCCCGGGGCGCCTTCCGCGACCTGCCGGAGGGGAGCGTCGCCGTGGTGGAGCGGCGGGCGGGCTACGTCTCGCCGAACGCGCTGCGCGACAAGCTCCTGGTGGAACTCGCCCGATCAGGGGTGTTCGTCGTCGACGGCCGGATCGAGACCGTCACCCGCGAGGGCGAGGTCCACCCCGTCGGCGGGCCCCCGGCGCGGTTCGACGTGGTCGTCGTCGCCGCGGGCGCGTGGACGCGGACGCTGCTGGCCCGCACCGGCCTGCCGGACGGCGGACTGCGGACCAAGACCATCCAGTACGTGCTCGCGCCGTCGCACCCGGGGGGTCCGGGCGCGTTCGTCGACGAGACCACCGGCCTGTACGGCAGGCCGTACGCCGACGGGCGGATGCTGCTCGGCCTGCCCACCGACCGCTGGGACGTGCCGCCGGGCGCGGCGGTGGCCGACCCCGCGCTGACCACCCGGATCCTGGACACCGCCCGGGCCAGGATCGGCCACGGGACGCCCGGCGGGAAGGCCGGCGGAGGCGCGGGGGTCACCGCGGTGGCCGCGGTCGAGTGCTATCACGCGACGGGCGCGCTCTCGCTCCGCCCGCTGGCGCAGGGGATCTACACCTTCACCGGGGGGAGCGGCGGGGCGGGCAAGACGGTGCTGGCCGCCAGCAGGACGGCGGCGCGGAGCCTGGTCAGGACGCTGCGGTGAGCACGGCGACCGGCGGGGGCCGCGGCGGCCACGGGGCGGCCGGAACCCCGGCGGGCAGGACGGCGACCGGGGCGGTGATCGGCGGAACCGCCCGCGGCGGGCGGGACGGTCCCGCCCCGGCGGGTCAGCCGGCGGTCCGCGCCGGCTCGCGGCGGGGCTCCGGCTCCGCCGCGGCGGGTCGAGGGGTCTCCCGGGTGGGGGTCTCCCGCTCGGAGGACGCCTGGGGAGGGACGCCGTCCTCGATGCGGCGGACCGTCCGCTCCAGTTCCTCGGCCGTGGCCGCCTCGGCGTGCGAGGCGCCGGCCCGCCCCTTGGTGCGGGAGAGGGCCCAGAAGCGGCGGGTGTGCTCGCCGTACCAGACCGTCCAGCCGGGCAGCCGCGCGGCCAGCGCCCGCGCCGCGGCGGCTCCTTCGGTGTGCTCTTTCGCCATCGTGACCCTCTTCCGTGGTGCGCTCCGTGATGCATCGGCCGGGACGGATCCCTTACCCGGGAACACCCGTCCCATCCGCACCGGGGGTCGTCGCGGGCCGATTCTTTGCTGAAGCATTGCGCATCGGCGGGCGTCGGCGCGTCACAACACGCTGAAAGTCAGGTAGCAGTAGTCGTCGAGCATCTTCGTCAGCGGCCGCCCGGGCCGGCCGAGCTCCGCGGCCAGGGCCTCCTCGCCGAGTCCCGACTCGGCCAGCACGCCCAGCGCCCACTCCCGGCCCAGCCGCAGATGGGCGGCGTAGGACGCCGGGGTGCGGGCGCCGTGCAGGCGCTCGGCGATCGCCGCGTCCCAGGGCATCACGGCCCTGGGACGCAGGGCGTGCAGGGCCTTGGAGGCGGCGGTGGAACCGAGCGAGCGGGGGCGGGCCCCCGCGGTGGCGGGGGCCGCGGCGAGGTCGGCGTAGCACAGGCCGAGCCGGTCGATCTCGGCGTCCGTGAGCCGGGCCAGGCAGGCGTCCGGTCCGGGCAGGTGGGCGGCCCAGCGCGACCACCAGGCGGCCACCGACGCGCCGAAGACGTCCGGCTCGCCGGGGCGCGGGTTGCGCAGCCGGCAGCCCCAGGAGTTCAGCCAGGCCAGCAGGGCGCGCGGGTGGGCGGGGACCGAGAGGTCGAGCGCCGGGGCGGTCTCCCGGAGCAGGTGCTGCCAGGACCGTTCGGGACCGGCGAAGCGGGCGAACTCCGCGACCGCCTCGCGCAGGGCCGCCAGGTCCGGGCCCGGCGCGTTCACAGCGGCACGCGGCCGGCGGCGCCGGACGCGGGGACGAGGGCGAGCGCGGGCCGGGCGCCGCGCCGTACGGCGAACCCGGCGGCGGCCGCGACCAGGAACACCAGCACGCCGTACACCACGGCGGGGATCGCCATCCGGGGGTCGCCCAGCAGGGCGGGGCTCACGGCGACGGCGATGGCCAGGGTGCTGTTGTGGATGCCGATCTCCATGCACGAGGCGACGGCCTGCCGGGGGGCCACCCCCGCCAGGCGCGGCAGCCAGTAGCCGGCGGTCAGGCTCACGACGCTGAACAGCAGGCAGACCAGGCCGACGGCCCGGATGTCGGCGGCGAGCCCGTCCGCCGCGGAGACGACCGCGACCGCGATCACCGCCGCCAGCGTGACGACCGAGAGCACCTTGACCGGGCGGGCCATCCGGTCGGCGAACGCGGTCCTGGCGGCCCGGATCAGCATGCCGAGGGCGGCGGGGACCAGGACGACGGCGAAGACCTGGACGGTCTTGTCGAACTGCAGGCCCAGCGTGCCCGCGTCGGCGTAGAAGTACGCCAGGGAGAGGTTGGCGACGAGGGGGAGGGTGAAGACGGCGGTCAGGGAGTTGATCGCGGTCAGCGTGACGTTGAGCGCCACGTCCCCGCCGAAGAGGTGGCTGTAGAGGTTGGCGGTCGGGCCCCCGGGCGAGGCGGCCAGCAGCATCATGCCGACCGCGAGGGAGGGCGGCAGGCCGAAGGCCAGGACGAGCCCGAAGCAGACCGCGGGCAGCAGGAGGGCCTGGCAGACGAGGGCGACGAGGACGGCCCGGGGGTGGACCGCGACGCGGCGGAAGTCGTCCGCGGTCAGGCTCAGGCCGAGGCCGAACATGATCACGGCGAGGGCGGCGGGGAGCAGGACGCTGCTGACGGTGGGACTCATGGCGGTCCCTGCCTTTCGTGACGGGGCATCATGGATCGTGACCGGATGTGACTCGGTGCGACCGCGCCTCGGCGTGCCGGGCGGACCGGCCCGCCGGGGCACGGCCGGCCGCCGGGGAGCCGGGAGGGCCGGGGAGAGGACAGGAGCGGTCAGGAGAGGTCAGGAGAGGTCGAGGCGGACGACCCAGCGGTGCCGGCGGTCGCTCTTGGCCTCGGTCTTGAGCAGCCGGCGGAACCCGGCCCGCTCGAACATGCCCATCGTCCCGACGTAGGCGAGGGAGGGGTTGACGCGTCCGCCCTCGGGGTCGACGGGGTAGCCCTCGATGGCGGGCGCGCCGTACCTGCGGGCGTGCTCCACGGCGCCCAGCAGCAGGGCCTCGGCGACGCCGCGGCGGCGGTGGGAGGCCCGCACGACGAAGCACACCACCGACCACACCGGGACGTCGTCGACCGCGGGGATGGTGCGCGAGCCGGTCAGCCGGTCCATGCCCGCGCGGGGGCCCACGTTGCACCAGCCGGCGACCTCGCCGTCCACGTAGGCCAGGAGGCCGGGCGGTGGATCGGCGTCGACCAGGGCGCGCATGACCGCCCCGCGCTCGTCGGCGGTCCTCCGGTTGTACTCGGCCGTGGTCAGACGCCAGGCCAGGCACCAGCACGTCTGCCTGTTCTCGGTGGGGCACAGGACGGCGCGGAGGTCGTCCCAGCGCCGGGAGTCGGCCGGATGAATTTCGACGGGCATACCGTGGATCCGTTTCTGGGGGAGTCCGGGCGCATGGGCCGCGCCAGTTCTCCCCGCGGGCTTTCGAGTTTTACAGGGACTTGACTGGTGGTGATTCAAAAGGGCTAGAGAAGGGCGGTGGGAGGGTTCGTGAAAAGGCGAGGGAGGGCGGCGGTCAGGCCAGCGCGGGCGCGAGCGGCCGGCTCCCGCGGCGGGTCAGCGAGGCGAGGATCCGCTCGGTGCGCTCCGTGGGCTCGGTGTCGAGGTCGTTGCGGAGCCGGCGGCGGCACAGCTCGTACCAGTCCCTGACCCGGCCCAGCTCGCCCAGCTCGCCGTGCATCATCATCAGCGTCTGGTAGGTGTCCTCGTGGTAGGGGTCGAGGGAGATGATGCGGCGGCACCAGTGCATGGCGGCCGGCCAGTCCTCCCGCTCCAGGGAGTCGGCGCGCAGCACCGCCAGCGCGCGCAGCGCGACACCCTGCGCCCACTGCCGCTGCTCGTTGATCCAGTCGCTGGCCTCGCCGGTCAGGAAGTCGCCGGAGTAGAGGTCGGCGGCGGTCCGGAAGCACTCCAGCGCCCGCTGGTGCTCCTTGGCCGCCCAGAGGTCGCGGCCCTGCTGGAAGGCCCGCTCGAACTCCTCCAGGTCCACCCACGCGCTCTGCGCCTGCAGCATGTATCCGTGGTCCTGGTGGACCAGCCGGAACCCGTCGTCCCCCTGGTAGACCCCCAGCACGCGGCGGACGGCGTGGACCGCCACCTTCAGGGAGCTGGAGCTCCGGTCGTCGCTGTCGGGCCAGAGCACCTCGTGCAGCCTGTCCCGGTGGACCAGCCGGCCGCGGTTGACCAGGAGGTACTGGAAGAGCGCCCGGGCCTTGCCCGCGCGCCAGTGGGCCACCGGCAGGCCGTCGATCTCCAGACGGAAGTTGCCCAGGCAGTGGACCGTCACCGCCGGCGTGGAATCCGTGAGCATGGGGGCCGCCCTTTCCATAGGACCCGGAGGGCCGGTGCGGCGCTCCGAACCCGGTCATCGGGTCTGACCGGAACGCTATGGAACCGCGGAGGTCCTGTTCAAGGGCGCTGCCCACAAGGTGCAAGGGGGTCTACGACTTTAGTCGTAGGGGGGTGCACACCTCGCACTATGTACGGCGGGCGACCACCCGTGAACGATGAGTGCGTCGCACCCCCCTAGCCAGAAGGCATCGCGATGACGCATCCCGTGTACAAGATCGAAGCAGCGGTCCGGCCGATGGCCGCCATCAGCGGCCGGGCGGTGCGGCTGTCCTGGACGGAGGCGCGGCCCGCGGTCCAGGTGATCTTCCAGCTCCGGCTGCTCGCCGGCGCGCTCATCGGAGCCGGGGCGGCGGCGGACGTCTCCTGGGGGGTGATGGCGGCGGGGGCGGCGGCCTGGCTCCTGCTGACCTGGTCCGCGTACCTGCTCAACGGCGCGGCCGACGTCGTCGAGGACCAGTCGAACGGCTCCACCCGGCCGATCGCCCGCGGCGACCTGTCCGCACTCACCGGAGGGCGGCTGGCCCTCCTGCTCGGCGCCCTGGGCCTGTCGCTGTCCGCGGCGCTGTCGGAGCGGTTCTTCCTCCTCGCGCTCCTGCTCCTGGTGCTCAGCTGGGCCTACTCGACCGGCCCGGCCCCGCTGAAGAACACCGTCGCCGGGGTGCAGGTCGCCGTGGTGGGCGCGGGCCTGGTCACCTACCTGGCGGGCATCAGCGCGGCGGGCGTCCCCGTCACCGGCACCGTGCTGGTGTTCGCGGTCGCGATGTCGGCCTGGATGGGCATCGGCGGGCTCGCCAAGGACCTGTCCGACGTCGCCGGGGACCGGGCCGCCGGGCGCCACACCCTGCCGCTGCTGTGGGGCGAGCGCCGGGCCAAGCTCGCCATCGCGGCCGCGGCCGTGGCGGTGGGCGGCTCCTTCCTCGCCGCGGCCCTGACCGCCGCGCCGGGCCTGGTGCCCGCCGCCGCGCTGGTCCTCGCCGGGAGCGCCGCCCTGGCCGCCGTCGCGCTCGGCCGGTGGAGCACCGGGGACCGCAGGGCCCAGCGCCGGCCGTACCGGCTCTTCATGCTGACCCAGTACTCGGCGCACCTGACCGTCCTGGCGGAGGTCGTGCTCCGCTGACCGGAGTCGGCGCCGAACGATCGAGGCGGGTCCGGATGGTTCCGGACCCGCCTCGATCGTTTCCCCGCTTCGATCGTTTCTCCGGTCCCGGCTCCGGCTGCGGTCCCGGCTCCCGATCCCGTCGTCCCCCGCTCGCGCGAGCGCCCGGAGACCCTGGGGTCTCCGGGCGCTCGCGGGATCCGCTAGGGCAGGGCCGGCTCCTCCTCCCGCTCGCTCAGCTCCGCGATGAGCTCGGCCGCCGCCACCGCCGCGGCCCCGTGCACCGGGACGGCGGCGATGGCGGCGGCGAGGTCGGCGGGGACGGGGTTGTCGAACACCTGGCGGAGCGGCACCTCGACGCCGAGCAGCTCCCGCAGCGCGTACGCCAGGCGGGTGCCGCTGAGCGAGTCGCCGCCGAGCCGCAGGAAGTTGCCGGTGCGCTCGACCGGCTCGGAACCCAGCACGTCGCCCATCAGCGCGCCGATGACGAGCTCCAGCGCGCTGCCGGGCCCGTCCTGGCCCGCCGGCGGCACGGCCTGCGCCGCCGGGTCCTCCCGCCCGGCCAGCGGGGGGTGCCCGGCGGCCTGGGCGGGGTGCCCGGCGGCCTGGGCGGGGTGCCCGGCGGCCTGGGCGGGGTGGCCGGGGGACTGGGCGGCGGTCGCGCCGCCGGCCCGCTCGGTGAGGGCCAGCCGGTCGGTCTTGCCGTTGCGGGTCAGCGGCAGCGCGTCGACGACCTCGACCTTGGCCGGCACCATGTACGAGGGCAGCAGCTCCCGGAGCCGGGCGCGCAGCGCGCGCGGGTCGGGCCGGTCCCGCCCGGCCTCCTGGCTCCCGGTGACGAAGGCGTGCAGGCGGCGCACCCCCCACCCGCTGCGCGGGGCCACGACGACCGCGGCCTCGACCGAGGGCTGGTCCCGCAGGACCGCCTCGATCTCGCCGAGCTCGATCCGGTAGCCCTGGATCTTCACCTGGTGGTCCTCGCGGCCCAGGATCTCGATGTTGCCGTCGGGGAGGTGGCGTCCGACGTCCCCGGTCAGGTAGGCGCGCTCCCCGCTCTCCGGGAGCGCGGTGAACTGGGCCGCGGTCCGCTCCGGGTCGTCGAAGTACCCGTGCGCCAGCCCGACGTCGCTCACCACCGCCATCTGCCCGACGGCCCACACCGGGCGGCGCCGCAGCTCGTCGTCGACGACGAGGTAGCGCTGGTTGGTGATCGGCTTGCCGTACGGGATGCTCGTCCAGGCCGGGTCCACCTCGCCGACGGGCGAGAACACCGACCAGCAGATCGTCTCCGTCGGCCCGCCGGAGCCGACGAACAGCAGGTCTCCGGCCTGGGCGCGCAGGCGGCCGGGGAGGGTGAGCGGGATCCAGTCGCCGGACAGCACGGCCAGCCGCAGGGTGGACAGGGGGCGGTCGTCGCGGATCTCGGCCTGGCCGACGAGCATCTCCATGATCGCCGGTACGGAGTTCCAGAGCGTGACGCGCTCCTCCTTCACCCGGTCGGTCCACCGGTCGGGCTGGGCGCGCTCGAAGGGGTCCGGCAGCACGACGGTGCCGCCGGCGGCGGGCACGCCGAACACGTCGTAGACCGACGCGTCGAAGTGCAGCCCCGAGATGCCGAACAGGCGGTCGTCCGGGCCGACGCCGAACCGGGCGTTGACGTCGGCGACGAGGTTCGCCACGCCGCGGTGGTCCACCATCACGCCCTTGGGCTCGCCCGTCGACCCGGAGGTGAAGATGACGTAGGCCAGGTCGCCGAGGCTCTGGACGGAGGGGAGCGGGCCGTCGTCCCCGGTCTCGAACTCCTCGTCGACCCGGTGCACGGTCACGCCCTCGGGCCAGGTCAGCCGCTCGGCCAGGTGCGACTGGGTGAGCACGTGCCGTACGCGACCGCGCTCGATCAGCCGGGCCAGCCGCTCGGCGGGGGCGGCGGCGTCGACCGGGAGGTAGGCGGCGCCGGAGGCGAGCACGCCGTACACGGCGGCGTACTGCTCCCAGCCCTTCTCCATGACGACGGCGACCAGCTCGTTGGTCCGCACGCGGCCGCGCCGCAGGCGGCGGCCGATGCGGCGCGCGTAACCGGACAGCTCGCCGTAGGTGAGCCGGCGGCGGCCGTCGACGACGGCCTCGGCGTCCGGGCGCTCGGCGGCCCGGGCGAAGAGGGTCTCGTGCAGCAGCGCGCCGGGTACGGGCCCGGCGGTGGAGTTCACCTCGTCGACGAGCCTGCGGTCGGCGCCGGGGAGCACGTCGGGGCGGGTCTGCGCCCAGTCGGGCCCGCCGTCGGCCAGCCGCTCCAGCAGCGCCGCCAGGACGCCGGACATCGACGCGCACAGGCCGGGCGGGAACACGCCGCCCGCGGCCTCCCAGCGCAGGTACAGCCCGCCGTCCTCCTGGCGGAAGCCCAGGTCGAGCAGGGGCCGCTCCGTGCTCCCGGTCCCGCGGGCGGTCGTCGGCGCGGACTCCCGGCCGGCCCGCGGACCGGCCTCCAGTGTGCCGACGACCACCGGCAGGCCGGCCGTCCCGGCACCGCCGTCGGCCGCGGTGCCGGCCGCGGTGCCGGTCGGGGTGCCGGTCGCGGCTCCGGCCAGCGCGCGGGCGATCGCCTGGTCGAGCTTGGCGGCCCTGACGCCGAACCGGTCCCCGGTACGCGGGGCGGTCACCGGGACGGTGGCGGCCCCGGGCGAGCGGTAGGCCAAGGTGAAGTCCGGGCTCTTGGCCCACCCCCGCAGCACCTCGGCGAACGCGGCCACGAGCAGGGCCTCCGGGCGGGCGCCGTGGGTGCGGGCGGCTGCGGTCAGCGCCCGCCAGCGGCGGGGGGAGATCCGGTACTCGTGCCGTTCGGCCGGGGCGGGGGCGCTCGGACCCGCGGCGACCGGGAGGTCGGGAGGGGAGAGGAGCGCCGGTCGGTCCGGCTCCTGGTGCAGGGCGGTCATGGATTCCTCCATTCGAATTACGTCGGCGCCGTGAACATAAGAAGGGCCGGTTATGCCCAGGCGGATCTCCTGACAGGGGATATGACTCGAAGTCGGTGTCGTAACCGGTCGATAACCAGTAGTGGTTACGGTCGCCGGGACCGAGAAAAGGATTCCCCGACCCGACCGGAAAAGAGGACGATGGTATGGCGAAGGCATCATTGGGCCGACACGCCGATTTCAACCGGCTGTGGGCCGGACAGACGATCAGCAATTTCGGCGACAAGATCTCACTGCTGGCGCTGCCCACCATCGCGATCGTCACGCTCGGCGGCGGTCCGGTGGAGGTCGGCGTGCTGGGGACCCTGAGGTTCCTGCCCTTCTTCCTGCTGGCCCCGCTGGCCGGGCTGGTCGCCGACCGGGTCTCGCGGCGGTCGATCATGATCGCCGCGGACCTCGGGCGCTTCCTGGCGCTCGCGAGCATCCCGGTGGCGTTCGCGCTCGACGCGGTCACGCTGCCGCACCTCTACGTCGTGGCCGCGGTCGTCGGCGTGCTCACCACGTTCTTCGAGGTCTCCTACCAGTCCTGGCTGCCGCAGCTCATCGGCACCGAGAACCTGGTCGAGGGCAACACCAAGCTGCAGATCAGCCGGAGCCTCGCCGAGGCCCTCGGCGCGGGCGCGGGCGGCGCGCTCATGCAGGTCCTGGGCGCGGCCAGGGCCGTCACGGTGGACGCGTTCACCTTCCTCGTCTCGCTGGTGGCGCTGCTGTTCATCCGGCACCGCGAGGTCCGCGAGCAGGTGGAGGGGCGCAAGGCCTCCGCGGCGGCCGACATGAAGGAGGGCATGCGCACGCTGTTCGGCACGCCGGTCCTGCGGAGCCTGTTCGTCTCCAACGTCGTGGTGAACTTCGGCGCGGCCATCGGCGACGCGCTGATCCTGGTGTACGCCTACAACGTGCTGGGCCTCAGCCCCGGCCAGGTCGGCATCGCCTGGGCCGTCATGGCCGTCTTCGTCATCGTCGGGGCGGTCCTGTCCGAGCAGGTCGCCAAGGCCCTGACCCTCGGCCGGACGCTGGTCCTCGTCGCGGTCGTGCTCGGCGCCGGCTACATCCTGGTCCCGTCCGCCGGCGCGGTCGGCGGCTTCGCGGGTCTGCTGGTCGTCCAGGCGGTCCTCGGGTTCGTCAGCCCGATCTTCGACATCCACGTGCTCAGCCTGGTGCAGGGGGTCACCCCCAACGACCAGATGGGCAGGGTCGGCGGCACCGCGCTCGCGGCGGTCTACGGCGCGCTCTCCGTCGGTTACGCGGTCGGCGGCGTGCTCGGCGAGACCGTGGGCCTGACCCCGGGCCTCGTGCTGGCCGGCGTGATCATCGCCCTCGGCGGCCTCACGCTGCTCCTGGGACCGGTGGCGGCCATCCGGGAGCAGCCCGGCGGGGAGCCGCAGGACGTCCGCGCGGAGGGGGGACCGGAGGACGGGACCCCGGAGGACGACCCCGAGCGTCCGGTGGCGTCCGTCACCGGGTGACGGCCAGGACGTGAAAGCGCCGGAGCGGGCCCGGGCGACCGGGCCCGCTCCGGCCTGTGCGGCTTCCGGCTCAGTCCGTTCCGGAGGCCAGGAACCGTGCGACGTCCGCCGACTCCGCGGCGATCCCGGACTCGATCTCCGGCGGCAGGGGGCCGAACGGCGTGACGCCGACGGCCCGCTCCCGGCGCGTCCAGGTGGCGACCGCCAGGCCGTCCGCCAGGACGACCGGGCGGATCTGGCCGCCGCCGGGCCACACGCGCCGGGCGTGGGCGGCCGGCACCGAGAGGTCCCTCGTCCGGTAGCCCACGAGGTAGCCGTCGTAGGCGGGCAGCAGCCGCACGTCGGGCGGCCCCTCCGGCTCCGATTCCTCCGCCTCCGCCAGCCGGGCCCGGGGCAGGACGTGCACCCCGCCCCCGATCCCGGCCTCGGCGACGTCCTCGAGGGCGTGCCACCCCTGCCGGGCCAGGCCCGCCGGCAGGCCCGACCAGGCGATGAAGTCCCCGGCCGAGGCGGGGGCGTGCGCGGCGAGGTACCGGCGGGCCAGTTCGGCCGCGGCCTCCCGGGCCGGCGGCGGCGGGGGGCCGCCGGGCGGGACCAGGTCGTCGAGGAGGGCGAACGTCGCCTCGCCCGCGCGGTCCGGGCCGTGGCAGATCCGCCCGCGCAGCGCCGTGCGGCGGATGAGGTGGAAGGCGGCCTGGCCGGTCGGGGGCACCCCCAGGCCCGCCAGCCGGGCCGTGAGCTCGGCGCGGGTGAGCGGCCCGTCCGCGCCCACGGCCTCGGTGATCAGGCCCTCGGCGCGCTCCTGGAGCCGCTCGTCCAGGCCGAGTTCGGCGTACCGCCGGCGGCTCGCCGCCAGGAAGACCGGCCCGAGCAGCCCCAGCAGCCACCTGGCGTCGTGCGCCGCCACCGCGTGCAGCGTGCCGCGCATGAACCAGCCGCGGACGAGGACGGGACCGTACGCGGCGGAGACGTCCCTCCGGGTGATCCGCGCGCTGCGGGCCCGCAGGCCGAGCGCGGCGGCCTCGGCGTCCTGAGCCTGGATCGCGAAGGCGCGGCCGACGACCTCCGCCACGCCGCCGCCCCTGACGCCGCCGGCCAGCCCCTGAGCCCGGGCGCGCATCAGCCGGGCGCGCTCCGGGGTGATGATCGGCATGGGGCCCCACCCTAGTGGGGCTCAGCCGAAGTCGACCAGATGATTACGATCATGTACGGTTTTATCTCTCTTGCCGACAAGTGCCGATTTCGAAACACCTTCGAACATCCGGAGCACGCGCTTGCCGGACTTCACGGAACTTCGTACTATCTGCGTTTTAAGCGTGTTTTGCGATTAATGTAATGACTCCGGTAAACGGGCGGGACTGCTCCCTAGTGTCGAGGTGTGGGATGGCGCTGCGCGACGACGAGAGTTCCGATGGGGATGGGCCCGGTTTTGACAGGGAAGCCGTTCACGCCGAGGTCGTGGCGTCCTACCGGTCGCTGCTGAGCTCCGCGGGAAGCGTCGTGCTGAGCGACGAGACGGTGGTCGAGCAGCTCGTCCGGCAGGCGGGTCTGGTCGTCGACGACGTGCTGGCCCGCTGCAGCGGCGTCCCTCCGGAGGAGGACGCCCTGTCGCTCCCCCTCAGCATGGAGATCGGCGCGACCCGCGCGCAGCAGGGCGTGCACCCGACGCAGTCGCTCCTCGCGGCCGCCCTCATGTTCGAGGCCGCCTTCCCGGTCCTCGCCCGCAGGCTCTCCGCGCGGGACGGTCTGGACGTGCAGGAGCGGACGGTGACCATCGGCCTGGACCTGCAGCGGGCCATCATGGTACGGCTCGCCGTCGGGTCGGTGCCCTACGTCAACTTCCTGCTCGCCAAGCTGCTCTCGGCCCACCAGGACGAGCGCCACCGGATCGCGCGGGACCTCCATGACCGGATCGCCCACGGGATGGGCGTGGCGCTGCAGCAGCTCGACCTCTACGAGGTCTACCAGGGCGACGACCCCGAGCGCGCGGCCGCCAACCTGGCGATGGCCCGGCAGGCGATCAACGAGGGGCTGCAGGGCACCCGGCGGCTCTCGGCGGACCTGTGGGAGCGGGTCGGCGACGACAGCCTGGAGGCCGCGCTCGGCAAGTACCTGCGCATCACGGTCCCGCGCTCCACCCGCACCACGCTGACCACGACCGGCGGCGAGCCGAGCCTCCCCTGGGAGGTCCGGGAGGAGATCTACATCCTGCTCAGGGAGGCGGTGCGCAACGCGCTGCTGCACTCGGGCACCGCGGAGATCCACGTGGAGGTGGAGGGGCGGGACGGCGTGCTGCGCGCGGCGGTCAGCGACCGCGGCTGCGGGTTCGACGTGACGGCGACGCGGGCGGCGCGCAGCGGCGGGGGACTGACGTCGATGCGGGAGCGGGCCGCGCTGCTCGGCGGCACCGTCAACCTGTCGAGCAGGGTGGGGGAGGGGACGACCGTCGAGGTGCTGGTGCCGCTGGGGGAGGACCCGGCCCTGGGGCCGTGGAGCAGACCGGAGGCGAAGGACGCCGCCGATGAGGAGAGGGCGGGAGACGTTGACCGATCCGGATGAGCGGCGGATCAGGGTGGTGCTGGCGGACGACCACACCCTGTTCCGGGACGGCCTGGCGGAGCTGATCCAGACCGACCCGGCCTTCCAGGTCGTGGGGCAGGCGGCCGACGGGGACAAGGTCCTCGCGCTGGTGCCGGTCCTGCGGCCGGACATCGTCATCGTGGACGTCGAGATGCCGGGCCCCGGGGCCCGGGCGGTCGTCAGCCGGCTCCGGCAGGTCTGCCCCGAGGCGACGGTCATCGTCCTGACGATGCACCAGAACTCCAGGATCGTGCAGGAGCTCCTCGACTGCGGGGCGGCCGCCTACCTCGTCAAGAACATCGCCCGCGACCAGCTGATCGCGGCCCTGCACGCCGTCCACCAGAGCCCGCGCAACGTGCTGCTGTCGGTGTCGCGCGAGACGCTGGGCCGCGGGGAGCCGGCCGAGGGGGGCGGCCGGCCGCTGTCGGCGCGGGAGATGGAGGTGCTGCGGCTGACCGCCGACGCCTACTCCAACTCCCAGATCGCCACCAGGCTCGGCATCACCGAGGCCACGGTGAAGCGGCACCTGTCCAACATCTACGCCAAGCTCGGCGCCGTCTCGCGGGTGGACTCGGTCCGCAAGGCGATGGCGGCCCGGCTCATCAACCCGGTCATCGACTCGGGGCGGAACGGCCGGCCGCCGGAGTGACCGCGCCGCGGAGGCTCCCGGAGGGCCCCGCGGCACGGACCCGGGCGCGCAGGCGCCGTCACCTGCCGTGCAGCAGCCGGAGGAACTCGCGGTTGCTCGGCAGCGTGGCCAGCAGTTCCCGCTGCTCCCGCTTGACGTCGGCGAACAGCGCCCGCGCCTGCTCGATGGAGCGCTCCTTGTAGGTGAGCGAGGGGAGGGGGTTGTCGGGCAGGCAGCCCAGCCCGGCGAAAATGCAGTAATAACTACCGTTTGTCCAGAAATTCCGGAACTCGGCCTCGAAGTTGCCGTAATAGGTGCCCTCGTCCGTCACCGGTTGGTTGATGGGGAGGCCGGCCTTGTAGGCGGCCATCTTCCCCTTGATGTTGTCCGTCAGGTGCAGTTCCTTGTTCGCCTTCCAGAACGGTGTGTCGACGCGCGGCGAGTAGTAGAAGTGGGCCTGGAGGAAGTCCCGGGTGTCGTCGAACATCTCCTCGATCTCGCGGTTGAACCCGTCGGCCAGCGCGGGGTCGAACCGCCGGTCGGGGAAGTGCTTGGCGAGCTGGAAGATCGCGGCGTAGGTGAAGTAGATGCCGGTCGACTCCAGCGGCTCCAGGAAGCACGAGGCCAGGCCGATGCTGACCACGTTGTTCACCCAGGCGCGGCGGTTGCGGCCGACCCGGAAGCGGATGTGGTTGAAGGAGGTGGAGTCGGGGTCGAGGTTCCACAGGCGGGCGAAGTCGGCGGTCGCCTCGTCCCTGGAGGCGAACTGGCTGCTGTAGACGTAGCCGCTGCCGAACCGCCCCAGCATCGGGATCTTCCACGCCCAGCCCGAGGGCATCGCGATGGAGGAGGTGTACGGCTCGATCCCCTCCGCCTCGTCGTCGTGCGGGATGGAGGTGGCGACCGCGCTGTCGTTGATCAGGTGGTCGCCCATGTCGATGAACGGCTCGGCCATGGCCTTGTTGATGAGCAGGCCGCGGAAACCGGAGCAGTCGACGAACAGGTCGCCCTCGAGCGTGAGGCCGCCCTTCGTCCGCAGGGCGGTGACGAAGCCCCGCTCGTCCATGACGGGCTCGGTCATCTCGTCCTGGACGTGCACGACCCCCTGCTTCCCGGTGGCGAAGCGCCGCAGGAAGTCGGCGACCAGGTGCGCGTCGAAGTGCCAGGCGTAGGCGGTCGAGCGGCGGCCGTCCAGCCAGCGCGGCGAGAGCCTGGCGTCCATGAGGGGGGGCTCGCGGAAGCACGCGTAGTCGAACGGCTCGCCGGTGCGGCCCTCGTGGACCTCGTTGTACCAGTAGTGCGAGAGGGGCAGCCCGTCGTGGGAGCGCAGGAGCCCGAACGGGTGGTAGAACTGGTCCGGCCGGCCGTCCTCCAGGGTCCGGGGGGTGCTCTCACCCGCGCCGGGCGTGCGCCAGTTGACGAACTTGACCGCCATCTTGAAGCTCGCGTTGCACTCGGGCATCCATTCCTCCTCCGGGATGCCCAGCACGTCGAAGAACGCACGCTGCAGGTTCGGCACGGTCGCCTCGCCCACACCGATCCTGGGGATGGCGGGCGCCTCCAGGACCGTGATCCGCACGCCGCCCTGCAGCACCTTGCCGAGGTAGCTGGCGGCCATCCAGCCCGCCGTGCCTCCACCGAGGATGACCACGTTCTTGATGCGATGATCCACTGCGCGTCCTCCGTTTCCTGGGACCGTGCCGGGCGTCACCGGCGCGGAACGTCGTCGTTCACGGTGGACCGTAGGCCGGGCGAGTCGGTCCGGGGTTACGCCTCCGCCGGGACCCCGGCCGCCGGCGTAACCGGGCGCCGGCGTAACCGGGCACCGACCCGGCCGCGCCTAGGGTCCGGCCGAACCCGGCCGGACCCCGGTCCCGAGGACGTGAGGGAGCCGCGAGAGCCCGGAGGGTCCGCAAGAGAAGGAGCACGGCATGACCGCGACCCTGCCCGCGAGCCCGTCCACCAGCCCGCCCGTGAGCCCGCCCGCCAGCCCGTCCACCAGCCCGCCCGTGAGCCCGCCCGCCAGCCCGTCCGCGAGCCCGCCTGCGAACCGGGCCGAACGCCCGTCCGCGAGCCCGCCTGCGAGCCCGTCCGCGGGTCCGTCTGCGAATCCGTCTGCGAATCCGCAGGCGGGCCCGGCCGGTGACGGCGCGACGGCCCGCCCCGCGCCGCCCGTCCACCGGGGCGCGCTGTGGATCGGCGGCAGGTGGACCCCGCCGGACACCTGCGAGAGGTTCACCGTCCTCGACCCGGCGCGGGAGGAGGTCGTCGGCAGCGTGCCCGCGGGCACCGCGGACGAGGCGCGGCGGGCCGTGGAGGCGGCGGCCGCGGCCTTCCCCGGCTGGGCCGCCCTGCCGCTGGAGGCCCGGCTCCGCCCCCTGCGCAGGCTGCTGGAGCTCATGGAGGCCGACGCCGGGGTCCTGGCCGACACGATCAGCCGGGAGGTGGGCATGCCCCGCCACCTGGCCCGCGGCGTGCAGGTGGAGTTCGCCCTCGGGGTGCTCCGCTCCTACCTGGAGACGCTGCCCTCGCACCCCTTCGAGCAGCGGGTGGGAGGCTCGGTGGTCCTGCGCGAGCCCGTCGGCGTCGTCGCCTGCATCACCCCCTGGAACGTCCCGCTCCTGCTCGTCATGCAGAAGCTGGTGCCCGCGCTCGCGGTGGGCTGCACCGTCGTGCTCAAGCCGAGCGAGCTCGCCCCGCTCAACACCTTCCGCCTGGCCGACCTGCTCGCCGAGTGCGACCTGCCGCCGGGCGTGGTCAACCTGGTCAGCGGCGCCGGCCCGGTCGTCGGATCGGTCCTGGCCGAGCACCCCGGCGTCGCCATGGTCTCCCTGACCGGCTCGCAGCGCGCCGGCCGGAGCGTCTCCACGCTCGCGGCCGGCACCGTCAAGCGGGTGCACCTGGAACTCGGCGGCAAGAGCGCGAACATCGTCCTGGACGACGCCGACCTCGAGACGGCCGTCGGCGCGGGCATCCGGCAGGCCTGCTTCAACTCGGGCCAGGCCTGCCTGGCCTGGAGCCGCCTCCTCGTCCCGCAGGCCCGGTACGGCGAGGCGGTCGAGATCGCCGCCGCGACCGCCGCCTCCCTGCGCACGGGCGACCCCTTCGACCCGCGCACCGACCTGGGACCGCTGATCTCGGGAGCCGCGCGGGCCCGGGTGCGCGACCACATCCGGCTCGGGGAGCGGGAGGGGGCCCGGCTCGTCGCCGGCGGCGCGGCGCCCCCCGAAGGCCTGGACCGCGGCTTCTACGTCCGGCCCACGGTCTTCGCCGACGTGCACAACGGGATGAGGATCGCCAGGGAGGAGATCTTCGGCCCGGTCACGGTGCTGATCCCGTACGCCGGCGAGGACGACGCGGTGCGGATCGCCAACGACAGCGACTACGGCCTGCACGGCGCCGTGTGGTCGGCCTCGACGGAGCGCGCGCTGGCGGTCGCCCGCCGGATCCGCACCGGGAGGGTCGACGTGAACGGGGCGCCGTTCAACCTGCTCGCGCCGTTCGGCGGGTACAAGCGGTCGGGCAACGGGCGCGAGCTGGGCGAATGGGGAGTGGAGGCGTTCTGCGAGGTCAAGGCGGTGCAGATCGGCCCGGGTGAGGCGCAGGTGGAGATCGGCGCCCGCTGACGGCTCCGGCGGAACCTCCGCCACCGGGAGCACCGGTTCACGAAGCGGAACCGACGTGGGGCGGCCGGCCCGGGTTGAAGGCGTGCTGCGCCGCCAGGCCGGGGACGACGAGGACGGCGCGGTGACCGCCGGCTTCTTCCGCGACCCGGCCGCCGCCCTCGGCATCGACTACTCCGGCCCGCCGGACGCGTGACGGGCCGGTTCGTCCGCGTGACTCAGCCGCCGCCCGCCGCGGTCTCCCACAGCAGCGTCGGCCGGCCGCCGCGCAGCGCCTCCCACGCGACCCTCCGGTAGCACGAGGCCACCACCGAGTCGCGGGCCAGCCCGGACGCGCCGTGCAGGTGCACGGCGTCGCGCGTGACGTCCAGGGCCGTCTCGGCGGTCAGGGCGAGCAGGCCGGCCGCGTCCGCGGAGCCGAGCGCCCCCCGGTCCAGGGACCGGGCGGCGTCGGCGACGGCCCAGCGCACGGCGTCGAGCCGGGCCAGCAGCCCCGCGACCCGCAGCCGCGGCGCCTGGTGCCTGGACAGCGGCTGGCCGAACTGCCGGCGGCCGCGGACGCGTTCCACCACCGCCGTGAGCGTGGCCGCGGCGAGCCCCATCAGGAGCGCCGCCTGGTAGACGGCTCCGCGCAGGCCCACGCGGGCCAGCGCCCGCTCCGCCTCGCGGCCGCGCAGCAGCACCGCCTCCGCGGGCACCCGGACGCCGGTGAGGGCCGCCGCCGCGGCCGGGCCGCCGCCCCGGTCGGCCAGCTCGCGCAGTTCCACGCCCGGGCCGGGCAGGGTGACCAGGCTCACCTGGGGGCCGTCGGAGGTCTCGGCGAGCAGCAGCAGCGCGCCCGGCTCGACCCCCACCGAGAAGGGGCCCGCCGTGCCGGAGAGCAGTCCGCCGTCCCCGCCCGGGTCCGGCCACCAGACCAGGCCGGTGGACAGGCAGCCCTCCAGCCCCGGCAGGCGGCCGGGGATCGGCACCGGGAGCCCGCCCGACCTGATCCGGTCGAGCAGTCCGGCGCGGTCGGGCAGGGCGGCGAGCAGGTCCAGGGTGACGAGCGTGCCGAGCAGGGGCAGCGGCTGCATCGAGCCGCCGACCTCCTCGCACAGCATGCTCACCACGGCGTGCCCCAGCTCCAGGCCGCCGCGCTCCAGCGGCACCCCGAACTCCCAGGCGCCGACGTCGGTCAGGGCCTCCCACGCCTGCTGCGGGCTCCCGCCGCCGTCCAGCAGCGCCTGCCGCACGGTCAGGCGGAGCTGGCGGAAGAGCGGGTCCTCCTCCTCCCACGCGGTCCACCACTCGCCGGTCATCGGCTCCATCGCGGTCATCGCGCCTCCCCGCGCAGATCGTCCCCCGGCCGGGGGAGTCCCCGGCCGGTCCCGTCCGAGGGCGCGGTCACGGCCGCACCTCCGCACCCGAGTCGAGGCGCAGGCGGGCCAGCGTCTCCAGCATCATCTCCGAGGTCCCGCCGGAGATCCGCATCCCCGGGGCCTCGCGCGCCGCCACGTCGAGCGGATCGGCGACGCCGTCCTCCTCGGCGATCATCGCCTGGTCGGCGCCGCGCTCGGCCGCCCACCAGGCGATCTCGGCGGCCAGCTCGGTGGTGTACCACTTGGCGGCCGCCGCCTCGTCCTCGTTGAGCTCGCCCCGGTCCAGCCGGGTCAGCACCCGCCGGACCAGCGTGCCCGCCGCGACGAGGCGGGCGTTGAGCCGGGCCAGCCCGATCGCGTCGTGCTGGCCGATCCCGCCCCGCAGCCGCCCGGTGGCGGCGGTGGCGGCGCGGTGCCAGCGCAGCGCCTTGACGTAGTAGTCCAGGCCGGTCCGCTCGTAGGCCAGTGTCCGGACGACGATGGCCCAGCCCTGGCCGGGCTCGCCCACGACGTCGCCGGGCCCCACCTCGACGCCGTCCAGCGTCACCTCGTGGAAGTCGTCGTCCATCAGGGCCGGGATCGGCTCGATCCGGACCCCCTCGCCGGCGAGGGGGACCAGGAACAGGGTCAGTGCGTCGTCGTCGTCGCGGGCCAGGCAGAGGGCGGAGTCAGCGAGCCTGGCGAAGATGGAGTGCGTCTTGGTGCCGTGCAGCCGGTAGCCGTCGCCGTGCCGGACCGCCCGGGTGGACAGCACCGACAGGTCCGAGCCCGCGTGCGGCTCGCTGAACAGCACGCAGCCGAAGGACGTGCCCGCCGCGAAGCCCGGCAGGTGCCGGGCCCGCATCTCCGGGCCGGCGCAGTTGAGCAGCGTCGTGCCGACGATCGACACGGTGAGCGTGTGCAGCAGGTCCGGCACGTCGTGCATGGCCAGTTCCTCGACCAGCACCGCGGCGGTCACGTGGCTCACCCCCCGGCCGCCGTACTCCACCGGCCACTGCGGCGCGAGCAGTCCCGCCCGGCCGAGCGCCCGGTGGACGGGGCGCGGATCGCGCCGCCGCCGGGCCTCCGCGATCGGCGCCGCGGCGAGGATCTCGCGGATCTCGTCGCGCAGCGCCCGCACGGGCGCCTCGCTGTGCTCCCACAGGAGCTCGGACGTGAGCATGGCTTCCCTCCCTCAGGTGAGTACGGCTCAGGTGAGTACGGCCGACCCCGGTTCGCGGACGGCGGCGGACAGGACCCGCCCGACGCCGTCCACGAGGTCGCCGACCTCGGCGGCGGTGGCCGCGAAGCGGTTGTACTCGGCGGTCCCGGACACCCGCCCGTCCCGCTCGACGAGCCCCACGCAGGCCAGCGCCGCCGCCGGGACCGGGCTGTAGAGCTCCAGGTGCCGCGCCGGAGGGCCCGGCACCTGCTCCACCGAGATCCCGGGCAGGTCGAGCGGGACCGCGGGGTAGTTGTGCAGCGCGAACAGCACCGAGTACGGCGGCGCGGCCCCGTCCCCGACGCCGCCTCCGGCACGGCCCCGGCCCTCGCCGAACAGCGCGTCCACCGGCAGCCGCTGGCGGGCCAGCGCGTCCGTCACGGCCGTGCGGGCCCGGCCCAGCAGCGACCGGAACGACGGCCGCCCCGAGCAGTCCACCCGGATGGGCACCACCGTGGTGAACTGCCCCACGGCGTCCTCCATCCCGGACAGGACCCGGCCGGCCGCGGGGGTCCCGACGACCACGTCGCGGTCGCGGCGGCCCGGGTCCTCGCGCTCCTGCCGGCGGGCGAGCACCACGGCCAGCGCGGCGAGCAGCGTCATGAACGGCGTCGCGCCCTCGGCGGCGCCCAGCGCGAACCCGGCGGAGGTCGCCGCCGGATCCAGCCCGACGGGCAGGTGGCCGCGGGCGAACCCGCGTGCCGGGCGGGCCGGGGGCAGCCCGGCCAGGGCGTCCCGCCAGTGGCCGAGCTCCGCGGCCCCGCCGGGGCCCTCGAGCCAGCGGCGCTGCCAGGCGGCGAAGTCGGGGAACTGGAGCGCGGGCGGGGTGCGGTCGCGCCCCCGGTAGGCGTCGGACAGGTCCTTGAGGAACACCGCCGACGACCAGCCGTCGAAGAACGCCAGGTGCGCGGCGAGGACGAGCACGTGGTCGTCCTCGCCGAGCCGCAGCAGCCGGAACCGGGTGCTCTCGCCCGAGGCGAGGTCCAGGGGGCGCCGCGCGCTCCCCGCCACCTGCCGCGCCACCTCGGCCGCGCGCCGTCCCGCCGGGGCGTCGGCCAGGTCCAGCACCTGCAACCGCAGGTACGGCTCGGCGGTGACGTGCTGCACCGGCCCGCCGAGGCCGCCGGGGTCGCCGTCCAGCCGGGTGCGCAGCGCCTCGTGCCGGCCCAGCACGGAGGTGAGCGCGGCGGCCAGGGTCCCGGGGTCGAGCGGGCCGCGCAGCCGTACGGCGTGCGAACCCGTGCCCGCGCCGGGATCGGCGGCCTCCTGCAGGAACAGCCGCGCCTGCGCCGGAGTGGCCGGCACCGGCCCGCCCCCGGCACGGGGCTCGGGACGGGACGGCACGGGCGCCTGCGCCTGGAGCAGGAGCCTGGCCAGCTCCCGCTTGTGCGCCGGGAGCCCGTCCAGGACGTCCGCCGGGGCGGCCGTCACGACGCGCCCCCGCCCGCGCGCAGCGAGCGGAGCATCTCCGCCGCCTCCTCGTCGCTCATCTGCTCGATCCGGTCGAAGACCGACAGCAGCCGGTCCTGCTGGGCGGCGGCGTCGCGCTGGGCGTCGCGGACCAGCGCGGCCAGGCCCGCCACGGTCGGCCGGGAGAAGAAGTCCGCCAGCGCGATGTCGACGCCGAAGTGGCCGCGCACCCGGGAGACCACCGTGGTGGCCTGCAGAGAGCTGCCACCGAGGGCGAAGAAGTCGCCCTCCACGTCCACCTGCTCGCGCCCCAGCAGCGGCGCGACGACGCCGCGCGCGATCTTCTCCTCGACCGCGTCGCGCGGTGCCGTCCCCTCCGGCCCGGCCTGGTCGGCGGGGACCGGCAGCGCGGCGAGGTCCACCTTCCCGTGCGGGGTGAGCGGCAGCTCGTCGAGCGTCACGACGACCGGGACCATGTAGCCGGGCAGCAGCGCGGCGGCGCCCCGCCGTACCGCCTCGGCGTCCGCGGTCCCGGCGACGTAGCCGACGAGCACGCGCTCGCCGTCGGCTCCGGCGACCACGGTGACCACCGCCTGCTCCACGCCGGGCTGGCGGGCGAGCACCGCCTCGACCTCGCCCGGCTCGATCCGGAACCCGCGCAGCTTCAGCTGCCGGTCGGTGCGGCCCAGGAAGTCGAGGTTGCCGCCGGGCAGCCAGCGGACCAGGTCGCCCGTCCGGTACAGCCGCGCGGTCGCCTCCCCGTCGGCGTAGGGGTTGTCGACGAACCGCTCCGCGGTCAGCTCCGGCCGCCCCAGGTAGCCGCGCGCGATGCCCGGCCCGGCCACGCACAGTTCGCCGGGGACGCCGGGCGGCACCGGCCGCAGCCGCCCGTCCAGCACGAACGCCTGGTGGCCGGCCATCGGGCGGCCGATCGGCGGGTTGCGGTCGTAGGAGCCGACGCAGTTCATGAGCGTCACCGCGACGGTGGCCTCGGTCGGCCCGTACCCGTTGACGAAGCGGCGCTCCCCGGCGGTCCACTCGGCCACCAGCCTGCCGGGGAAGGCCTCGCCGCCGACCGACACCAGGCGCAGGTCGGGCAGGCGCCGCTGGTCCAGCAGGGGCATCAGCGCGGGCGGCAGCTCCGCCACCGTCACGCCGGTGCGGCGCATGAGCGCCGTCAGCAGTTCGGGGTCGCGCCGCTCCTCGTCCCCGGCGACGACCAGCTCGGCGCCGGCCAGCAGGGTGGTGAAGATCTCGAACACCGACACGTCGAACGTCAGGGGCGCGAAGTGCAGGACCCGGTCGGACTCGGTGATCCCGTAGTCCGCCGCGATGGCCCGGGAGAAGTGCGCGACCGAGCGGTGCTCGACCATGACCCCCTTGGGGGTGCCGCTGCTGCCCGAGGTGTAGAGCACGTAGGCGAGGTCCCCCGGCTCGCAGACCGGGGGCGCCGGAGGCTCGGAGGGCGTCCCACCCGCGGGCGGCCCCGGGACCGGGACGGCCTCCACGTGCCCCGGCAGCACCCCCGCCGGGTCCGAGTCCGCGCCGCCCACGCCGCCGGAGCCGCCCACGCCGCCCGGACCGCCCGGCACGAGGGCGAGGCGCACCGAGGCGTCGGCGAGGATCGTGCCCACCCGCTCCGCCGGGGCGGCCGGGTCGACCGGCAGATAGGCGGCGCCGGCCTTGAGCACCCCGAGCACCCCGGCGACGGCCGCGGGGCCCCGGCCGAGGAGGACCGCCACCGGCTCGTTCCGGCGGGCGCCGCGGGCGCGCAGCCCGTCCGCGACGGCGTCCGACCAGCGGTCCAGCGTCGCGTAGTCGACCACCGCGTCCCCGGAGCGGACCGCGACCGCCCCGGGCCGGGCCCGGACCCGCTCGCGGAACAACCGGTCCAGCGTCGCGGTCCAGGCCGCCTCGTCGACGGGCCCGCCGCGGGAGAGCTCGCGCGCGTGCCGGGAGGCGCCGGGCTCCTCGACGAGGCCGAGGTCGCCCACCCGGATCTGCGGATCCTCCGCGACCTGCCGCAGCACCCGCTGGAACGCCTCCAGCAGCCCGGCCGCGGTGCCGTACCGGTACAGGGAGGTGTTGTACTCCAGCGACAGCTCCAGGCCGTCGGACTCGCCGGCCAGGAAGCTCATGTCGAACTTCGCGGCGCCGTCGTGCTTCTGCTCGATGCAGAACTCCACGCCGCCGGCCTCGGCGCGGTGCGCGCCCCAGCGGCCCAGGGAGGTGAACTCGATCTGGAACAGCGGGTGGCGCAGCGGGTCGCGCGGCGGCCGCACGGCCTCCACCACCTGCTCGAACGGGAGCTCGCTGTGCGCGAACGCGTCCATCACCGCCGAGGAGGTGCGGCCGACCAGCTCCAGGAAGGTCAGGTCGTCGGTCACCTCCGTGCGCAGTGTGATCATGCTGACGAAGCAGCCGATGAGCCGCTCCAGGTCGGGGTGGGGGCGCGAGGCGCTGGCCGTGCCGACCACGACGTCCTCGGACCGGGTCCAGTGGCGCAGCAGCGCGTTGAACGCGGCCAGCAGCGTGGTGAACACCGTCGCGCCCGCCGCCTCCGCGGTGGCCGACAGCCTGCCGAGCGTCTCGGCGTCCAGGGACAGGGAGAGCCCCTTGCCCTCGCCGCGGGTCTCCGGCGTCCGGGGGAAGTCCGACATGACCTCCGTCGCCCGGGAGCCCGCCAGGATGCGGCGCCAGGACTCGGCCAGGGCCGCGGACCGCTCGGCGTCCAGCTTCTCCCGCTGCCAGGCCGCGAAGTCGGCGTACTCCACCGGCAGGCCCGGCAGGTCGTGCTCGCGCCCGGCCACCGCCGCCTCGTAGCCGGAGGTCAGCTCCTCGGCGAACACCCGGGTCGACCCCGGGTCCCAGACGACGTGGTGGACCACCCACAGCAGGACGTGCTCGTCGTCGGCGAGGCGGACCAGCCGGGCCCTGATCGGCGGGCCGGCGGCCAGGTCGAACGGGGCCGCCGCATCGGCGGCGGTGAGCTCGGCCAGCTCCCGCTCGGGGTCGTCCCCGCCGGACAGGTCGGTCTGCTGGACGCCGACCATGTAGCCGGGGACCGGCTCCTGCCAGGGCAGCCCGTCCACCTCGATCAGCCTGCTGTGCAGGACCTGGTGGCGGCGGACCACCGCGTTCACCGACTCGCGGAGCGCGGCCGGGTCGAGCGGGCCGCGCAGCCGTACCGACAGCGCGATGTTGTTGCGGGTGCGGCCGCCGCCCAGCCGGTCGACGAACCACATCTGCTCCTGCTGGAACGAGGTCCTGGCGCGGGAGCCGTGGTCGAGGCGGGTCAGCGCGGTACGGCCGCCGCCGCCCGCCGACATCTGGCCGCGCATCTGCCGCAGGAGCCGTGACCGCTGCCCCTGGGGCAGCCGGCCGAGCCGTTCGGCGAGGTCGCTCATGTCAATCCTCCGTCAGCGGTGGTCACCGGGTCGGCCGGTGGAACTCGGTCAGCAGCTCGGCGAGCTGCCGGGGCAGGTGTTTGGCGAAGTAGTGGCGGCCGCCGGGGACGACGGCCAGCCCCACCTCGGAGGCGTACAGGCCCCAGGCCAGGTGGCCCTCCCCGTACCCCTCGGTCGCCTCGTCGGCGTCGCCGATGATGCAGGTGAGCGGGGTGGACAGGCGGGGCGTGAAGCCGGCGGACGTGCGGCCGAAGAAGCGGGCGGCCTCCGTCATGTCGTGCCGGACCATGCGGATCACCGTGGTCAGGTCGCGTTCGTCGAGCACCCCGTCGAAGCCGTCCATGGACCGCAGGTGCGCGACGAGGTCGTCGTCGCTGGAGATCCGCTCCATCTCCAGCGAGTACTCGGGGTCGTCCTCCGGCAGGGCGGCGGCGAGGTACAGCGCGCGGGGGCGCAGGCCGTACCCCTCCAGGACGCGGGTGGTCTCCAGCGCCGCGACGACGCCGGCGCAGTGGCCGTAGACCGCGAACGGGCCGCGCACGGTGCGGGCGATCTCGGTGGCGGCGAGCTCGGCGAGCTCGGTGACGGGCACCATCGGGCCGGGGCGCACCGGGTCGTGCCCGGGAGGGGAGACCGCCACCAGGGCGATCTCCGGCGGGAGCTCGGCGGCGAGCGGCCGGTAGGCGATGGCGTCGCCGCCGCCGTGCGGGAAGCACACCAGGGTCAGCTCCGGCTCGCGCCCGGTCTCGGGGGTGAGCCGGTACAGCAGACGGTGCGGGGCGCCGGGCGCGGCCTGCTCCCCGCCGGGCCCGGTGAGCTCGGCCAGGCGGGCGGCGAGCCGGCGCGGCGTCGGATGGGTGAACAGCTCCACCACCCGCAGGTCCTCGCGGACCGCCCGCACGGCGCGCACCGCGGCGAAGGAGTCGCCGCCGAGGGCGAAGAAGTCGTCGTCGGGGCCGACGCCGCCGACGCCCAGGACCTCGCCCCAGGCGGCGGCGACCGCGGCGGCGAGGGGCCCGCCGTCCGCCGGAGCGGTCGCGCCGGACCCGCCGGACCCGCCGGACCCGCCGGACCCGTTGTGCGCGGTGGGCGCGGTGCCGGAGCCGGTGGACCCGGGGGACACGGTGGACCCGGCGGCGGGCGCGGGCAGCGCGGCACGGTCCACCTTGCCGTTCGGGCTCAGCGGCAGGCGGTCGAGCAGCACCAGGGCGGACGGTACGGCGTGCGGCGGCAGCACGCGGGCCAGCGCGGCCCGTACGGCCGCCGGGTCCACCCCCGCGACCTCCTCCGTGCCTTCCCCCGGGCCCTCCTCCGTGCCTTCCGCTGCGCCTGCTTCCGGGACCAGGTAGCCGACGAGCCGCGCCGCGCCCTCGCCGGGCCCGCCGCCGCGCGCCACCACGACGGCGTCGCGCACGCCCGGCTGCCCGCGCAGCGCGGCCTCCACCTCGCCCGGCTCGATGCGCAGCCCGTTCAGCTTGATCCTGAAGTCGGTGCGGCCCAGCAGCTCGATGACGCCGTCGGGACGGTGGCGCGCGACGTCGCCGGTCCGGTACAGGCGCTCGGTGAGCCCCGGCTCCAGCTCGACGGTCACGAACCGCTCCGCGGTCAGCTCCGGCCGGTTGAGGTAGCCCCTGGCCAGGCCCGCCCCGCCCAGGTGGAGTTCGCCCGGGACGCCGACCGGCACGGGGCGCAGCCGCTCGTCGAGGATGTAGGCCCGCTGGTTGGCCATCGGCCTGCCGTAGGGGATGCGCGCCCAGGAGGGGTCGACGCGGTGGACGGGGAACTCGATGGAGTGGATCGACGCCTCGGTGGCCCCGCCCAGGGCCGCGAACGCCAGCCCGGGGGCGAAGGCGCGGATCCGGTCCGGCTGGGCGACCGGGATCCAGTCGCCGCCGAGGAAGGCGACCCGCAGATCCGGCAGGTCCGGGCCCCCGGCGTGCTCCAGCTGGTCCAGGAGCAGGTCCAGCAGGGCGGGCGCGGAGTTCCACACCGTCACCCCGTGCCGGGTCATCAGGTCGGCCCAGTGGGCGGGGTCGCGCGCGGCGGCCGGGTCGGGCAGGACCAGGGTCCCGCCCGCGCCCAGCATGCCGAGGACCTCGTAGACGCTCATGTCGAAGCTGGGGGACGAGAGCGCCAGGACCGCGTCCCCGGGGCGCACGCCGTACGACCGGTTGAGGTCGAGCAGGTTGCTGACGACCCCCCGGTGCTCCAGCGCGATCCCCTTGGGGGTCCCGGTGGAGCCCGAGGTGTAGATGACGTACGCCAGGTCGCGGGCGGTGACCCGGGTGACGGGGCGGTGGGCGGGGCGGGCGGCGATCTGCGCGCCGTCGGCGTCCAGCAGCACCCGCACGGCGCCCGCGGAATCCCCGGCGCCCGCGGGGGCTCCGGGGGGTCCTTCGCCGGCCGGGATCCGGGCCGCCGTCTCCGCGGTGGCGACCAGGACCGGGGCCGCGGCGTCGCGGACCATGAAGGCCAGCCGGTCCGGCGGGTAGTCCGGGTCCAGCGGCACGTACGCGCCGCCGGCCTTGAGCACGGCGAGGATCGCCGTCACGAGGGCGGGCCCGCGGCGCAGGCACAGCGCCACCGCGCCGCCCGGCCGCACGCCCAGTCCGATCAGGTGGTGGGCCAGCCGGTTGGCGCGCTCCTCCAGCTCGCGGTAGGTGACCGTCCAGCCGTCCAGGCCGCCGCAGACCAGCGCGGGCGCGCCGGGACGGCGGTCGGCGTGCTCCTCGAACAGCCGGTGCAGGCAGGTCCGGTCCGGGAACGGCGCCCCGGTGGCGTTCCAGTCGTGCAGTACGGCCCGCCGCTCGGCCTCCGACAGCAGCGGCAGGTCCCCCAGCGGCACCTCCGGCCGCTCGACCGCGGCCCGCAGGAGGGTGAGGAAGCGCTGCAGCAGCCGGTCGACCGTCTCCGGGTCGAACAGGGCGGTGGGGTACTCCACCAGGGCCCGGACGGTGGTGCCGCTGTCGTGCACGCTGACCATCAGGTCGTACTTGGTGACGCCCGACTCGAACTCGACCGGCTCGGTCCGCAGGCCCGCCAGCTCCGGTGCGGTGTCCGGCGTCTCGTCGAGCAGGAACATCACGGACGTGAGCGGCGGGCGGCTCGGGTCGCGCGGGATCTTCAGCGCGTCGACGATGAGGTCGAACGGCATCTCCTGGTGGGCGTAGGCCTGCAGGGTGGTGGTCCGGACGGAGCGGACCAGCTCGTCGAACGTGGGGTCGCCGCCTGTCCTGACCCGCAGCGGCAGCGTGTTGACGAAGAAGCCGATCAGGTCGGCGACGGCCGGGTGGTCGCGGCCGGAGACCGACGTGCCGACCACGACGTCGTCCTGGCCGGTGTGGCGGGCCAGGGTGGCGGCGAAGCCGGCCAGCAGCGTCATGAAGAGCGTCGCGCCCGCCGCCCTGCCGTGCTCGCGCAGCGCCGCGACCAGCGGGGCGGGCAGCTCGACGTAGCGGGAGCCCCCCTCGTGCCCGAACAGCGGCGGCCGGGGCCGGTCGGTGGGCAGGTCCACCGGGGCGGCGCCCGCCAGCTCGCCGGTCCAGTAGTCCCTGAGCCTGTCCAGCCGCTCGCCGCCGACCCGCCTGCGCTGCCAGGCGGCGAAGTCGGCGTACTGGAGGGGGAGCGGGGCCAGGCCGGGGTCGCGGCCCGCCGCGCGGGCCGCGTAGCAGCGCTCCAGCTCGGTGGAGAGCAGCCGCATCGACCAGCCGTCGGTGACGATGTGGTGGACGTTCAGCAGCAGGACGTGGTCCTCGGGGCCCAGCCGCCCCAGGGCGGCGCGGATGGGCGCCTCACGGGCGAGGTCGAACGGGGCGACCGCGTCGGCGGCGTGGAACGGGCCGATCGCGGCCTCGTCCGGCAGGTCGACGACCGGCAGGGGCAGCCGGTGGTCCGGCAGGAGCTCGGGCACCGCCTCCTCGCCGCGTCCGGGGTAGACGGTGCGCAGGACCTCGTGCCGGTCCACCACGTCCTGCAGGGCGCCGTGCAGCGCCCCGACGTCCAGCGGACCGCGGATGCGGGTGGCCACCGGCACGTTGTAGGCCGGCGAGCCCGGCTGCAGCTGGTCGACGAACCAGAGCCGCCGCTGGGCGAACGACATCACCGCCGGCTCGCCACCGGTCCGGGGCTCCGGGTCGTCCTGCCCGGCGGGCCCGGCGCCCGCGCCCGCCAGTGCTTCGAACAGGGCGCGGCGCGAGGCGGGCAGACCGGCGATACGTTCGGCGAGGGTGTCGCTCACCGGGAACCTCCATGCGTTTTCGGGGGAGTCTTCGGGGCGTCTTCGGGGGTGCTCGCGGCGGCGACCGGCCGCCGGCCGGCGGCCGGGCCCTCCCGGGCCGGCCCCTCCGAGGCGGAGGGAGCCCGGCCGGGCCGAACCGGACGGAGTCGAGCCGGGCGGAGCCGGGTCAGGCGGGGTAGCCGGGCAGCGGGAAGTCCCGGCAGAGTCGGGCCACGGCGGCGCGGACGCCGTCGCGGGCGGGTGCGGGGAGCCGGTAGTCGGTGTCGCCGAGCTGCTCCACCGCCTCGACGGCCCGGCAGAAGAGGTCGGCGCAGGCGGCCATGTCGGCGGGGCCCATGCCGCGCAGCGCGAGCGTGTTGGTGCCCAGGCGGATCCCGGAGGTGACGTGGGCGGGCCTGGTGTCGCCGACGATGCGGTTCTTGTTGACGATGATCCCGCACTCCTCCAGCGCCCTCTCGACCACGACGCCGGTGTAGCCCTTGGCGCCCACGTCGATGAGGACGAGGTGGTTGTCGGTCCCGCCGGTGATCAGGCCCTGCCCGCGGTCCACCAGCTCCACCGCGAGCTGCCGGGCGTCCAGCCGCAGGCGCAGGGCGAGCGCGCGGAAGGCGCCGGTGGAGGCCGCGGCGAACGCCCGGGCCTTGGCCGCCACCCCCGCCAGGTCCGGGGTGCCCTGGGCACGGGGGAAGACCGCCCGCTGCAGCGCGCCCGCCAGCGTCCCCCTCCCGCCGGGACCCGGCCGGGCGGCGTCGGGCCCGGACAGGATGAGCCCGCCGCGCGGGCCGTAGAGCTGCTTGTAGGTGCTGGTGGTGGTCACATGGGCGTACGGGACCGGGTCGGGGTGCTCGCCGGCCGCGACCAGCCCGGCGATGTGGGAGATGTCCGCCAGCAGCCAGGCGCCGCACCCGTCGGCGATCTCCCGGAAGCGGGCGAAGTCGATGGTGCGGGGGTAGGAGCTCGCGCCGCAGACGATCAGCTTGGGCCGGACGCGCCGGGCCAGCTCGGCGACCTCGTGGTAGTCGATGAAGCCGTCGGGGCCCACGCCGTAGCCTGCGGTCCGGAAGTACCTGCCGGTGACCGAGGCGGGGGAGCCGTGGGTGAGGTGCCCGCCGGCGTCCAGGTCCATGCCGAGCACGGTGTCGCCGGGTTCCAGCAGGGAGAACAGCACCGCGAGGTTGGCCGAGCTGCCCGAGTGGGGCTGCACGTTGGCGTAGTCGGCTCCGAAGAGCTCGCGGGCCCGGGCCACGGCCAGCCGCTCGACGTCGTCGGCCACCTCGCAGCCCGCGTGGAAGCGGGCGCCCGGGTAGCCCTCGGCGGTCACGTTCCCCAGCGCGCTGCCGGCGCAGGCCAGCACCGACGGCGGCGCGGTGCTGCACGCGGCCACCATCGCCAGCGTGTCCGCCTGGCGGCGCATCTCGCGCTCCAGCAGATGGAAGATCTCGGGGTCCTCGGCGGCGAGGTTCTCCGTCGCGCGCCGGTGGAATTCGGCCAACCGGACCATGCGGGCCTCCAGTCGTCAGAGCCGCCGGGAAAAGGCTCCCGGAAGGGCGGTGAATTCGATCCGCGGACGGCAGATTAGGCACCCCCAGTTAAGTGCCGGTTATGACGCTTTATTAGGATTGATGAGAAATTGAAGCGATGAATTCCCCGCCTCCTTCCCCCGCCGGCGGGTGGGGGTCCGGGGCCCTCAGAGTGCGACGTAACCGCGCGGCAACCGGTTGCCGGAAGGGTGAACGGCGATACCGGTTTGACGGCGACCACGACGGCGGCTTTGACGGGATGACTCTGGAGGACCAATGACCACGGGACCACCGCATCGGTACTTCCAGGTTCTGGTGAACCACCGCGCGCAGTACGGCATATGGCCCCTGGACGACGCCGTGCCCGGCGGCTGGTCGCCGATCGGGTTCGTCAGCACGCGCGAGGAGTGCCTGGTCCAGGTGGCCGAGCTGTGGCGGGACATGCGGCCGGCCGGGAAACCGGACGAGGACGGGCCGGCCGGCTGGCCCGGCCGGATCGCCGCCGCCGCGGCCGCCCGTCCGGACGCCGTCGCGCTGAGCGGCGGCGCCCGTCTCACCTACGGCGAGCTGCTGGAGGGCGCGCGCCGGCTCGCCGGGCGGCTGATCGCCCTCGGCATCGGCGCCGAGGACCGGGTCGCGCTGTACCTCCCGCTCGGTGCCGCGGCGCTCACGGCGCTGCTCGGCATCGCCCTCACCGGAGCCGCCTACCTCCCGGTCGACAGCCTCGACGACGCCGGCTGGCGGGACCTGGTGATCGCCGACGGCGGTGTCCGGGCGGTCGTCACGGACCGTGCCGACACCCTGCTGCACGTCGACGCGCACATCCTGACCTGGCCGGACGACGCCGGGACCGAAACCGGCACCGACGCCACCCCCGACGCCGTCACCGATTCCGGGATCCCCGACACCGACACCGACGAGGCCATCGGCGCCGCCGCGGCCGCCACCGCTGCCACCGCTGCCACCGCCGCCGTCGCGGCGGCCGGATCCGCCGCGACCGGGCGGCCCGCCGCCCCGGCGCAGGGTCCGGGTGCGCTCCCGTCCGACGCGGCCTGCGTGCTCTACCACCCGGCGGAGCGCGGATCGCGGGGCGTCGTCCTGGAGCACCGACAGCTGGACGCCCTGCTGGGCGAGGTGCTCCCGGTCCGCCCGGGCGACCGCGTCGCGGTGTCGGGGCGCCTGTCCTCCGAGTTCGTCAACGCGGACCTGCTGCGCGTCCTGCACGGCGGGGCCGAGGCGGTCCTGCGGCCGGACGCCGCCGGTGCCACGGGTGGCGCCGGAGGCATCGGTGCCGCCGACCCCGCCGACCCCGCCGACACCGCCGATGCCTCCGAGGGCTCCGCCCGCCCGCCCGCCCCGAGGTGCTCCTCGCGCTTCTACGGATCCCTGGAGACCGGTGTCGTGTGCGCCGGGCGCAGGACGCTCCCCGCCGGGCCGGGCCCGGCGCGGACGCTGATCGGCCCGCCGCTCGCCGGCTGCCGCCTGTACGCCCTGGACGACGACCTCCGGCCGCTCGCCGCGGGCGGCACCGGCTTCCTCTACGTCGGAGGCCCGGTGGTCGCCCGCGGCTACCTGGACGATCCGGCGGCGACGGTCGACCGCTTCCTCCCCGACCCCTTCGCCGCGGACGGCAGCCGCATGTTCGCCACGGGACACCGCGTGCGGCTGCTGGAGGAGGGGGTGCCGGAACGCCTCGACGGATAGGCCGCAGGCGTCCGGAGAGCACGCATCCGCAGCCCGGGGCTCCTGCCGTCCGACCGAGCGCGACCCGTCCCGCCAACCGAACAGACAGGAGCGGAAATGTCCGTCACTCCTCATGTCACCGTGCTGAGCGGCGCGCTGGGCGCCGGCTCGCGCACCGAGCGCCTGGCCCGCTGGTGCGCGCGGGAATGCCTCTCCCGGGGGGCGACCGCCACCCTCTTCGGAGGCGCCGAGCTGGACTTCCCGTTCTACGGGGAGCCCGGCCGCCACGGCCCCCGGGTGGCCCGGTTCCTGGACGACCTGGCACGCGCCGACGGCGTCGTGCTGGTGACGCCCGCCTATCACGGCAGCGTGTCCGGCCTGCTCAAGAACGCCCTCGACTACGTCAACGAACTGGCCGCGGACGCACGCCCCTTCTTCGACGCCAGGGCGGTGGGCTGCGTCGCCCTGGCCGGGGGGGAGCAGGGCGCGGCCGCGACCCTCGCCACCATGCGGGCCATCGTGCACGCCCTGCGCGGCTGGCCGACACCGCTCGGCGTCGGCGTGACCGGAGGCTCCCTGCCGGACGGCGACGCCTCGCCGGCGAGCGAGCGCACGCGCCGGCAACTCGGCCTCATGCTCGACCAGGTCCTGTTCCTCGGCTCCGTGCCGGGGACGGGACGGCCGCAGGAGGTCGCCCTGCCCTCTCTCGCGCTGACGGCGCTCGACGCCGGATATTTCGACGCCGGAAAGAGCGGATCGCCCCGCAGCGGAACGTCTCCCGAGATTTCCGTGGAGCCGGGTCTCTACCGCCACGCAGATAGATAACCGCCATTTAACCGCCTTTATCTATTTTCTGCATATGTCGGATATCGAGGTCGACTCCCGTCCGGGTGGACCAGGCGCGACCCACGTCACGAAGCAGGAGCTCCGATGACCCACAGTTCGGCTCCAGAAACCCCGGGCGGGTACGCACCCGCGTACCGCGTCCTCGACGCGGTGACGCGGTGGGCCCGGCGGGCACCCGCGGCCACGGCGGTCCGCGCACCGGACGGCGAGTTCGGTTTCGCGGAGCTCGCCCGCCACGTGGACGCCCTCGCCGCCGCACTCGTCGACGCCGGCGCCGGCCCGCAGACGCCCGTCGGCCTGTGCACCGGCAGATCACGCTGGCTGGTGCCCGGCCTGCTCGCGGTCTGGCGGGCGGGCGCCACCGCCGTGCCGGTCGACGACGGCCATCCCGCCGACCGGATCAACTTCGCGCTCCGCGACGCCGGGGCGAAGATCCTGCTCGGCGACCGGCTCCCGCCCGGTGCCGCGCCCCCGAAGACGCGCACCCTCCTCCCGGAGGAGGCGGCCGGGCGGCGGGTGAGCGCGTGGGCCGCGCCCCCGGACCCGGACGACTGCGCCTACATCATCTACACCTCCGGGACCACCGGCTGGCCCAAGGGCGTGGAGGTCACCTACCGGGGCCTCGACACGCTGCTCGGCGCCCTCGCCGGCCTGGAACTGCCCGCCGGCGGGCTCGGGGTCAACGCCGTCTCCCCGGCGTTCGACGGCTGGCTGTGGTGCACCCTGCTCTACCTGTGCCACGGGCAGGGCGTCGCCCTCGTCGACCTGGAGGAGGGGCTCGACGCGGCGCTGGAGGCGGTGCGCCCGCGCACCGTCTGCCTCACGCCGTCGCTGCTCGCCTCCTGCACCGGGGACATCCCCAGCGCCCGGGTCCTGGTCGTGGCCGGCGAGCCCTGCCCGCCGGAGCTGGTGCGCAGGTTCGGCGGCGGGCGCAGGATCCTCAACGTCTACGGCCCCACCGAGACGACGATCGCCGCCACCTGGGCCGACAGCCGCCGCGGCGACGACGTCCGGACGATCGGGCGGCCGCTCCCCGGCTACCGCGCCCACGTGCTGGACGACCGGCGCCGCCCGGTGCCGCCCGGCGTCCCGGGGGAGCTGTACCTGGCCGGCGCGGCCGTCGCCCGCGGATACCGCAACCGGCCGGGCCTGACCGCCTCACGGTTCGTCCCCGACCCCTTCGGCGAGGCCGGGGAGCGGATGTACCGGACCGGCGACGTGGTGGTCGAGCGGCCCGACGGGCAGCTGGAGTACCACGGCCGGCTGGACGACCAGGTCAAGGTGCGCGGCCTGCGGGTGGAACTCGGCGAGATCGAGCGCGTGGCGCTGCGCGCCCCCGGCGTCCGCGCCGCCGCGGCCTTCGTCACGGAGACCGGTGACGCGGTCGGGCTCGCCGTGGTGCCCTCGGCAGGCGCCGCCGCGGGCCGGGCCGCCCCCGGCACCCCGCAGGGCTCCCCGGCCCTGGACCCGGCCCCGGCCCTGGACCTGGAGCCGGACTCGCTCCCGGACCCTCTTCCGGACCAGGAAGGGGAGGCCCGGCTCGCCGCCGAGGTCAGGGCCCGCTGCGCGGCAGGCCTGCCGGAGGCGATGGTGCCCGCCGCGGTCGCCGTCGTGGCGGCCCTGCCGACCCTCCCCACGGGCAAGGTCGACCGTACGGCGCTCGCCCGGCTCTCCCCGCGCGGGCCGGTGACCGGCCGGCCGCCGGCCGGTGAGCGCGAGCTCCTGGTCTGCGAGGTGCTGGGCGAGCTGCTCGCCCGCCCCGTCGAGGACGCCGGAGCCGACTTCTTCGAGCTCGGCGGGCACTCGCTGCTGGCCGCCCGGGCGGTCTCGGCGCTGCGCCGCCGTACCGGGCTGCGCCTGACGATGGCGCACCTGCTGGCCGCCCCCACCGCCGAGGGCCTGGCCGCCGCGCTGGACGGGCTCGCCGAGGACTCCCTCGTGGGGACGGCGTGAGCCGCCCCTGGCTGGTGTCGTGGCCCGCCGGCCCCGCCCGGCCCGCCCGCCCGACGCTGCTCTGCCTGCCGCAGGCCGGGGCCGGCTGCGGCCAGTTCCGCCCCTGGCAGGACGCGCTGGGGCCGGAGGTGTCCGTGGTCGGCGTGCAGCTGCCCGGCCGGGAGAACCGCTTCACCGACCCGCCGGCCCGCAGCGTCGGGGAGGTCGTCGGCGCGGTCGTCGCCGAGATCGCCGGCGACCCCGCCGGGCCGCTCGCCTCGGGGCTGCCGCTCGTCGTCTTCGGCAACAGCTTCGGCGGGCTGCTCGGCTACGAGGTCGCCCGCGCCCTCGGCGGCCGCCACGGCCGGTGGCCGGACGCGCTGGTCGTCGCCGCGTGCCGTCCCCCCGGCATGTGGACCGGCGCGGGCCGGGGCCTGGTGGAGGGGGAGGAGGAGCTCGAGCGGCTGCTGGCGGGCCGCGGGCTCGGCGAGGACGACCTCGATGAGGACAGCCGCGAGCTGGCGCTGGAGGTCCTGCGGCACGACGCCCGGCTGTCCCTGACGTACATCCACGACGACGGCGCGGGGGGCGCGCTGTGCCCGGTCGAGGCCTGGGGCGGCGAGGCCGACGAGACCGTGACCCCCGGCCAGCTCGCGGGCTGGCGCGACCACGCCGCCGCCGGGTTCCACCGCCGGCTCTTCCCCGGCGGCCACCACTTCTGCCTGGAGCGTCCCGGCGCGGTCCTGCCGCTGCTGCGCGAGCTGCTCCGCGAGCCCGCCCGAACCCCCGAGAGGAGCCCGAGATGAACGACGGGACCCGCCGCTACGCGGTGCTGGTCAACGACGCCGGGCAGCACGCGCTGCACCCGCAGGACGCCGGCCCGCCCCGCGGCTGGCGCGCCGCGGGGTTCAGCGGCAGCGAGGAGGCGTGCGCCCGGTACGTCGACGAGCACTGGACCGACACGCGCCCGCTCCACCTGCGCCGGAGGGCGGGGGAGCGGCATGCCTGAGCTGCCCGTCCCGCCCGAGGGGCTGGACCTCCTCGACCCCGGCCTGTTCGCCAGGGACGCCTTCTGGCCCGTCTTCGCCTGGCTGCGGCGGAACGCGCCGGTCCACCGGCACCCGGAGCCGGACGGCCCCGGGTTCTGGGTGGTCAGCCGCTACCGGGACATCGCCGCCGTCTACGCCGACGCCGAGACGTTCAGCTCGCGGTACGGCATGCGCCTCGACAGCGACCCCGGAGCGGTCGAGGCGGTCGCCCAGCGCATGCTGATCGTCTCCGACGCCCCGGACCACACCCGGCTCAAGCGGGTCCTGCAGCGGTCCTTCGGGCCGTCGGCCATGCCCCGGATGGAGGAGCTCGTCCGGGGGGTCGTCGCCGAGGTGGTCGGGGAGGCGGCCGAGACCGGGGAGGTCGACTTCATCGACGTCGCCAAGAAGATCCCCAACCACGTGGTCTGCGCGCTCATGGGCATCCCCCGCGAGGACCGGGAGTGGATCGGCGGCATCACCACCGACGCCTTCGAGTCGGAGGACGAGGCCGAGCGCAGCGGTGCGCACGGCGAGATCTTCCTCTACTTCGCCGACCTGCTGCACGAGCGCAGGGCCCGGCCCGGCGACGACTTCGTCAGCGTCATCGCCACCGAGCGCCGGGCCGCCGACGTCCCCGGCGGGGAGCGCCCGCTCACCGACGAGGAGATCATCTTCAACTGCAACGGCGTGCTGGCCGGGGCGAACGAGACGACGCGCTACTCCGCGGCCGGGGGGGTGCTCGCGCTGGCGCGCGATCCCGGCCAGTGGGAGCTGCTGCGGGCGGCCGGCCCGGCCGGGGCGTCCGCGGCGGCCGAGGAGATCCTGCGCTGGACGACCCCCGGCGTGCACGCGCTGCGTACCGTGATGCGCCCGGCCCAGGTCGGCGGCGTCCGCGTCGAGCCCGGGGACCGGGTGACGCTGTGGAACGTCTCCGCCAACCGCGACGAGGAGGTGTTCGACCGGCCCGGCCGGTTCCTCGCCGACCGCACCCCCAACCGGCACATCGCCTTCGGCCACGGCCCCCACCTGTGCCTGGGCGCCCGGCTCGCCCGGCTGGAGCTGAGCGCCTTCGTGGCCGAACTGACCCGGCGGGTCGAGCGGATCGAGCTGACCGGCGACCCGGTGTACAACGCCTCGAACTTCACCTGGGGCCTGCGCCGCCTGCCGGTACGGCTCTCGCCGGCCCGGATCCCGGCGCCCGCCTGACCCCGCCGTCCGGTACGCCCGGCACGCCCAGACCACCCAGACCGCCCGGCACGCCCAGACCGTCCGGACCGCCACGGCCCCGGCACCGCCCCGAGGGGCGCGGCACCGCCCGGACCGCTCCCAGGGGCCCGGCGCCCGCCCGAGCCGCCCCGGATCCCCGCGTCACCTTGCCCTGCGTTCCCCCTCGTCTTTCCTCGCGTCTTTTCCCCCCGCGGTTTCCCCGCGTCGCCCAAGGAGGCACCAGCGTGGCCATCAAGATCATCGATCATGACGGACGGGCGACCGTCCCCGAGCACCTCGACCTCCCGGTGGACCGGAGCAGGACCGGCGACGCCGGGACCGGCGGTGCCGCCGCCGGGTACGTGAGCGTGCCGGTACCCGTCGAGGGCCGGACCGCGACGTGGTGGACCGCCGTGTTCCTGGCCTTCCTGCACCGCTACAGCGGCGCGACGGAGATCACCCTCACCGGTCCCGACGGGCTGGCCCACCGCTACGGCGTCACCGCCGCCGACAGCGTGCGCGTGCTGGCCGCGCGCGTCACCACCAGGCCGGTCGGCGGGGACGCCTCCACAGCCGGAGACAGGGCCGCAGACAGGGCCGCAGAGGGGGCCGCGGACGGGAGCGGGGAGCGGCGGGCCGAGACCCGGGGCGTCACCGTGGCGCTGACCACCGCCGAGCACGGCGGCGGCGTCCGGGCCGACCTCACCCTCCTCGTCACCGGGGACGGCGCGGTCCTGCTGGCCGCCGGCGACCTGTGGCTCCCGGAGACGGCCGAGCGCATGGCGCGCCACCTGGCCACCCTCGCCTCCGCCGCGCGCCGGGCCGCCGACGTCCCCGTCGCCGAACTGCCGCTGCTGGACGCGGCGGAGCGCCGGCGGCTGCTGGTGGAGTGGAACGACACCGACGCGGCCTGGCCGGACGGCGACTACCCCGCGCTGGTCGCCGCGCGCGCCGCCGCCACGCCGGACGTCCCGGCGGTCGTCCACGGGACACGCGTGATCACCTTCGGCGAGCTGGAGACGCGGGCGAACCGGATCGCGAACTTCCTGCGGCGCGTCGGCGCGGACACCGGCGAGCGGGTGGGCCTGCTCTGCCCCCGCGGAGCCGACTTCGTCGTCGCCGTCCTGGGCATTCTCAAGTCCGGCGCGGCCGTGGTGCCGCTCGACCCGATCAACCCCGACGCCCGCATCGCCCAGATGGTCGAGGACGCCCGGCCGCTCGCCGTACTGGCCCCCGAGCCGCTGCTGGAGCGGGTGCCCGGCGGCGTGCGGGCGGTGCGCGTCGACGCCCCCGAGTTCGACGCCGAGCCCGTCGAGGCCCCGTACGTGGAGCTCACCGGCGACTCCGTCAGCCACCTGATCTACACCTCCGGCTCGACCGGGCGGCCCAAGGCGGTGCTGGAGCGGCACGGGGCCCTGGTCAACCTCGTCCACTGGACCGGGCGCGCCTACGGGGTGCGCCCCGGGGACCGGGCCTCCTGGCTGTCCACGCCCGGCTTCGCCGTACAGCTCATGGAGTGGATGCCCTACCTCGCGCTGGGCGTCACCGTCTGCGTGGGGGAGGCCGAGGACCGCACCCCCGAGCAGGTCAGGGACTGGCTGGTCGCCGAGCGCGTCACCCACACGATGCTCGTCGCGGCGCTGGCCGAGCGCGTGTGGCCGCTGGAGTGGCCCGCGCAGGCCGCGCTGCGCGTCATGGTCACCACCGCCGAGCGGGTGCACAGCTGGCCGCCCGCCGACACGCCCTTCCAGGTCGTGATGACGTACGGCTCGACCGAGACCACCAACGTGCTGTCCTGCCTCGACCTCGGCGCCGGATCCGACCTCACCGCCCAGGCCACTCCCGAGGAGGTGCGCGCCGCGCGGCAGGTGCCGGTCGGCCGCCCGATCGCCAACACGCGGGTCTACATCCTGGACGGGTTCGGCACCCCGGTCCCGGTGGGGGTGGTCGGCCGCCTGCACGTCGCGGGCGCCGGCGTCGCGGGCGGCTATCACCGCCGCGACGAGCTGACCGCGGCGCGGTTCCGGCTCAACCCCCTGGCCGAGGAGCCGTCGGCGGTGCTGTACGACACCGGCGACCTGGCCCGCTACCGGCCGGACGGGGCGGTCGAGCTGCTCGGGCGCTCCGATGCCCAGGTGAAGGTCCGGGGCTTCCGGGTGGAGCTCGGCGAGGTGGAGACCGCCGTCGCCGCCGCGCCCGGGGTGGCGGAGGCCGTCGTGGTCGCGCGCGAGGAGGAGTGGGGCGGCACCCGGCTGGTCGCCTACGTCGCCCCGGCCGCCGCGGAGGCGAGGACCGTGCGCACCCACGTCTCCCGGCGGCTCCCGCAGTACATGGTGCCGGCCGCCGTGGTCGCCCTCGACGCGCTGCCCCGGCTGGCCAACGGCAAGCTCGATCTGCAGGCGCTGCCCGAACCCGCCGCGCTGGACACCGGCGCGGAGGCCGTCGCGCCGCGCGACGACGCGGAGACCGCGCTGGAGCGCATCTGGGCCGGGCTGTTCCGCGTCGAGCGGGTCGGCGTGCACGACAACTTCTTCGAGCTGGGCGGCCACTCGCTGCTCGCCTTCCGGCTCATCGACGAGGTCCGTACGGCCTTCGCGGTGGAGCTGAGCCTGCCGGACCTGTACCGCAGCCCGACCGTCGCCGGGCTCGCCGAGCTCGTCACCACCAGCCGGACCACGGGCCGCTCCGACTTCGCCGGGATGTCCGCGATCGAGCCCGACCCGGAGAACCGCTTCCAGCCGTTCCCGCTCACCGAGTGCCAGCAGGCGCTCTGGGTCGGCCGGGGCGACGCGGTCGACCTGGGCAACGTGGGCTGCCACGGCTACTTCGAGTGGGAGAGCGACCACCTGGACGTCGAGCGCTTCACCGCGGCCTGGCGCAAGCTGGTCCTGCGCCACGACGCGCTGCGCACGGTGATCCGGCCCGACGCGCTCCAGCAGGTGCTGGCCGAGCCGCCGGACTACGCCGTCGAGGTCCTGGACCTGCGCGGCGCCGAGCCCGCCGAGGCCGAGGCCGAGCTGCTCCGGCTGCGCGAGCGGCTCTCCCACCAGGTGCTCGACGACGGCCACTGGCCGCTGTTCGACGTGCGGCTGTCGATCCTGCCCGGCCCGTGGAAGGTCCGCATCCACCTGAGCCTGGACTTCCTCATCTCCGACGCGTGGAGTTACTTCCAGGTGCTCATCCCCGACCTGGTCCAGCTCTACGAGCGCCCGGACGAGGACCTGCCCCCGCTCCGGCTGACCTTCCGCGACTACGTCATCGGAGGCCGCGACCGGCTCGCCGCCAGCGACGTGTACCGGCGCTCGGAGATCTACTGGCTGGACCGGATCGACTCCCTGCCACCGGCCCCGGAGCTGCCCGCCCGGCCGCCGGAGCAGGAGGCGCTGCCCATCCGCTTCGACCGCCGCGACCACCGCCTGGACGCGGCGACCTGGGACCGGGTGAAGGCGCAGGCCACCGAGTTCGGCGTGACCCCCTCCGTCCTGCTCTGCGCGGTCTTCGCCGAGACCCTGCGGGCGTGGAGCGGCATGGAGCGGTTCACGATCAACTTCCCGATCTTCAACCGGCTGCCGCTCCACCCCGACGTCAACGGGCTGCTGGGCGACACCACGACCACCATGCTGCTGGCGGTGGAGAAGTTCGACGGGACCTTCGCCGAGCGGGCCCAGGCGCTGCAGGCCCAGCTCTGGGCGGACCTGGAGCACCGCTACTTCAGCGGGGTCCAGGTGCTGCGCGCGCTGGCCCGCCGGCGGGGCACCATGGCCCCCGCCATGCCGATCGTGCTGACCAGCCTGGCCGGGCACCCGCCGCGCGCCTTCGCCGCCTCGCTGGGCGAGGCGACCTACTCCATCTCGCAGACACCGCAGGTCTCCATCGACTTCCAGGTGTTCGAGGTCGCCGGAGAGCTGCTGTTCAACTGGGACTTCCTGCCCGGTCTCTTCCCCGACGGGCTGGTGGAGGAGATGTTCGACGCCTACACCGAGATCCTCGGCAGGCTCGTCGACGACCCGGCCGCCTGGCGGACCGGCTCCTTCGGCCTCGGCCCGTTCGACGTGGCGGCGCTGGCCGCCTCGGCCGCCGACCGGCGGGAGACGCGGGACACCGGCGAGGCCTGGGAGCAGTTCTGGGCGGGGGTCGGCAGGACCGGGTCCGGCGGCGACGTGCTGTGGGACCCCGACAGCGACTCCGAGCTCGCCGCCTGGGTCGGCGTGGCCGTGCAGCGGATGGACCGGGCGCTGCCGGTCGTCGACATCGGCTGCGGCAACGGACGGTTCACCAGGGCCTTCGCCGAGCACTTCCCGGCGGCGATCGGCACCGACGTCTCGGCGAGCGCCATCGCCCACGCCGTCGCCGAGTCGGCCGGCCTGCCGCGTACGGCCTTCCGCACCCTGGACGCGACCCGGCCCGAGGAGGGCGCGGAGCTGGCCGAGGAGATCGGCGACGCCAACGTGTTCGTCCGCGCGGTGCTGCACGTGCTCGACGACGCCGCCCGCGCGGCCTTCGCCGAGACGGTGGCCGAGCTGACGGGGGACCGGGGGGTGCTCATCCTGCTCGAACCCGCCTACGAGGAGTCCTCCTTCGGCTACCTGGGCGTGGTGGGCGGCGACCGGGGCCGGGCCGCGACCCTGGTGCGCCCGCTGGAGCGGGCGGGCGTGCTGCACTCCAGCCGGTTCGGCGACGCCGAGCTCGACCGGTTCTTCGGCGCGGCCGGCGGCTGGGAGCACGTCGCCTCCGGGGCCGTCGAGCTGGACGCGGTGGACCCGGAGTCCGACACGGCGTCGGTCAAGGTGCCCGGCTACTTCGCCGTCGTGCGCCGCGCCCGCTGAACGGCTCCTCCGCGAGGCCGGATGCGGTCCCCGCCTGACGCGGGGCCGCATCCGGCCATCAATCATGAAATTCCTTGATATGAGGCGTCGCTCCCGAGAGACTGCGGCCTACCCGATCTCAGGAGGGCGCATGGGGAAGTGGCGGGCCGCGGCCGCCGCGATGCTGGCGGTGCTCGCGCTGGGCGGAGCGGGGACGACGGGGGCCGCGGCGGCGGCGCCGCCCGAGCCGTACGAGGTGTGGCTGGTCGACCAGTCCGACAGCGCCGGGCGGTCGCACGGCGGGAACATCCACGTGTATGCGGGGGACGGCGTCACTCGCGACCTGTCCCGGACGCAGCCCGTGCACGTGGTCGACCTGGGCGGCGAGACCTCGTCCCTGTGCGCGGCGAGCACGGGCGCGCTCCCGGTGCGCCCCCACATGATCGTGTTCAACAAGGCCGAGACCCACGCGGCGCTCTCCTTCGTCGCCAGCGGGCACGTGGTCGTCTTCGACGCCGCGACCCGGCGGCCGCTCGCGTGCCTGCGCACCGAGGCCGGGGCGGGCGGGGCCCGGCAGGCCCACGCCCTCTGGCCCACCGAGGACGACAGATACCTGATCATCGCCAACCAGAACGGCAAGAAGCTGGAGCGGATCGGCACCGACTACGCCGCCGGCCGCTTCGTGCAGGAACCGGCCGCCACGCTCGACCTGGCGGGCTGCACCACCCCGAACGGGGCGCCGTGCCAGGCGCCGGGGCTGCGCCCCGACAACGCGCCGATCTGCCCGTTCATCGCCTCCGACAACGGCCCGGTCTTCGTCAGCCTCCGCGGCGGCGGGATGCTGGTGGCCGACTGGCGGACGACGCCGATGTCGATCACGGGGGAGTACGACACCGCCCACATCCCCGCCAACGGCTGCGGGTTCGTCGAGGCCGGCGGCTTCGTCTTCGGCGACGGGGGCGGGGGCACGCCCGCCAACCTCGACCAGTTCAGCGTCTTCCGGCTGCCGATGCGCGGCTACTCCCCGGCGAACCCGCCGAACACGCCCGCCGTCGAGCGGCTCTACGACGACGAGGCGGCCGACCGCGACGCCCACGGCACGGCGGTCTCCACCCGGGAGCGCCACATCTGGGTCGGCGACCGCGACGGCAACGTCGCCGAGGTCTTCGACGGCGTGACCGGCGCTCACGAGGGCACGGTCGACCTGGTCTCCCCGTTCAGCGCGGACCCGACGGTCGATCTCTTCGCGAGCTCGCCCGACCAGAAATGGATCTTCGCCTCGACCCGGGGGCCGCACCCGCTCTCCGGCGACCCGCACTCCTCGCACGGGAGCGACCCCGGGATGCTGGTCATCAGGGTGACCGCCGACGGGAAGTCGGGCCAGGTGCGCGGCCTGATCCGGGTCTCCAACCCGGACGCGGCCGGCACGGAGCGGGCCGACCCGCACGGCATCCGGGTGCGGCGCGTGCCGGCGACCGGCTGACGGCGGCCGGCACGACGGTCAGGCGGAGCCTCCGGAGCCCGGCCCTCCGGAGCCCGGCTCTCCGGAGCCCGGCCCTCCGGAGCCCGGCTCTCCGGAACCCGGGCCCCCGGCGTCTGCGGCCCCCGCCCGGGCCAGCGCGGAGTGCCGGTAGGAGTACCCGAAGTACACGACCAGGCCGAGGGCGAACCACACCGCGAAGCGCGCCCAGGTCTCCCAGTGCAGGAAGGTGATCAGCCAGAGGGAGAAGACGACGCCCACCGCGGGCACGACCGGCATGCCCGGGCAGCGGAAGGTCCGCGGCATGTCGGGCCGCCGGTAGCGGAGCACGATCACCGCCGTGCAGACGACGGCGAAGGCGAGCAGGATGCCGATGTTGGTCAGCTCCGCCGCCTCCCCGATGGGCAGGAACCCGGCGATGAGCGCGGAGACGGCGCCCGCGATCCAGGTCACGCGCGTCGGCACGCGCCGGGTCGGGTGCGTCCTGGCGAACCACTTCGGCAGCAGGCCGTCCCGGCTCATCGCGAACCAGACGCGGGTCACGCCCAGCATGAACGTGAACATCACGGTGAGAATGCCGACGATCGCCCCGACCGCGATCACGTCCGCCAGGCCGCGCAGGCCCACCGACTGGAACGCCGAGGAGAAGCCGCTCTCCGGATCGATCTCCGAGTGGTGCTGCATGCCCGTCAGCACCAGGCAGGCCAGCACGTAGAGCACCATCGAGATGACGAGGGAGTACACGATCGCCTTCGGCATGTGGCGCTGCGCGTCCTTGGACTCCTCCGCCGCCGTGCTCATCGCGTCGTAGCCGAAGACCGCGAAGAAGACGGTGGCCGCCCCGGTGAGGGCGCCGCCGACGCCGTAGGGGAAGAACGGCGTGTAGTTGGCGGAGTCGACGTGGAAGACGCCGACGGCGACGACGAGCAGCACCACGGCGACCTTCAGCGCGACGACGGCCGTCTCGAAGCGGGCCGCGTTCCTCATGCCGAGGGTCAGCAGCCAGGCGATCAGCAGGCAGAGCGCCGCGGCGAACAGGTCCACCCGGTGCCCCTCGCCCGTCCCCGGCGCCCCGAGCATCCAGGCGGGCAGGGTCACGCCCAGGTCGGTCAGGAGGAACGAGAAGTAGCCGGAGATGCCGATGGCGACGACGGCGACGATCGCGGTGTACTCCAGGAGCAGGTCCCAGCCGATGAACCAGCCCGCCAGCTCGCCGAGGACCGCGTAGCCGTAGGTGTAGGCCGACCCGGCCTTCGGGATGAGCCCGGCGAACTCCGCGTAGGAGAGCGCCGCCGCCGCGCTGGCGATCCCGGCGATCAGGAACGACACGACGACCGCGGGACCGGCCGTGCCGTTGGCCACCGTACCGGCCAGGGTGAAGATGCCCGCGCCGATGATGCCGCCCACCCCGATCGCGGTGAGCTGCCAGAGCCCGAGCACGCGGGTGAGCTGCTCGCCGCCGCCGCCCTCCGGCTCGTCCAGGTGCTCGATGGGCTTGCGGCGCAGCACGCCCGATCCCGCGCGAGGCATGGTCATGACCTTCATCTCCGTACGGCCGACGAAGCGGACTATCCTGACCTCCATTTCAGGGTAACCGCGGATCGCGCGCATGTCCCGTCCCGTCTCCCCGCGTCCCCGCCGGGGCGGTACGGCGCATGGCACGCCCCGTGGAACGGCCCGGTCCGGCTCAGGGCGGCCGCTCCTCCAGCGGCTCCACCTCGAACCCGCCGCGGCCGTCGAAGCGGACGGTGCGCAGCTCGTCGAACCCGTCCGCCAGGCGGGGACGGCGCAGCCGCTTGAGCGTGGCGTAGAGGCCGACCTCCGGGACCCGGGCCCGCCCCCGCCGTACGGCGTTGCGCTCCAGGCAGCCGGGCAGGTCGGGCGGGAACCAGCAGCCCACGACCCGCGCCGAGCACTCCCGGGCCACCTCGATGAGGGGCCGCCACTCCTCGGGGGAGGGGTTGGTGTTGTCCACGGCGACGTCGCGCCCCTCCTCCAGCGCCTCGCGGACCAGCCGGAGCTGCCGCTCCTGGCGGCGGCGGGCGTTGGGGAAGTGGTCCTTGCTCACGTGGGCGTGGGTCGCCGAGAGCGTACGGTGGTAGAAGCCGGTCTTCCCCGAGCCCTGCAGGCCGATGAGGATCACCAGCTCACGGGGGCTCACGGCGCGCGGCTCCCTTCGGGTCCGGTGTCCGTTCCAGTCTGGCGCACCGGATCCGGATCCGGACCCGGGCAAGCGCTCCCGGAAGGGCGGTCAGGCGCGTCAAATTCGTGCAAAGCGCCTGAGAGCGGTATGAATGTCAGTGGTCAGGGCAATGTCCCTACCGGGGATGTGCTTTGTCGGGGGGTGAGTGCATGGCCAGGGTTCTGACGGTGGAGGACGACGCGGACATCCAGTTCGTGATCAGTTTCGCGCTGAAGAAGGCCGGACACGAAGTGAAGATGGCCGGTGACGGTCTGGCGGCCCTGGAGGCCCTGGCCGAGAAGCTGCCCGATGTTGTGATCCTGGACTGGATGATGCCGGGGCTGTCCGGACCCGAGGTGTGCCGCAGGCTGCGGGAGATGCCCGGGGGGCAGAACGTGGCGGTGCTCATGCTGTCGGCCAAATCGGAGCAGGACGATGTGACGCAGGCGTTCGAGGCGGGCGTCGACGACTACATGACCAAGCCGTTCAGTCCCAAGGACCTCGCGACGCGCGTGCAGGACCTGCTGGCCCGCGTGGCGGGGACCCACCTTTGACCCGCCGGCGTGGCCGCTGACGTGCTGACGGGTCCGCGCCGGGGACGCCGCCGGTGACCGAGGGGCGCGAGCCGGACCGGAGGCTGCTCGGGGAGGGCCCGCAGGCCGCCGCCCGGCAGATGGCGCTGATGTTCGCGCTGGGCCTGTGGATCACCCGCGAGCCGGCCCGCGCGCACGGCGGCGACGCCTTCTACGCCCCGGCCGACCCCGGCAGCCGCTTCACCGTCACCCTGCCCGCCGGCTAGCCGCCCGCCCGGTCGCGCGGGCGTCCACGGGGGTCCGGGACACCGCCGGTCCGCCCGTACCCCGCCGTACCCCGCCGCACCCCGCAGTGCTCGCCCGCGCTCTCAGGCGTCGGCGGCCTCCCGCAGGGCGGTCCGGGAGAGCCGGTCGGCGGCCCGGGTCGTCTCCGGGAGCCGGTATCGGGGGCTGAGCGCCAGCACGTGCCGGCATGCCGTCTCCAGGTCGATCCGGTGCCCGGTGGAGACGAAGACCGGCTTGACGCCGTCCTGGGTGCGGAGCACGCGCCCCACGACGTCGCCGTCCAGCACCAGGTCGCTCCACGCCCCCCGCTCCCGGCCCGGCTCCCGGTGGGAGCCGACGAACGCGGTCTTGCCCACGCCCAGGGTGGGCAGGCCGGTCAGCACGCCCAGATGGCAGGCCAGGCCGAAGCGGCGCGGGTGCGCCAGGCCGTACCCGTCGCAGACGACCAGGTCGGGGACGGTGGCGAGCCGTTCCAGCGCCTCGGTGAGGGAGGGCAGCTCGCGGAAGGCGAGCAGGCCGGGGACGTACTCGAAGGCGGTCCGGCCGGTCACCGCGACCTGCTCGACGACCCGGTGGGTCACCGCGTCGAGGACGACGACCGCGGCGGCCAGCCGGTCGCCGGAGTAGGCGACGTCCACGCCGGCGACCGTCGCGGGACTGCGGGGGCCGGGGTCCGCCAGGTCGAGCGAGGCGCGCAGGGCGTCCTGTACGGCCTCGGCCTCGGCGGCGGTCTCCGGCCAGGGGTGGGAGAGCTGAATCTTCACACTCCGTGACGATATATCCCGGACGCCCTCCGGCGCGCACTTCGATTGTGACCGAACGTCACCGGTTCATTTGCCTCAGTAACCGCTCGCGACGGCCGAACAGGGAGGCGACAACAGGTTGTGCACCGGTCGCCGTTCGCCCGCAGGCCGGAGCCGAGTCCCGCCCGGAGCGCCGTCCCGGCCGGGAGCCTTCCACCGGACCCCGCCCGCCGCGGTGCGGGTCCTCCTCCGGCGGGCAGCAGAAAGGGAACGCGTCCTTGTCCGCTCTGTCACGCGTCTTCTACCGCGGAACCCTCTCCGCGGGCCTGGCCTTCACCGCCCTCGCCGGATTCGCCGCGCTGCCCGCCGAGGCGGCCGCCACCGCCGCCCTCCCGGTCGCCGACGACCGGCCGGGCGGGGCCCCCTTCGCGGAGATGCAGTCCCGGATCGCCGAGATCGAGTCCAGGATCGAGACGCTCCAGAGACGGGCCCCCCAGGAGCCGCCCGCGGAGACCGCGCTCCGGACGCCGGACTCCGCCGGGACCGGGACGCAGGCCGGGGAGCTCCGGCTGCCCGGGCAGGCCAGGCTGGACGAGGTGCAGGCGCAGCTGGAGAGCGGAGACCTGCGGCTGCCCGACCCGATCCAGCCCGCAGACGCCCGGACGCGGGCCGGAGGGCTCGGGCTGCCCGAGGCCGCCCCCCAGGACGCCCGGACGCAGGCCGCGGGCGGCACGGCCGCCGCCAGGGTGCGGCAGGTCGTCACGACGGCGCTCGACAAGGTCGGGGAGGGCGAGCGGAAGGACGGCACGACCTTCTACGGGGCCTGGTACGACGGCTACACCGACCAGAAGGGCTTCGCCGGAGCGGCCTGGTGCGACATGTTCCTGTCGTGGGTGGCCGTCCAGCACGGCCTGGAGAAGCAGATGGGGGTCTTCGCCTACACCCCCTGGCACGCCGAGTGGTTCAAGAAGCAGGGCCGGTTCGACCGCAAGCCGCAGGCCGGCGACCTCGTCTTCTTCGACTGGGCGGGCTCGCGCAGCATCTCGGCGATCGACCACATCGGCCTGGTGACCGGGGTCAACCCCGACGGCTCGGTCTCCACCGTGGAGGGGAACATCAGCGACAAGGTCGTGACCCGCACCCGCACCATGGACACCATCGTCGGGTTCGGCCACCCCGCCTACGGCGGCTGATCCGGCACCCGTCGGCGGTCTCGCGGGCCGGGGCCCGCCGCGGCCGGCCCGGAACCCTCCACGCCGGCTCCGGGCCGGCCTTCGGGTGTCCCGGCCGGATCCGCCGGCACGCCGCGGCTCCCGCGTCGTCCGCTCCACGCGGATCGCGCGGGAGCGGGCGGGGCGCCGCGTCCGCCGCAGGGTGGGCGGACGCGTAATGTGAACGCTAACAACGCGAACTCCCAACATTTAAGGGCCCCGGGCGTCCCGCGTCAAGGGTGGGTTAACAACGGGTTTCGCGCAGGCGGGATGTGATACGACCGTAATCCTGAAGATGCTTGACGCGGCGTGTTGTTAGCGTTCACAGTCTGTCCCAGGCCATCCGGCGCAGTCCGCCCGAGGCCTTCCGAAACCGACGAGGGGAGCCGCCCGTGGCACCGAGCAAGGAGCGTCTGCCCGTGATGGCGGACGTGGCCCGGCTGGCGGGTGTCTCGCACCAGACGGTCTCGCGGGTGCTCAACGACCACCCCAACGTCCGCGCCGAGACCCGCACCCGGGTCATGGACGCGATCGACCGGCTGGGCTACCGGCGCAACCTCGTGGCCCGCGCCCTCGTCACCCGGCACTCGCGCACGCTCGGCGTCGTCAGCTTCGACACGACCCTGTACGGCCCGGCGAGCACCGTCTACGGCATCGAGCAGGCGGCCAGGGCGGCGGGTTACTTCGTCAGCATCGTCAGCCTCAAGTCCATCGACCGGGCGGGGGTGCGCGACGCGCTCGACTACCTGGCGGAGCAGGCCGTCGACGGCATCGTCGTGGTCGCCCCGCAGCGATCGGCGGCCCGCGCGCTGGCCGACCTGCCCGCGGGCATCCCCGTGGTGGCCGTCGAGGGCGGTGAGGCCGGGGACGTCTCCACGGTCAGCGTCGACCAGGTCGAAGGCGCCCGGCTGGTCACCGAGCACCTGCTCGGGCTCGGCCACGAGACGGTCTGGCACGTGAGCGGCCCGTCCGACTGGCTGGAGGCCGAAGGGCGGATCCGCGGCTGGCGGGCGGCGCTGTCGGACGCCGGCCGGGAGGCGCCCGAGGTGCTCCCCGGCGACTGGAGCCCGCGTTCGGGATACGAGGCCGGGCGCCGCCTGGCCGGGATGGAGGGCGTCACGGCGGTGTTCGTGGCCAACGACCAGATGGCGCTCGGCGTGCTGAGGGCGTTCGCCGAGGAGGGGGTGCGCGTACCCGGCCGGATCAGTGTGGCCGGCTTCGACGACATCCCCGAGTCGGAGTTCTTCTCGCCGCCGCTCACCACGGTCAGGCAGGACTTCGCCGCGGTGGGCCGGCGCAGCATCGAGGTGCTGCTCCGGCGGATAGAGACACGCGAGCAGCGGGTCCGCGAAGCGTTCGTGGTCCCGCCGGAGCTCGTGATCAGGGCCAGCACCTCGCCGGCCTGAGAAAGCCCGTCGCGAAGGGATCGGGGGTGACGTCGCGACGTGATGTTAGCGCTAACGGAGACACGCTCACGAGATCGTGAGAAGAGAGGAACGATGATCGTGTTCAAGAGGATGTCAGCGCTGCTGCTGGCCGGTGTCACCATCATGGCCGCCGCGGGATGCGGAAGCGGCGGCGGCACCACCGCCTCCTCCGGCGGGGCCGACGACGGCAAGATCACCATGGGCTTCGCCCAGGTGGGCGCGGAGAGCGGCTGGCGCACGGCCAACACCAAGTCCATCCAGGAGTCGGCCAAGGCCGCCGGGATCGAGCTGAAGTTCTCCGACGCCCAGCAGAAGCAGGAGAACCAGATCAAGGCGATCCGCTCCTACATCCAGCAGAAGGTGGACGTCATCGCCTTCTCGCCGGTCGTGGAGTCCGGCTGGGACAACGTGCTCAAGGAGGCGCAGACCGCCAAGATCCCGGTGATCCTCACCGACCGCGCGGTGGACTCGGCCGACACCAGCCTCTACAAGACCTTCCTCGGCTCCGACTTCGTCGAGGAGGGCCGCAAGGCCGGCAAGTGGCTGGTGGAGGAGTACAAGGACTCCACCGACACGGTGAACATCGTCGAGCTGCAGGGCACCACCGGCTCCGCGCCCGCCAACGACCGCAAGGCCGGGTTCGCCGAGGTCATCGCGGCCGAGCCGAAGTTCAAGGTGGTCGCCTCGCAGACCGGCGACTTCACCCGGGCCAAGGGCAAGGAGGTCATGGAGGCCTTCCTGAAGTCCAACCCGGACATCGACGTGCTCTACGCGCACAACGACGACATGGGCCTGGGCGCCATCGAGGCGATCGAGGGCGCCGGCAAGGTCCCCGGCAAGGACATCAAGATCATCACGGTCGACGCGGTCAAGGACGGCATGCAGGCGCTCGCCGACGGGAAGATCAACTTCATCGTCGAGTGCAGCCCCATCCTCGGTCCGCAGCTGATGGACCTGGCCAAGAAGGTCGTCGCCGGTGAGCAGGTGCCCGCGCGGGTGCTGACCGAGGAGACGACGTTCACCCCCGAGCAGGCGAAGGCCGCCCTGCCCACCCGCCCGTACTGACCGGACCGGGCCGCTTGCGGACTCGCACTCCGCGAGCGGCCCGCCTCCCCGAAGGAAAGGGACGCCGCAATGGCACCCCCCGCCCCGATCCTGCAGATGAGCGGGATCTGCAAGGAGTTCCCCGGCGTGAAGGCGCTGTCCGGCGTCGACTTCCGGCTCCTCCCCGGAGAGGTGCACGCGCTGATGGGGGAGAACGGCGCAGGCAAGTCGACCCTGATCAAGGTGCTCACCGGCGTCTACGACATCGACGGCGGCCGGATCACCCTGGACGGCGAGGACGTCGCCTTCACCGGCCCCCTCCAGGCCCAGCAGGCCGGGATCAGCACGGTCTACCAGGAGGTCAACCTCTGCGCGAACCTCTCGGTCGCGGAGAACATCTTCATCGGCCGCGAGCCGCGCCGCCTGGGCCGGATCCAGTGGAAGCGGATGCGGCGGCGCGCCGCCGAACTGCTCGCCGGGCTCGACCTCGACATCGACGTCTCGGCACCGCTGTCCTCCTACTCCCTGGCCGTCCAGCAGATGGTGGCCATCGCCCGCGCGGTCGACATCTCCGCCCGGGTGCTCATCCTCGACGAACCGACCTCCAGCCTCGACAGCGGCGAGGTCGAGCAGCTCTTCCGGGTGATGCGCCGCCTCAAGGCCGAGGGCATCGCCATCCTGTTCGTCTCCCACTTCCTCGACCAGATCTACGAGATCTCCGACCGGATGACGATCCTGCGCAACGGCACCCTGGTGGGGGAGTACCCCACCAGCGAGCTCGGCCAGGTCGAGCTGGTCGGCAAGATGATCGGCCGGGAGCTGGCCGACCTGGAGAAGCTGGAGGACAGGCCGCCGGCGCGGACGAGCGAGCCGCTGGTGCAGACCGAGGCGCTGGGCCGCACCGGCGCGATCGAGCCGTTCACGCTCACCGTGCACAAGGGCGAGGTGGTCGGCCTGGCCGGGCTGCTCGGCTCGGGCCGCACCGAGATCGCCCGGCTGCTGTTCGGCGCCGACCACGCGAGCACCGGCGCGCTGCGGATCGACGGCGAGCCCGTCACCCTGCGCACCCCGCGCCTGGCGATGAACCGCGGAGTCGCGTTCTGCTCGGAGAACCGGCGGGCCGAGGGCCTCATCCCCGACCTCACCGTCCGGGAGAACATCATCCTGGCGCTGCAGGCGATGCGCGGCTGGAGCAGGCCGATCCCCCGGCGCACCCAGGACGAGCTGGTCGACAAGTACATCACCGCGCTGAACATCCGCCCGGCCGACCCCGACCAGCTGGTCCGGAACCTCAGCGGCGGCAACCAGCAGAAGGTGCTGCTGGCCCGCTGGCTCATCCTCGAACCCCGCCTGCTCATCCTGGACGAACCCACCCGCGGCATCGACGTCGGCGCGAAGGCGGAGATCCAGCGCCTGGTCGCCGAGCTGTCCGACGGCGGCATGGCCGTGCTGTTCGTCTCCGCGGAGCTGGAGGAGGTGCTCCGCCTCAGCCACAAGGTCGCCGTCCTGCGGGACCGCAGGCTGGTGGCCGAGCTGCCCAACGACGACGGCCTCACCACCGGAGTGATCATGGAGACCATCGCGAGCGGAGGCCGCGCATGACCGCGCTCGTCAGGCACCGCCTCTTCTGGCCGGCCGCCGTCCTGGTCCTGCTGCTGGCCGCCAACGTGGCGTTCACGCCGGGCTTCCTGTCCATCGAGATGAAGGACGGCCACCTCTACGGCAGCCTCATCGACATCTTCCGCTTCGGCGCGCCGCTCATCCTGGTGGCGATCGGCATGACGCTCGTCATCGCCACCGGGGGCATCGACCTGTCGGTCGGCTCGGTCGTGGCCATCTCCGGCGCCCTGGCCTGCCTGCACATCAGCGGCCTGCCCGACCAGAACGACGTGGGCGGCGTGCTGGCCGCGGTCGGGCTGGCCCTGGGCCTCGCCCTGGTGCTGGGCGCGTGGAACGGGTTCCTGGTCGCCGGCATCGGCATCCAGCCGATCATCGCGACGCTGATCATCATGGTCGCCGGGCGCGGCCTGGCCCAGCTGATCACCGACGGCCAGATCGTCACCGTCAACAGCGCCTCCTACAAGCTCATCGGCGGCGGCTACTGGCTGACGCTCCCGTTCAGCATCCTCATCGTGCTGGCCGTCCTGGCGCTCACCGCGTTCCTCACCCGCCGCCTGGCCCTGGGACTGCTGGTGGAGTCCATCGGCGGCAACGCCACGGCGAGCCGGCTGGCCGGCATCCGCTCGCGCGGGCTGACCGTGGCGGTCTACGCCTTCTGCGCCCTGTGCGCGGGCATCGCCGGACTGATGATCAGCTCCAACGTCTCCAGCGCCGACGGCAACAACGCGGGCCTGTGGATCGAGCTCGACGCCATCCTCGCCGTCGTGATCGGCGGCACCTCCCTGATGGGCGGCCGGTTCTCGCTCGGCGGCACCGTGCTCGGCGCGCTGGTCATCCAGACGCTGACCACCACGATCTACTCGATCGGCATCCCGCCGGAGACCACCCTGCTGTTCAAGGCGCTCGTGGTGACCGTCGTGTGCCTGGTGCAGTCCCCCGCCTTCCGCGAGAAGGTCTTCCAGCGCCGCGGGCGCCGCCGACCGGCCGCGCCCCAGGCCACCGACGACGAGAAGGTGGAGGTGCCGGCATGAGCTCGGGCATCCTGACCTCCGCCCGGCTGCGGCTGCCCGGCCGCCTCCGGAGCGCCTACATCCCGGTCCTGGCGACGGCCGGCCTGCTGGCGGCGATGTTCGTCGCCGGAGGCGTGCGCTACGAGGGGTTCGCCAGCGGGCAGGTCGTGCTCAACGTCTTCATCGACAACGCCTTCCTGCTCGTGGTCGCCGTCGGCATGACCTTCGTGATCCTCACCGGCGGCATCGACCTGTCGGTCGGCGCGGTCGTCGCACTGTCCACGATGGTCTCGGCGAGCCTCATGACGGACGGCGGCTGGCCGCCGCTGCTGGTGGTCCCGCTCGTGCTGCTCATCGGCTCGGCGCTCGGCCTGGCGATGGGCTGCATCATCCACTACTTCGACATCCAGCCGTTCATCGTCACGCTGGCCGGCATGTTCCTGGCCCGCGGCCTGTGCTACGTGATCGGCACCGACTCGATCTCGATCACCGACCCGGCCTACACGGCCGTCGCCCAGGCGCAGATCGCGCTGCCCGGCGGGATGGCCGTCTCGGTGAGCGTCCTGATCGCGGTGGCGGTGGCGGGCGTGGCGGCGTACGTGCTGCACTACACCCGCCTGGGCCGCAACGTCTACGCGATCGGCGGCAGCGAGCAGTCGGCGCTGCTCATGGGCCTGCCCGTGGCCAGGACGAAGATCGCGGTCTACACGATCAGCGGCTTCTGCTCCGCGCTCGGCGGCGTGCTGTTCTCGCTCTACACTCTCTCCGGGTACGGTCTCAACGCGCTCGGCATGGAACTGGACGCGATCGCCGCGGTCGTCATCGGCGGCACCCTGCTGACCGGCGGGTCCGGCTACCTCGCGGGCACCGTCCTCGGGGTGCTCGTGCTCGGCCTGATCCAGACGATCATCAGCTTCGAGGGCACCCTCAGCTCCTGGTGGACCAAGATCTTCATCGGGCTGCTGCTCTTCGCCTTCATCCTGCTCCAGCGCCTCATCTCCGCGCGCCGGGCGTGACCCGTCCCCTGCGGAGCCGTACCCCGTGAATCCCTCTGAACCAGGAGAGAGTGTGAACGCTAACAGCGACCGATACGTGGTCGGCGTCGACTTCGGCACGCTGTCCGGCCGCGCCGTGGTGGTCCGGGTCGCCGACGGCGCCGAGATGGGCAGCGCCGTGCACGAGTACCCCCACCGGGTGATCGACGACCGGCTGCCCGGCACGGACGTGCGGCTGGGGCCGGACTGGGCGCTGCAGTCGCCCGAGGACTGGCGCGAGGTCCTGCGCACCGCCGTGCCGGAGGCGGTCACCGCCGCGGGGGTCTCCCCGGAGCAGGTCGTCGGCATCGGCACCGACTTCACCGCCTGCACGGTGCTGCCGGCCGCCGCCGACGGCACCCCCCTGTGCGAGACCGAGGGCCTGGCGGCCCGGCCGCACGCCTGGCCGAAGCTCTGGAAGCACCACGCCGCCCAGCCGCACGCCGACCGGATCAACGCCGCCGCGGCCAAGCGGGGCGAGACCTGGCTGGCCCGCTACGGCGGGAAGATCTCCTCGGAGTGGCAGTTCGCCAAGGCGCTGCAGGTGCTGGAGGAGGACCCCGAGGTCTACGCCGCCGCCGACCACTGGATCGAGGCCGCCGACTGGATCGTCTGGCAGCTGACCGGCGTGCAGACCCGCAACGTCTGCACGGCCGGCTACAAGGCGATCCGCCAGGACGGGGCCTACCCGTCCGACGACTTCCTGGCCGAGCTGAATCCCGCCCTCGCCGGTCTGACCGGCAAGCTCGGCCCGGAACCGGTGCCGCTCGGCGGCCTCGCGGGCACGCTGTCCGCGACGGCCGCCGGGTGGACCGGACTCCCCGAGGGCATCGCGGTCGCCGTCGGCAACGTCGACGCGCACGTCACCGCCGCCGCCGCCGACGCCGTACGGCCCGGCCAGATGGTCGCGATCATGGGCACCTCGACCTGCCACATCATGCCCTCCGACAGCCTCGCCGAGGTCCCCGGCATGTGCGGCGTGGTCCGCGACGGGATCGTGCCGGGGCTGTGGGGCTACGAGGCGGGCCAGTCCGCCGTCGGCGACATCTTCGGCTGGTTCGTCGACACCTGCGTGCCCGGCTCCTACGAGCGCGAGGCCGAGCGCAGGGGCGTCTCGGTGCACGAGCACCTGGCCGCCCTCGCCGCCGGGCAGGCGGTCGGGCAGCACGGCCTGGTGGTGCTGGACTGGCACAACGGCAACCGGTCGGTGCTCGTCGACCACGACCTGTCGGCGGTGGTCGTCGGCCAGACGCTCGCCACCCGGCCCGAGGACACCTACCGGGCGCTCATCGAGGCCACCGCCTTCGGCGCCCGCACGATCGTGGAGGCGTTCGAGTCCTCCGGCGTGCCGGTGCGGGAGTTCGTGGTCGCCGGCGGGCTGCTGAAGAATCGCTTCCTCATGCAGGTCTACGCCGACGTGCTGCGCCGCCCGCTGTCGGTGATCGGCTCCGAGCAGGGCTGCGCCCTCGGCTCGGCGATCCACGCGGCCGTCGCCGCCGGGGCCTACCCCGACATCACCGCCGCCGCCGCCGCGATGGGCAAGCGCACCGAGGCCGCCTACCTGCCCGACCCGGAGCGCGCCGACGCCTACGACCGGCTGTACGCCGAGTACCGCCGCCTGCACGACCACTTCGGCCGGGGCGAGGACTCCGCCGGCGCCGCCGGTGCCGGCCGCAACGACGTCCTGCACCGGCTGCGGGCCCTGCGCAACGAGGCCAGTGGGGCGGGCGCGTGAGTCCCGCCCGCAACCCCGATCCCCGACCCCGATCCGCCGAACCGTGCCGGCCTCCGCGGCCGGCCAGGGAGAACCGATGACCACAGCCATCACAGGCAGCGCCGTCAGTGCCGTCACCGCGCTGCGGGAGACCGTCTGCCGCCTCCACGACGAGCTGGTCCGCTACGGCCTCGTCGCCTGGACCGCCGGGAACGTCTCCGGCCGGGTGCCCGGTGAGGACCTGTTCGTCATCAAGCCCAGCGGCATCTCCTACGACGACCTGACGCCCGAGTCGATCGTGGTGTGCGACCTGGACGGCAACCTGGTCGACGGCGACCTCGCCCCGTCCAGCGACACGGCCGCGCACGCCTACGTCTACCGCGCCATGCCGCACGTCGGCGGGGTCGTGCACACCCACTCGACCTACGCCTCGGCCTGGGCGGCCCGCGGCGAGGCGATCCCGTGCGTGCTCACCGCGATGGCCGACGAGTTCGGCGGGGAGATCCCCGTGGGACCGTTCGCGCTGATCGGCAACGACGACATCGGCAAGGGCGTCGTCGCCACGCTGGAGGGCCACCGCTCCCCGGCGGTGCTCATGCAGAACCACGGGGTGTTCACCATCGGCAAGGACGCCCGGGCCGCGGTGAAGGCCGCCGTCATGTGCGAGGACGTCGCCCGGACCGTGCACGTCGCCCGCCAGCTCGGCGAGCCGCTGCCGATCGCCCAGGCCGACATCGACCGCCTCCACGACCGCTACCAGAACGTCTACGGCCAGCGCTGAACCGCATGTACAAGGAGTCCGAACAGATGAAGTCCCTCAACGGCCGCGAGATCTGGTTCCTCACCGGGAGCCAGGGCCTGTACGGCGAGGACACGCTGCGCCAGGTGGCCGAGCAGTCCCGGCAGATCGCCGAGGCGCTGAACGACGCCGAGGCCGTGCCGTTCCGGGTGGAGTGGAAGCCGGTGCTCACCGACGCCGACGCGATCCGCCGGGTCTGCCTGGAGGCGAACGCCGACGACGCCTGCATCGGCGTCATCGCCTGGATGCACACGTTCTCCCCGGCCAAGATGTGGATCGCCGGGCTGGACGCGCTGCGCACCCCGCTGCTGCACCTGCACACCCAGGCGAACATGGCGCTGCCCTGGGACTCCATCGACATGGACTTCATGAACCTGAACCAGGCGGCCCACGGCGACCGCGAGTTCGGTTACATCCAGTCGCGGCTCGGCGTGCCCCGCAAGACCGTCGCCGGGCACGTCGGCGACCCGTCGGTCGCGGCCCGGATCGGCGCCTGGTCCCGGGCCGCCGCCGGGCGCGCCGAGGTCGGCTCGCTCCGGCTGGCCCGCTTCGGCGACAACATGCGGGACGTGGCCGTCACCGAGGGCGACAAGGTGGAGGCGCAGCGGCGCTTCGGGGTGTCGGTCAACACCTACGGGGTCAACGACCTGGTCGCCGCCGTCGACGCCGCCTCCGACGCCGAGGTCGGCGCGCTCGTCGGCGAGTACGAGGACGTCTACAAGGTCGCGCCCGAGCTGCGCTCCGGCGGCGAGCGCCACGACTCGCTGCGCTACGCCGCCCGCATCGAGCTGGGCCTGCGCGGCTTCCTGGAGGCGGGCCGGTTCGGCGCGTTCACCACGAACTTCGAGGACCTCGGCGGCCTGCGGCAGCTGCCGGGCCTGGCCGTGCAGCGGCTGATGGCCGACGGGTACGGCTTCGGCGGCGAGGGCGACTGGAAGACCTCGGTGCTGCTGCGCACGCTCAAGACGATGTCGGCGGGCCTGCCCGGCGGCACCTCGTTCATGGAGGACTACACCTACCACCTGAACCCGGGCCAGGAGCTCATCCTCGGCGCGCACATGCTGGAGGTCTGCCCGACGATCGCCTCCGGCACGCCGTCGTGCGAGATCCACCCGCTGAGCATCGGCGGCCGGGAGGACCCGGTCCGGCTCGTCTTCGACGCCGAGCCCGGCCCCGCGGTGGTGGTCGGCCTGGCCGACATGGGCGAGCGGTTCCGGCTGGTCGCCAACGAGATCGACGTCGTCGAGCCCGCCGCGCCGCTGCCGAACCTGCCGGTGGCCCGCGCGGTGTGGCGGCCCCGGCCGGACCTGCGCACCTCCGCCGAGGCCTGGCTCACCGCCGGAGCCCCGCACCACACCGTGCTGTCGGCCGCCGTCGGGACCGAGGAGCTCACCGACTTCGCCGACATGCTCGGCGTCGAGCTGCTCGTCATCGACGCCGACACCACCTCCCGGCAGTTCGCCAAGGAGCTGCGCTGGAACCAGGCCTACTACCGCCTGGCCCAGGGCTTCTGAGCCGCCGCCCGGTCCGGGGCCTGCGACCCGCCGCCCGGTCCGGGGCCTGCCGCCGCGTCGGAAGGGCCCTGCCCGCCCCCGCCCCCGGGAGAGACCGGGGGCGGGGCGGGTAGGAGCCCGGGCATGACGCGAATCGGATACACGATGATGTGCGAGCAGACGCCCGCCCGGCAGCTGGTGGACGACGTGGTCGCGGCCGAGCGGGCCGGCTTCGACTACGCGGTCGTCTCCGACCACTACTTCCCGTGGCTGGAGGAGATGGGGCACTCGCCGTACGCCTGGTCGGTGCTCGGCGCGGCGGCGTACGCCACGGAGAGCCTGCCGCTGATGACCTACGTGACCTGCCCGATCATGCGCTACCACCCGGCGGTGGTGGCGCAGAAGGCGGCCACCGTGGGGGTGCTGTCCGGCGGCCGGTTCACCCTCGGGCTGGGCGCGGGGGAGAACCTCAACGAGCACGTGATCGGCCAGGGCTGGCCGCCCGTCAACACCCGGCACGAGATGTTCCGGGAGGCCATCGAGATCATCAAGGGGCTCTTCGAGGGCGGCTACTTCACCTACCGGGGCGAGTACTTCGACGTCGACTCGGCCAAGCTGTTCGACCTGCCCGAGCAGCCGGTGCCGCTGGCGATCGCCGCCTCCGGCACGCAGTCCGGCGACATCGCCGCCCGGTACGGCGACGCGCTCGTCGCGGTGGACCCGGACACCGACCTGGTGCGCTGGTTCAACGACTCGCGCGGCCAGGGCAGGCCGGTCTACGGCCAGCTGGCGATCAGCTACGACCCGGACCGCGGCGCGGCGGTGGAGCGCGCGCACCGGCTCTGGCGCTGGGCCCTGCCCGGCTGGAAGGTCATGGCCGAGCTGCCGGCCCCGGTCAACTTCGCCGCCGCCGCCGAGACCGTGCGACCGGAGGACGTCGCGGAGAAGATCCCGTGCGGCGCCGACGTGGACGCGGTCGTCGAGGCCGTCCGCGCCTACACCGACGCCGGGTTCACCCACGTCGCGCTGGTCCAGATCGGCGCCGAGCACCAGCGCGCGTTCATCGACTGGTCGGAGAAGGAGCTGCTGCCCGCCCTCCGCCGGGGGTGAGCCGTACGGCACGGCCGGAGCGGCCGTCCGCCCCGCCCGGTCCCGCGGCCTGCACCACGTGGCGCAGGCCGCGCGGCGGCTCCGGCACGGGGAGCGTCAGGGTGCCATAGAAGTCCGCCGGAAAAACATCGCGGTGGGATGTCGAGAATCCGGGCGCGGCTCCGTCCCCGCAGTGAACAACGGCCACAATGGGCCGTAGCGCACCGAGGAGAACACGATGGCCAAATACCTTCTGCTGAAGCACTACCGCGGTGCCCCGGCTCCGGTCAACAACGTGCCGATGGACCAGTGGACGCCGGAGGAGATCTCGGCCCACATGCGGTACATGCACGACTTCGCCGACCGGCTCGTGGTCACCGGCGAGTTCGTCGACGGCCAGGCGCTCTCCCCGGAGGGCACGTTCGTCCGCTACGACGGCGAGGGACGGCCGCCGGTCACCGACGGCCCGTTCGCCGAGACCAAGGACCTGATCGCCGGCTGGATGGTGATCGACGTCGAGACCTACGAGCGGGCGCTCGAACTGGCCGGCGAGCTGTCCGCGGCTCCGGGGGCGGGCGGGAAGCCGATCCACGAGTGGCTCGAGGTGCGCCCGTTCCTGGCCGCGCCCCCGACCATCACGGAGTGACGCACGGTGGACGAGGTCCTGCTGCGGACCCTCACTCCAGCGGTGATCGGCGTCCTCGTCCGTCGCGGAGCCGACTTCGCGGCGGCCGAGGACGCCGTGCAGGACGCCCTGGTCGAGGCCGTGCGCGCGTGGCCGGACGATCCGCCGCGTGACCCCAAGGGCTGGCTGGTCACCGTGGCCTGGCGCAGGTTCCTCGACGCCGCCCGCGCCGACGCCTCCCGGCGGCACCGCGAGGTACGCGTCGAGCACGAGCCCCCGCCCGGCCCGGTCCGGGAGGGGGACGACACGCTCCGGCTGTACTTCCTGTGCGCGCACCCGTCACTGACACCGGCCTCGGCCGTCGCGCTCACCCTGCGCGCGGTCGGCGGCCTGACCACGCGCCAGATCGCGCAGGCCTACCTCGTGCCGGAGGCGACCATGGCCCAGCGCATCAGCAGGGCGAAGCGGACCGTCGCGGGCGTCCGGTTCGACCGGCCCGGCGACGTCGCCACGGTGCTGCGCGTGCTCTACCTGGTCTTCAACGAGGGCTACTCCGGCGACGTCGATCTCGCCGCCGAGGCGATCCGGCTCACCCGGCGGCTGGCGGCCGCGATCGGCCACCCCGAGGCGGCGGGACTGCTCGCGCTCATGCTGCTGCACCACGCGCGGCGTCCGGCACGGACCGGCCCCGGCGGCAGGCTCGTGCCCCTCGCCGAGCAGGACCGCGGCCGGTGGGACACCCGCCTGATCGCCGAGGGCGTCGGCGTGCTCCAGGCGGCCCTGGCCCGCGACCGCCTGGGCGAGTTCCAGGCCCAGGCGGCCATCGCCGCGCTCCACGCCGACGCCCGGACGGCCGAGGAGACCGACTGGGTGCAGATCGTCGAGTGGTACGACGAACTGGTGCGTCTCACCGGCAGCCCGGTGGCCCGCCTCAACCGGGCCGTCGCGGTCGGCGAGGCCGACGGCCCGCGGGCCGGCCTGGCCGCGCTGGCGGGACTCGATCCCGCGCTGCCCCGCCACGCCGCCGTCGCGGCGTACCTCCACGAGCGCGACGGCGACCCGGCGACGGCGGCGCGGCTGTACGCCGAAGCCGCCCGAGCGGCGCCCAGCCTCCCCGAACGCGACCACCTCACGCGGCAGGCCGCACGGCTCAACGCGCGCCTGCGCGGCCGAGCGGCGCAGCGGGCCGTCGAGGACGGGCCGGCGGCTGAGCTCGATCTTTAACCTGCGCCCTCGACCGTCTCGCTGATCGACTTCTGAGATCTCTCCGTTCGGCGGACACGGGTACGGCCTTGGGGCGATCATGCGCGCTGTCGAGACGCCAATGATCACACCAAGGCCGTGAAGGTGAGTCCGCTGGACAACACCGCCCACGTCGAGCCACTGACCGTATTGTTCCGGTTCCGGACCGACCTGTACGACGGGTCCTCACCCCGAAGTGTGGACCCACGGACACCGGTTGCTTGGAGTTGCCCCGTCACATGGTGCGTTCTGCATCGTCGCTGCGGCGGCCGTAGTAGGCGGCCCGCATCAGGTCCTGCATGTCCGCCAGCATCGGCATGCGCGGGTTGGCGGGGGCGCACTGGTCCTCGTAGGCGTTCATCGCCTGCTGCGGCAGCGAGTCCAGGAACGCCTCCTCGTCGACGCCGATCCGCTGGAACGACGGCTCGATGCCGACCGCGTCGCGCAACCGCTCCACGGCCGCCGCGAGGGACTCCACCCCCTCCGCCGGGGTCGCGGCGGGCAGGCCCAGTGCCTGGGCGATCTCGCAGAAGCGCTCCGGGGCCCGGTAGTCCTCGTACTTCGGCCAGCCCGACAGCTTCGACGGTACGGTGCCGTTGTAGCGGATCACGTGCGGCAGCAGCAGCGCGTTGGTGCATCCGTGCGCCACGTGGAAGGTGGCCCCCAGGGTGTGCGACATGGCGTGCACGATGCCGAGGAAGGCGTTGCCGAAGGACATGCCGGCGATCGTGCCGGCGTTGTGCATCTTCTCCCGGGCCTCCGGGTCGGCGGCGCCGTGCTTCACCGCCCGCTCCAGGTGGCGGAAGACGAGTTTGACCGCCTGCAGGGCCAGGCCGTCGGTGAAATCGTTGGCGTAGACCGACACGTAGGACTCGATGGCGTGGGTGAGCGCGTCGAAGCCGCTGTCGGCGGTGACCACGCGCGGCAGGTCGGCCGCGAGCACCGGGTCGACGATGGCGACGCTGGGAGTGAGCGCGTAGTCGGCCAGCGGGTACTTCTTGCCGGTGACGTCGTCGGTGATCACCGCGAACGGCGTCACCTCCGCGCCGGTGCCCGAGGTGGTGGGCACGCACACCAGGCGGGCGCGCCCGCCGAGCGCCGGGAAGCGGAAGGCGCGCTTGCGGATGTCGAAGAACTTCTCCTTCATGTCTGCGAACACCACCTCCGGGTGCTCGTAGCGCAGCCACATCACCTTGGCCGCGTCCATCACCGAGCCGCCGCCCAGCGCGATGATCGTGTCCGGCCGGAAGGAGCGCATCAGCTCGGCGCCCCGGTCCACCGTCGCGACGCTGGGCTCCGGCTCCACGTCGTCGACGATCTGCAGCGCGACCCGCTCGCCGCGGCGCTGCAGCACGTCGAGGATCCGGTCGACGTAGCCCAGCCGGGTCATCACGGCGTCGGTGACGACCGTCACCCGGTGCACGTCCGGCATGTCGGCGAGGTAGCGGATCGCGTTCGGTTCGAAGTAGATCTTCGCGGGGATCTTGAACCACTGCAGGTTGTTGTTGCGCCGCCCGATGCGCTTGATATTGATCAGGTTGACGGCGGTGACGTTGTCCGACACCGAGTTGTGGCCGTAGCTGCCGCAGCCCAGGGTCAGCGAGGGCAGGAACGCGTTGTACATGTCGCCGATGCCGCCCTGGGAGGCCGGGGCGTTCCAGATCACCCGGACCGCCTTGACGCGCCGGCCGTACTCCTCGGCGAGGGCGGCGTCCTCGGTGTGGACGACCGCGCTGTGCCCGAGCCCGTGGAACTCGACCATCCGCTCGGCGTACGTCAGGCCCTCCTCGCGCGAGGAGGCGCGCAGCACGGCCAGCACGGGGCAGAGCTTCTCCCGGGTCAGCGGCTCGGCCGGGCCGACCGCGTCGACCGGGACGAGGATCACGGAGGTGTCGCCGGGGACGGCGAAGCCGGCCTGTGCGGCGATCCACTGCGGGGAGCGGCCGACCACGTCGGGGTTGAGCCTCGCGCCCGAGCAGCCCTCGCCGCCCGCGGCCGCACCGAAGACGAACTCCTCCAGCTTCGCCTTCTCCTCGGGGGTGGCGACGTGGGCGTGCAGCCTGCGGAACTCGGTGAGCGCCGCGTCGTAGATCTCGTGGTCGAGGATGACCGCCTGCTCGGAGGCGCAGATCATGCCGTGGTCGAACGTCTTGGACAGCACCACGTCGTGTACGGCGCGGCGCAGCTTGGCGCTGCGCTCGATGTAGGCCGGGACGTTCCCGGCACCGATCCCCAGGGCGGGCTTGCCGGCCGAGTAGGCGGCCCTGACCATGCCGTTCCCACCGGTGGCGAGGATGGTTGAGACCCCCTCGTGGTGCATGAGCGCGGAGGTGGCCTCCAGGGACGGCTCGGTGATCCACTGGATGCAGTGCTCGGGGGCGCCGACCTCGACGGCGGCGTCGCGGACGATCCGCGCGGCCTCGGCGCTGCAGCGCTGCGCCGACGGGTGGAAGGCGAAGACGATCGGGTTGCGGGTCTTGAGCGCCAGCAACGCCTTGAAGATCGTGGTGGAGGTGGGGTTGGTGACCGGGGTGACGCCGCAGACGACGCCGACCGGATCGGCGATCTCCACGATTCCGCTGATCTCGTCTCGGGAGACGACCCCCACCGTCTTGAGATCAGCCATGCTGTGCGTGACGTGCTCGCAGGCGAAGATGTTCTTCACCGCCTTGTCCTCGAAGACGCCGCGGCCGGTCTCCTCCACGGCCAGGCCCGCGAGCTCGGCGTGCCGGTCCAGCGCTGCCACGGACGCCTTCTTGACGATGGTGGCGCTGGCGGCGGTGGTGGCCACACCGGAGTGCACCTTGTCGCCGCTCCAGCCGGCACCGCGGTTGAGGCTGTGGCGGGCGTGCGGGTCGTAGAGCCACTCGGTGCGTCGGCGGGAGGGCGGCATGTCCTCGGGCTCGCGCAAGGACATGTGCCCGCCGTCACATCGTGGGGCGTCTTCGCCGAGCTCGGGGACATCAGCCGGCCCGGTTATCCGAACAGGGCGGCGCCGTACTTCGTCACGACCGCCAGGATCAGGACCAGGATCCAGATGGCGACGGCGATGGCGTCCAGGTCGGCGTCGATGAAGCGCGCGGCCGCCGCCTGCGCGCGGGACGGCAGGAACAGGTTGCCATCGCGGATGTTCACATGCGTCAGTGTGGCGAACACCAGGGTGGTGGAGACCGTCACCAGCAGGCACCACGGGCACAGCGCGCCGATGGCGGACATCGACTGGGAGAACAGCCAGTACGCGAAGATCACGCCGAGGGTGTAGACCACCTGGGCGGCGAACATGAACCAGCGCGGGAAGCGCACCCGGCCCAGGCTCGCAACGGCGATGGTGATCACTACCGGTTCGGCGACGAGTCCCAAGAAGGCATTGGGGAATCCGAACAGCTGGGCCTGCCAGGAGGTGGCGACCGTGCCGCAGCTGATGACGGCGTTGATGTTGCACGACAGGCTGGTGCCGGGGTCGGCGGCCAGGCGCAGCGCGTCGACCGACAGCACGAAGGAGGCGGCCAGGCTCAGGCACGCCGACACCAGCATGGTCCCGAAAAGCCAGGCGTTCGAGTGCCGCAGCCCGTGCAGGCGGGCCAGGAGCACAGCCATCACTTGCCCTTGGCGGCGGTGACGGCCGCCGTCAGCGGCCCGGCGGTGTACAGGTCGCCGGTGAACACCTCACCGTTGATCTTCACGGTGGGTGTGCCCTCGATCCCCGTCTCGAACACCGCGGCCGTCGAGGTCTCGACCCACGGCTGGAAGAGCCGGTCAGTGAAAGCGTCTGCGACGTCCTGCGGCACACCGGCATTCCGGGCCAGGGCGGCGATCTCGTCATCGGACAGGCCGCTGCTGCCCTCGGCGGGCTGGTGGGCGAACAGCGCGGTGTTGAAGGCCGGCAACGCGCCGGGTGCCCGGTCGGCGACGGTGGCGATCGCGTTGGCGGTCCGGGTCGAATACTTCGACCCGCTGGACATCCGGTCCAGGAACGCCAACGGGTACAGCTCCAGCCGTACCGTGCCGTCGGCGACCAGGCGATCCAGCTCGGTACTGTTGGCCTGCTCGAAGCGCCCGCAGAACGGGCACATGTAGTCGAGGTAGACCTCCAGTTTCACCGGGGCGGCGGCGTCGCCGACGGCGAGGGCTCCTGCGGCCGTGGCGATCGCCGGAGCGACGGCCTTGTCCTGCGATGCCGCGGTGATCCGGGAGCCCTCGCTGCCCGCCGCGTTGATCAGGCTGACCACGATGGCGATCAGCAGACAGCCGATGATCACCCCGCCGCCTGCGGCGATCGCGCGGTTGCGTTTCTTCTGGCGGCGTCCGGCGGCGGCCCGGGCGTCGCGTAGTTCCCGGGACTTGGTGCGTGCCTGCATGCTCATGCGCTGTTCTCCCTCGGTCCTGCCGGGGTGGACGAAGGGCCAGATGGTGTGCGGCCTTGGCGTCGTCCACATCCCCGATCGGCGCCGGTCGCGGTCTGAGGTCCGCTTTCTCGGGCGCTCACCGTTAACCTTCGTCGGGTTGCCGGTGATCCGCTGGGGCCGAAGGTCCTTTACCGTCGCGACCTCCGCCCTGGATCGGACACCCGGGCCCCGGAACGCTCGGTCGGCCGCAGTGGCCGGGTGCCGGCGACGGCGCGGACGACCAACCAGATCGCCAGTGCGACAACGCCGGTCCACGCCGGTCCACGCCGGCATCGTGAGCGATCCCCACGGCCACCCGGAGCCTTTACCCCACATATGGTGACCCCGACCATTTCACGGGCCGACGACCAGCGGTAACGTGTTCATCACTTCCTCCTTCGCCCGCCTGCCTCCGGCCTTCAGGGGGATCGTGAGCGGGAAAGGACCGAAAGTCCCCTGGCCCGGCAGCGCAAGGCGCTGCCCCAGTGGGAGACGGCACGAGACCATGCAGATGACATCTGCGGAGGGGGAGGCCGCGAATCCGGCTCGGAGATGCGGCCATCGCCGCGGCCTGTGAGCTCGCCGCATCGGCTGGGCGGTCTGCGGGGTGCCGGGACCGAATCGCCGTGTACGTCTTCCTGGGACGGCCGACGTCGCGGCCATGCCGATCTGGGAGCAGCCGGCCCGTACCTGCGAGGCCCGTACCCGTACGGCTTGCGGCCCCTGTCACAGGGGCCGCAAGCCGTACGGGTGCTACCGGCTCGTCCAGGCCGTAGTGTCGTCCTCGTTCCACTGGACCTCGTCGACGACGTCGATCACGCCGTTGACCCGCAGTGCCATGCGCGCGGCGATCTCCGCCTCGCTGCGCCGGTCCATGCGTCCGGTCAGCGTCACCACGCCCCGGTGCACGGCGACCTTCACCCGGGAGGTGTCGACCCACAAGGAGTGGCCCAGAACGTCTTTCTCGATCTCCTCGGTGATGGCTGCATCCGATCGGAGGAAGACCTTGAGCAGATCCTGACGGCTGACGACGCCCTCCAGCGTCCCGTGCTCGTCGACGACCGGCAGGCGCTTGACGCCGTGCTCGTCCATCAGCCGCATCGCGTACACGACTGCGGACTGGGAGCGGACGGTCACGGCGGGGGAGGTCATCAGCTCGGCCGCGGTCTCCCCGCGTGCCTTGTCCCTGCCCCGGCCCTTCTCCTGGGCGAGCCGGTGACGCAGCCGGGCGCGCAGCGGCTGCCGGTAGCCCTCCCGGTAGAACTGCTCCTTGAACTCCTCCTTGTGCAGGAGATCCGCCTCGGAGACGACGCCGATGACATGGTCGCCGGCGTCGACGACGGGGACCGCGCTGATGCCGTGGGCGATGAGCATCTCGGCGACGTCCTTGAACGGCGTGGCTCCGTTGACGGACGCCACCTTGTGGGTCATGACCTCGCTGACCTTGACGCGCATCGTGTCCTCCTTGAGGGGCGGGGGTCCTCTCATTCCACTGCGTTCGCGGTTGCGCGGGCAGAGCCGGAAGTCCTCCAGCGCCGGGACATCGCACCGCTCCGGGGGGTCCTTGGTCCCTACGGCGACCGGTCGCGGCGCCGGACGGTGAGATCAGAGCCCGACCCCGGGAGGAAGCACGAGGCTATCCGGCCGACTGGTGGAGATGACCGCGCGCATGGCCGCGGAGCGGTAACCGGCGGCCGGGGGTGGCCGGTATCTGCGGCGTGCTCACCCGCGGCAGGCCACCGGCCTGCCGCGAACGTCGCGAGATGGCTTGTGGCGTGACGGGGTCGCGGACGCTTCTCGCACGCCGTGACCGGCAGCAGATCGACAGGGTCATCCGGTGCGAGCCAGGCGTTCAGCCCGCTCTTTTATCCCCAGCAGCATCTTGCGTTCCATGATGAGGCTGCCCGGCTCCATGATCAGCAGGTTGACCAGCCGCCCGAGCAGACCGGCGTCCGGAGTCGCGATCCGGTTGCGGCTGACGAGCCTGGTCGTCTCACCGTCGGAGCGGAGTATGAAGGCCCACACCCAGTTACCGTCCTCCGATCGGAACACCAGCGCCTGTTCCGGCTCCATGACCTCCGCGCGCATTCGCGGGCCGGTCGTCCCCAAAGGAAGGACATCACCGGTCTTGAGGCCTTGGAACTGCGGCAGGACCTCGTTGGCGCTGTGCATGTCCAGACCGAAGAGGTTCTCGATCCAGTCGTAGGTGTAGGCGCCGCCGCGACCGCTGCCCATCTGCACCAGCCACGGCCAGACCGCGCCGGGTGGTGCGTCGATGGCGACGGCGCGGGTGGCGACCAGGCCGGGATCCGGCAGCAGCTCGTCTCCGGGCAGCGAGCTTTCCGCCTCCTCGGCGGTGGCACCCCAGGTCAGGCACCGTCTGCGCAGCAGCAGCGGGTAGGCCGCCGCAGCGACGCCGACGATCAGCAGCCCGGTCCGGGCGGAGGACTTCGGTGCTCTGTCCATCATGGTCTCCTCGGGTTCGTCTTCGACGCCATGTCCGCGGTGGTGAGCCTCTCCAGGGGTGAAAGATCCGGAGAACCGGCTGCAGGGCCGCCGGTGTCGGCTTCGAGGGCCTTGCGGGATCATGGCGAAGCGGTACGGCCCGGCAGCTGCGGCTGCCGGCCGTACTCGACAGGGGGGCACGGTCACATCTCGAAGACCAGCCGGGCCGGGACGGTGCTGTCGAGGACCTCGCCGAATGCCTCGTTGATCTCCTCCAGCTTGCGGGTCTCGTAGATCACCTTGGTCCGCCCCGAGGCGTGCAGGCGGAAGACCTCGGCCAGGTCGCCGCGGGTGCCGACGATGGAGCCGATCACGCTGATGCCGCCCAGTACGGTCTCGAAGACCGGCAGGCTCATCGTGTTGTCCTTGGGCAGGGAGACCAGCACCAGCCGTCCGCCGCGCCGCAGGCAGGCGTGGGCCTGCTCCAGCACGCGCGGGCTGGCGGCCAGCACGATCGCCACGTCGGCCCCGCCGAGGGCCTTGATCTCGGTGACCGGGTCGCCGGTGGCGGCGTTGACGGTGTGGGCGGCGCCCAGTTCCTCGGCCAGGCGGAGCTTGTCGGCGGTGATGTCGACGGCGATGGTCTCGGCGCCGAAGATCTGCGCGTACTGCTGAGCGAGGTGGCCCAGGCCGCCGATGCCGAAGATCGCGGCGCGCTCGGCCGGGCGCAGGCCGGAGACCTTGACGGCCTTGTAGGTGGTCACGCCCGCGCAGGTCAGTGGGGCGGCCTCGGCGGGGGAGACGCCGTCGGGGACTCCGACGACGTAGTCGGCGTGGGCGACGGCGTACTCGGCGTGGCCGCCGTTGAGGGCGTAGCCGGTGTTCTGCTGGGACTCGCACAGGGTCTCGCGGCCGCTGACGCAGTACTCGCAGGTGCCGCAGGCGTACCCCAGCCAGGGGATGGCCACGCGCTCGCCGACGGTGCGTCCGGTGACCGCTGAGCCGACCTTCTCGATGACGCCGACACCCTCGTGGCCGGGAGTGAAGGGCGGCGCCGGCTTGACGGGCCAGTCGCCGTGGGCGGCGTGGATGTCGGTGTGGCACAGGCCGCTGGCCTCGATGCGGACCAGGACCTGGTGAGCCTCCGGCTCGGGGACGGGGATCTCCCGGATCTCCAAGGGCTGGTCGAACGCGGTGACGACGGCGGCGCGCATGTTCATGGTCGTGGATCTCCTTCGTTCTGCTTCGATCTCGTCTCCGAGCCTCCACCCCGGCGGCCGGGTGAGGCAGGGGCGAAGGTCCTGGCGCGGTGCGGTCGTCGGTCACGGCCGTGCGGGGTGGGAGGCTGCGATCGGTCCGTCGGCGGATCGGGCTTTCCCGCTGCGGGCCGAGGGGACGAAAGTCCCGCCGGGAGGTGCCCTTCGGTCCAGGTCCCGCCGTCTCCTCCGTTGATCTACTGGGCACATGGAAGACGTCGATGTGCATGTTTCGCCTGGGCTCTCGCAGGAGGCCGCCGCGCGGCTGCTGACCGAGCACGGGCCCAACGCGCTGCCGCAGCCCCAGCCGCCCACCCTGATTGCCCGCGCGGTCCGCCAGCTCGCCGATCCGCTGTCGGTCCTGCTGCTCATCGCCGGTCTGGTCACTCTTGTGGTGCTGCGCGAGGTCCCCGAGGGCGCGGCCATCGTCGCCATCCTGCTCGTCAACGTCGTCATCGGGGTCAGCCAGGAGACCAGGGCCGACCAGGCGGTCCGCGCGCTGGGCACGCTCACCGCGCCGATGGCCAAGGTACGCCGTGACGGCGTGCTGCAGCGCATCCCCGCCGCCGAGGTCGTGCCCGGAGACGTCATCGAACTCGCCGCCGGGGACCGCGTCCCCGCCGACGCCCGCGTCCTGACCGCCGGCGCCCTGGCCGCCGACGAGGCCATGCTCACCGGAGAGTCCCTGTCGGCGAACAAACACCCCACCGAGCCCGCCGAGGACGGCACCCCGCTCGGCGACCGGAAAGGGGAGCTGTTCTCCGGCACCCTGATCGTGCGCGGCTCGGGGACCGCGCTGGTGCAGCGCACCGGCGCCGACACGCAGATGGGCCGCATCGCCACCGCGCTGGAAGGCGGCGGCAAGGGACCCCTGGAACGGGAACTCGCCCAGGCCTCCCGGCGCATCGGCGTCCTGGCCCTGGCCGCAGGCACCGTGATGGTGCTGATCGGGCTGACCCGCGTCAGCCAGGGGCAGGCCGCGCTACTGGACATCATCCTGGCCGGGGTCGCCCTGGCCATCGCCGCGGTCCCCGAAAGCCTGGCCGCGGCGGTGACCACCGCCATGGCCCTGGGCTCGCAGCACATGGCCAGGCTCGGCGTCATTGTCCGCAAACTCTCGGCGATCGAGGCGCTGGGGGCGACCACCGTCATCGCCACCGACAAGACCGGCACCCTGACCACCGGGCGCCTGGCCGTCGCCGACCAGGTGACCGTTCCTGCCGTCACCGACCAGGCCGGGCCCGCCGCCGAACTGTGGCGTGCGGCGCTGCGCTGCAACGACGCCCGCGACGGCCTCGGCGACGCCGTCGACGTCGCTCTGCAGACCGCCGCCACCGCCCACGGAGTACGGCTGCCGCCTGGCGAGAAGCGGCTGGCCGAGCGCCCCTTCGACGCCGAGACCCGGTCCATGACCGTGATCACCACCGCCGGCGGCGGACCGCTGCTGACCGTCAAGGGAGCCCCCGAAGTGGTCCTCGCCCGCTGCACGCCCGGCCCGGAGGTGGACCGGTTGGCGGCGGCCGTACCCGAGCTGGCCCGCCGCGGCCTGCGGGTGCTCGCCCTGGCCACCGGGACGGTGGGCCTGGCCGCCGACCCCTCGGGCTCTGCCACCACCGGTTCCGGTGCCGCGGACGCAGGCACGGACGACCTCGACGCCACCGGGCTGACCCCGGCCGGACTGGTCGCCCTCAGCGACGAGATCCGCCCCTCGGCCCGCCAAGCGGTCGCCGACTGCCGCGCCGCAGGCATCCGCGTCGTCATGGTCACCGGCGACCACGCCGACACCGCCCGCGCCGTCGCCGCCGACGTCGGCATCGAACCCGACCCGGTCGTCACCGGCACCTCGCTGGACGGCGCGGGCACGGACGGCGCGGATCGAGCCGCGCTGCTGCGCGAGGCCGGGGTACTGGCCCGCGTCGATCCGGCCACCAAACTCGACCTGGTACGCGCGTTGCGCGAGCACGGCGAGATCGTCACCATGACCGGTGACGGCGTCAACGACGCGCCTGCGCTGCGCCACGCCGACGTCGGCGTGGCCATGGCCGGAGACGAGGGCACCGACGTGGCCCGCGAGGCCGCCGCCGTCGTCGTCACCAACGGCGAGCTGGGCACCATCGTCACCGGCATCCGCGAAGGCCGCCGACTGCACCACAACGTCGCCTCGATGATCGGCTACCTGCTCACCGGGAACCTCGCCGAGATCTTCCTGGTGCTGACCGGCCTGCTGCTCTGGCCCGACCTGGTCGTGCCGCTGCTCCCGGTCCACCTGCTCTGGATCAACCTGGTCCTGGACGGCATCCCCGCGATCGCCCTGGGCCTCGACCGGCCCGCCGGCGACCCGCTCGCGCTGCGCCCCCGCCGCGGCGGCCTGCTGTCGCGGCCGGTCATCACCCGCATCGCGGCGCGAGCCCTGCTCATCGGCGCGCTCGTCTTCGCCGCCGTCGAGGCCGCGCGCCACCTGGGCTGGAGTGACGAGCAGGTCCGCACCCAGGCCGTGCTGGCCCTGGTCTTCGCGCGGCTCACCCTGGCCTACGTCACCCGCGCCCGACACTGGACCTTCGAGCACGGCTGGTGGCGCGGGCGCGCGGTGCTGACCGCGGTCGCCGCCACCGGAGCGCTCCAGATCCTGGTGACGCTGGTGCCCGCGCTCGGCGCGCTGCTGGCCCTGACGACGCTGCCTCCACTGGGCTGGGCCATGGCGCTGGCCGCGGGCCTGGCCACCCCGTTCCTGTGCGACCTGCTGCGCATCGCCCGCCCCCGCTGGCCGCAGGCCCGCGCGTAGCGGTCCCGGATCGCGCCATACGGTCCTCTGCAGAGTGCCGGAGTGCAGCACGTCTCTGTGCCCGGGACTCATCCGGTGATCGCCTGCCCGCTCGCGCGCCGGGCCTTTGGTCCCCGCCGCGGTGGTCGTAGGCCCCTTCACCCGCGCACCGGCGAGCGAGATGCTCAAGACGACCGGCAGGGGCGGGGACCGCCCCCGATCCCCGCCCCTGCCGAGCGTCCATGGAGAAGGAGATGATCCTGATGCGCGCGCTCGTGGTCTTCGAATCGATGTTCGGCAACACCCAGGCGATCGCCGAAGCCGTCGCCGACGGCCTGGCCACCCACATGCGGGTGGACCTCATCGAGGTCGGTGACGCTCCGGCGACCGTCCCCGGCGACGTGGACCTGCTCGTCGTCGGCGCACCCACTCACGCCTTCGGCATGAGCCGGCCCGCCACCCGGCAGTCGGCCGCCCAGCAGACCCCCGCCGGCCTGGTGTCCAAGGGGCGGGGGCTGCGCGAATGGCTCGCCACTCTGGACGATCATGTACCGGCCGTGGCCGCCGCGGCGTTCGACACCCGGGTCAAGAACCCCTGGGTCCCCGGATCGGCCCGGCACGGCGCTGACAAACGCCTGCGCAGGAAGGGGTTCGCGATCCTGTCCGGCTCGCAGAGCTTCTACGTCTCCGGCACGCCCGGCCCTCTCCTGGAGGGGGAGACCGACCGGGCACGTTACTGGGGTACGGCGCTGGCCACGGCACGGCAGGCCAACGCCCACCGGATCACGTAGGAACCCACCCGGCGTCATGCCCGAGAGGGCCGGGTGCCGGCGGAGGCCCGGCGCCCGGCCGAAGTGAACGCGCCGATCACCGCTGGGGCGGCCCGCCGGCCTTCGCCGGATACCTGAAAACCCAGGATCCGGGAGGTGCGCCATGCATACCAGTGAGTTGACGGGCGCCAGGACGGTTCCTCCGATTCCTTCGCTCAGCGGGACTACGCCCACGGCATGCCCTGGGGCTACGCGCGGTCCGTGTCCGGCTCGCCGGGCGTCGCGGTGCTGCTCACCACGACCGGAAACGAGCGGGAGGACTGGCTGGCCGCCGGGCAAGGCCTGCAGCGGGCGCTTCCCGCAGGTCCACGTAGCCGGTGAACCGGCTGATCACCCCACCGTGGACGTCGATCCGCGTCCGGCAGGTGGTGGGTCGTCCGGTTCACCCTCCAGCGGTCTGAGAGCGCAGGAGGCGATGACGGCTGTAAGACTTCCTCCGTTTCGGGTTCCGGCGTCCGGCCGGGTCCGGGCGCCGGTAGGCCCCTCTGGTCAGGAGCGGGGCTCTGGCTCATGCATCAGTGTCTCGACCAGGTCCGTGAGGTGGGCAAGGCGGATCTCCAGGTCGTGGATGCGGGCTTCGAGGCCCACCGTGGACGGGGGCTGGTAGGTCATGGCGATCTGGCGGGCCATCGTCGCTCCTCTGCTCAGGTCCGGGATGCGCCGGGACGCGGGTGACCGCGTCCGGCTCGATCCCGTCGTCACGCACGGACGGATCGTCCATGCCCTCAGTGTCCGTGCCGGCCGGGCCGGAGACTACGGCCGATGGACCCGCGGTCATGGGCCGACCGGCCCTGGTCGCCTCCCCCCGAGGACGCTGAGATGGCAGGAAAGCAAGGAAGCGAAGGAGAACGACCATGTCCGATCCCGTGATCGTGGGCACCGATGGTTCGGTCGCCGGTTCCGCCGCCGTGGAATGGGCCGCCGACGACGCGGCGCGCGTGCGCGCTTCGCTGCGCATCGTCTTCGCCCTGGACCGCTCGCCGTACGACATCCCGAGGTTCTCCGTCCGGGAGTGGGGGGACACCCTGATCCGCAACGCGGAGCGGGTCCTGGCCGAATCCGAGGCCCTCGTCCGAGAGCGCCGACCCGAGGTCGAGGTCACCACCCAGATGATCGAAGGCGCGCCTGCGGTGGTCCTGCGCGACCAGGCCGCCGGCGCCACCGAGGTCGTGGTCGGCAGCAGAGGGCTGGGCGGGTTCGCCGGAGCCGTGCTCGGCTCGGTGAGCACGCATGTGGCCGGGCACGCCCGCGGGCCGGTGATCGTCGTCCACGCCGGTCCCCGGACCTCTCACGCAGAGGTCGCCGTCGGCATCGATGACTCCCCGCAGTGCGACCCCGCGCTGGCCTACGCCTTCGAGCAGGCCGCGTTGCGCGGCGCCACGCTGCGGGCCCTTTACGTCTGGCAGGCACCGGTGCACGCCTACGCCCCGGAGATCGTCTACGACATGGATGAGATCCGCAGGGCTCAGTACCAGGTCGTGGCAGACAAGCTCGCCTCGTGGCGGCAGACGTATCCGCAGGTGAAGGTGATCGAGGACGTCCGGTCCGGACATCCGGTCGAGGCGCTGACCGCGGCGTCGGAAGGAGCGGACCTGGTCGTCGTGGGCTCCCACGGCCGGGGAACCCTGGGGTCGCTGGCGCTGGGCTCGGTCAGCCGGGGCGTTCTGCACCACGCTCGCGGCACCGTGGCCGTGGTCCGCTCGCCACGCGCCTGAGACCGCAGGTTCCCCGGGCCCGTTCACCCTTTTGACGAGCGGGCCCGCGGAGCGGGGTCACCGGTCTTGCCCGGCCTGTCCCTGCGTCTGCCGTTCCTTGCAGGCTTTCAATGGCGAGACCGATGCCACAGTCCGGGTACGGCGCTGCACGCCGGGCTCGGCCCGCAGCAGGAGACGCAGTTCCTGCCGGTCTTCTCGACCGGGTGTGACCGCTTGCCGATCTGCCGGTACCTGAACCGTGGAAGCGGTCTTGAGACAAGGTCTCTGTGCCCGGATATCTCCCTGCAGTCGCCTCTGTGGCGGGTGCGAGGTCGGCTGGACGATGGAGGCGGAAGGTGGAGCACGCCGTCTGGCGGAGTTCATCCGATGACGGATCACGACCGGGAAGAGGGCCTCGTCATGAAAGCAGCGGCAGGCGACAGGCTGGTCGTCGAGGGCACCCACGGTGCCGGCGTCCGGCGGATCGGTGTGATCATGGGACTGCGTGATCCTGACGGCACTCCGCCCTACGTGGTGCGCTGGGTGGACGATGAGCACGAGGGCCTCGTATTCCCGGGGCCCGACGCCCGCGTGGTGACGAAGGAAGACAGGGACGTCTCGTTCACGACTTCGTGAACGGCCCGCATATACGCAGGAGGAATCATGATCGTGGTAGGGGTCGATGGCTCGCAGGCCGGCCTGGGGGCGGTGGGCTGGGCGGTGCGCGAGGCCGGGCTGCGCGGTGCGCGGCTGCGCATCGTGCACGTCATGCCGGCCTGGGCGTTCGAGATGCCCGAGGACGTGCCGCACGCCGATGTGGGGCGGTGGATGCGCGACGGCGCCGCCGATCTGCTGGCCCAGGGAGTGGAGCGGGCCCGCGCCGAGGGCCTGTCGGTGGAGGTGGAGCCGCTGCTGCTGCCGGGTGATCCGCGGCAGGGCTTGATCGAGGCCGCCGGACAGGCGGAGCTGCTGGTGGTCGGCAGTCACGGGCTGGGCGGCTTCCTGGGCATGCTGGTGGGGTCGGTGGCGCTGGGTGTGTGCGGGCACACCGCCTGCCCGGTGGCCGTGGTCCGCGCCGCGCCCGCCGGGCAGGAGCAGCCCGCGGTGGATGGTCCGGTGGTGGTCGGGGTCGACGGTTCACCGGCGGGAGCGGAGGCGCTGGCCTTCGCCTTCGCTGAGGCGTCGGCGCGCGGGGTCGAGCTGCGGGCGGTGCACGCCTGGAGCGGACCCGTCATCGAAGGCGCGCCGCACCTGCTGGAGAGCGCCGAGCGGCAGGAGGGCGACGAACAGCGGATGCTGGCCGAGGCACTGGCCGGCTGGAGCGAGCGTTACCCGGATGTCAAGGTCACTGCGGAGGCGGTCAACGGTCACCCGGTGGACGTGCTCAAGGACGCCTCGGCCGAGGCGGGCCTGCTGGTCGTGGGCTCGCGCGGGCGCGGGGACCTGACCGGCCTGCTGCTGGGTTCGGTCAGCCACTCGCTGCTGCACCATGCGCTCCGCCCTCTGGCGGTGGTCCCGCCCCGGTGACCTCCGGGGCCGGACCCGGTTTCTGCTCGTCGGCTGACCTCTTCGCCAGCGGAGAGGTCAGCCGACGAGCGACATCGCGGTGAGCAGGTGGACGGTGATGGAGACCAAGTCCTGAAGCACCGTTTCCAGCGGCCGGAACCGAAGGCAGGGCCGCGGCCGAGGAGGCCGAGCGGCGATGGCCGGTACCGAGGCCACCGAGCAGGTGGCGAACAAGGAGATGTCCGCGGTCAGCGCCACCTGGCCATCGCCGTACAGCAGGCGAAGGGCGGAAAGGCCGGCGCCATGACGGCGCCGATGATGAGGCCGGTGGCGCTCTCCCCGCGGATGAGGCGGCGGACGGACACGCCCACCGACAGGCCACGCGCCACCCACGCCCCCGATGGCCGGACGGCCCGGTCGGCGGGGCAGGAGGTCCCCCGCCCGTAGGACGTTCCGCCCTGCCCGGGGATAGCGCCCACGCCGGACGATGAGGGTATGGACGAGTTTCGCCGGGGCGGCTCACATCCGGGCATCACCCCGGCAGTCCGCTCCCGGAGGATCGGCGTCAGGTCGTGGCCGTTTTCGGCCGCGTGAAGTGAGAGGAGAGCGCCATGGCTATCGAAGTCAAGGATGTGATGGGCCGGGTGGCGATCGCGGTGCGGCTGGATGCTCCCTTCACGGAGATTCTCGCGGCGATGAAGCGCTTCGCGGTCGGCGCGGTCGCGGTGCTCGATGCCGACCGACGTCCGGTGGGCGTGGTGTCGGAAGACGACCTCCTGCTCAAGGAGGTCGATGAGGTACGGCACGGCGTCACGATCTTCAAGGGTGAGAGGCGCCGGCAGGAGCAGCGCAAGGCCGCGGGTGTCACCGCCGCCGAGCTGATGACCAGTCCGGCGATCACGGTGACCCCGGGCACGCCGGTCCGCGAGGCGGCCCGGCTGATGCACGAGCGGCGGATCAAGCAACTGCCGGTGATCGATCCGGTCACCGGCCGGATCGTCGGCACGGTGCACCAGCGGGATCTGCTGCGGGTCTTCACCCGTCCGGTGGAGGAACTGCGCGCGGAGATCGAGGCGGTCGTACGCGGTGCGGCCGGGCTCGATCCCTCGACGGTGTCGATCGGAGTGCGGGACGGGGCGGTGACGGTCGGCGGCGTCGTCGAGCACAAGTCCCAGATCACCCGGCTGCTGGAGGGGATCGGTCGAGTGGAGGGCGTCGTCGGCGTCACCTCCGAGCTGGCCTGCGCGCACATCGTCGGTGTCGTCGTCGCCCCGCCTCTCTACTAGGAGTTCTGGCTTCTGCCGCGGTGACCGTTCGCGCTGGGACCGGACGAGCCCATGGAGACCGCCGTTCGGCATCCGGATCGCCGCCGTCACCGGCGCCCTGCTGCTGGTGCTGATGTGGGCCGCCGAACTGCCGCTGGCCACCAACCCGTTGTTCATGGACGACCACATCGTCTACGCCATCGTCCTGGCCGGCCTCGCCCTGGCAGACGCGGGCGACACTCTCGGTGTCGGCAAGTGGTGGGGCGCCACCGGGCTGGTGCGCCGCTACCCGATCCTGAAGTAGCGCCCGTGAACCGCTCCGCGGCCCGGATCCGGTGCCCGCCCCCTGGTAGGGGAGGTGGGCACCGGAGTGTTTCTAGTGCGAAACTTCCGATATGACGGATAAGGAGTCGCGCTCCCTGGCCCCGGGCATGCGGCTGGACGAGTTGCTGGCAGAGCTGCAGACCCGCCTGAGCGCGGTGCTGGCCACCCGCGACCGGGTGCACGCGCTGCTGGAGGCGGTCGTCTCGGTCGGCAGCGATCTCGACCTGGAGACGGTGCTGCGGCGGATCGTGGCCACCGCCACCACCCTGGTGGACGCCTCTTACGGCGCGTTGGGCGTGGTGGGCGAGGACAACACGCTGATGCAGTTCGTTCCCGTCGGCCTGAGCGAGGAGGAGATCGCGGCGATCGAGCACTGGCCGCACGGTCTCGGCCTGCTCGGCCTGCTGATCAAGGAGCCGCAGATGTTGCGGCTGTCGCGCATCTCCGACCATCCGGAGTCCTACGGCTTCCCGCCCGGGCATCCGCCGATGGGCTCGTTCCTGGGCGTGCCGGTGCGGGTACGCGAGGAGATCTTCGGCAACCTCTACCTCACCGAGAAACGCGGCGGTGAGGAGTTCGACGAAGAGGACGAGGCGATCGTGGTGGCACTGGCCACCGCCGCCGGCGTCGCGATCGAGAACGCCCGCCTGTACGAGGAGACACGGCGCCGCGAGACCTGGCTGCAGGCCTCGGCGGAGGTCACCACCAGCCTGCTGTCAGGAGCCGGACCTGACGAGGTGCTCACCCTCATCGCCCGCCAGGCGCGGCAGATGACCGACGCCGACCTGGCCCAGGTCCTGCTGCCCGATGAGGGCGGGCAGATGTTGCGCGTGGAGATCGCCGAAGGCCCCGGGGCGGATCCGCTTCAGGAGATGGACTTCCCCATCGAGGGATCGGCGGCGGGGGCGGTCTTCTCCCGGGGTGAGCCGTCGGTCTACGGGAACCTGCAGGATCTGCCCTATCCGCGCTCTCCGCTGCGCGCGTCCGGGTTCGGTCCCGGGCTGCTGGTGCCGCTGGGGGCCGCCCAGGCGGTGCGCGGGGTGCTGGTGCTGGCCAAGAAGCCCGGCCGCACCCCGTTCACCCAGGCCGACCTGCGCATGCTGGCGGCGTTCGCCGGGCAGGCCGCGATCGCGCTGGAGCTGGCCGAGGCCCGTAAGGACGCCGAGCGACTGGGACTGCTGGAAGACCGCGACCGCATCGCCAAGGACCTGCACGACGTGGTCATCCAGCGGTTGTTCGCGGTGGCGATGACGCTGATGAGCACCGTGCGGCTGGTGGAGCGGCCCGAGGCGTCCAGCCGGCTCCAGCACGCGATCAACGAGCTGGATGAGACGATCCGGCAGGTCCGCTCCACCATCTTCGCCCTGCAGACGTCCGGCCATGACGCCGCGCCCGGCCTGCGTGCGCAGATCGTCGACCTGGTGGAGGGCGCACGCGGGCATCTGGGCTTCATGCCAGGCCTGCGGATGGAGGGCAGCCTCGACAATCAGGTGCCCGCGGAGATCGCTGAGCACCTGCTCGCGGTACTGCGCGAGGCGCTGTCCAACATCGTGCGCCATGCCAAGGCCACCAAAGCCGATGTATCGGTCGAAGCGGCCGATGAACGGCTGACGCTGGTCGTGCGGGACAACGGTGTCGGCCTGCCGCCGGACGGCAGGCGCAGCGGCCTGCGCAACCTCGCCGAACGAGCCGAACTGCTGGGCGGCTCCTGCGAGATCACTGCAGGTCAGGAGGGTGGGACCCGGCTTTGCTGGAGCGTCCCGCTGTGATCCGGCGGGCCCTTGACCCTTACAGGACATGGCCGTCGCGCGGGCTCGCGGCAGAGCGGGCGGCCGGTCCAGCGCGGTGACGCCGGAGACTCCAGACGGACCGCGACCTGCCGCGCGGCCACAGCGTTCTGGACTGCGTGCGGATACGGCGCGGGCGGGGCCCTGAACCCCGGCGCCCCGTGGAGCGGGAAACCGCACGGAGAACCATCGCCCACTGACCGTGAACCCCTACCGGTCGTTCGAACGGGTCACCGTCGGTGATGAGAAGGCCGGTTCGGGACGCGGTCATGGTGGACGGCTCTGCGGGCAGTTCAGTGATCGTCAAAGGGAAGATCTCCTGCCGCAGCATGGCCAGCGGGCACCATGATCTCCCGTGGCTCCTGCGACCCCGCACAGTCACCAGGACCACCGCGTCGTGCGGTGGGGAGCGGGCCGGCCCTCACACGATCGGGTTGGCCAGGCGGTTCAGGAGTCCGCTGGATTCCGGCGAACCGCCGTCCGGCCGAGACCGTCCCCGGCCACGGGGTTCCCGCACAACGGGCCGTGCCGCCCGTTCCCGCCGCACGCTCCGTCGTGTGCGCTGTCACGTGCCCTGCCACGCCTCCTTGAGCTTCCGCCTGTCTTCGGCCGGCTCCCCGCCCGGCGCGCAGGGCCGAAAGACCCCGCCGACAGGGACCTTCCGGCCTCTGCGCGGCGTCCGGGGAGATGATGGGATGGCAGGCAGAGCGAACGCCGGAAGGAGCCGTGGCCATGCTGGTCCGCGAAGTCATGACCGATCAGGTCATCACGGTCCGCCCTACCGATCCGGTACGGCAGGCCGTCCGGGTGCTGCACGCGGCCGATGTCACTGCCGCGCCGGTCCTGGACACCGACGGGCGCCTGGTGGGCATCGTCAGTGAGATGGACCTGCTGCGCGGGGAGTTCCAGCGCGACCCCCGGGCCAGCGCCCGCGCCGTGCTGGGGCACGGCGAGCCCGTGCCGTTCCTGGTCGAAGAGGTCATGACCGCCGATCCGGTGACGGTGACCCCGGCCACCGACGCGGTGGAGCTGATCGACCTCATGGTCGGCAGGAGGGTCAAGAGCGTGCCGGTGGTCGAGCACGGCCGCCTTGTCGGCATCGTCAGCCGCCGCGACCTGCTTGCCGTACTGGCCCGCTCCGACGACGACCTGCGCGCCGACGTGCTCGCCGCGCTGCACGAGCACTATCCTTCCGGACCCTCCTGGGAGGTCTCCGTCCACGACGGTGTGGCGGAGCTGCACGGCCACTGCGGCGAGCACGCCGACCGGATCGCCGACCTGCTGGCCCGCACCGTCCCCGGCGTCGTCCGGGTCAAGCACTCGGCGGGTTAGAGCCCCCGCCCCTGGAAAGCTCCGGACGTGATCCGGATCAGTCCGCGCCGAACCTCTGAAAAATCCGAACCCGACCCGGCTTTCCGTCCTCCTGGGAGAAATCCATGAGCGAACACACCACGACCTCCGCCGATCTCGGCAGGCGGGTCGCCGCGCGGCGCGGGGAGCTCGGCCTCAGCCGCAAGCAGCTGGCCGGGCGGACGGGCATCGACTCCGGCTACCTCGCCTACCTGGAGGAGGCCGCGGCCTCCCCTGCCAGCGAGACCGTGCAGAGCCTGGCCGCCGCCCTGGAGACCAGCCCGGAGGAGCTGCTGGGAGGCACGGTCGACCTGCCGCCCGGACGCGGCCCCGCCGCCGCCGATCCCTCGCTGGAGAAGCTCGACCCCAACCGGTGCCTGCATCTGATCTTCCCCGGCGGCGTCGGCCGGGTCGCCTTCGACGACGGCGGCGGCCCGACGATCCTGCCGGTCAACTACG